>JAOUNA010000269.1 GCA_029881215.1 Myxococcales bacterium | reverse complement strand
AGACGCAGCGCATGACCGTCGTCGTGCAGCGCGCCCGAGCCGAAGCCGACCGGGTCGGCCTCCACACGGTCCGTGATCAGCAGCAGGCGCTCGCCCAGGGCGCGCGCGGCCAGCCGCAGCACGCGCGCCTCCACGTGCACGCCGTCGCAGATGAGGTCGGCGCTCAGGCGCGCGTCGGTCAGGGCGACGCCCACCAGGCCCGCGTCGCGGTGGTGCAGTGGGGCCATCGCGTTGAACAGGTGCGTAGCATGCCGCGCGCCGCGCTCGATGGCGGCTTCGACGCAGGCCGCACTCGCAACGCTGTGGCCCAGGGCCGGGACCACGCCCTCCGTCTGCAGCAGCTCCAGCAGCGCCTCGCTGCCCTCCAGCTCGGGCGCCAGCGTCACGACGCGCAGTGCGCCGCGAGAGCGCGCCAGCAGGTCGCGGGCCTCTCCGAGATCGCAGGAGCGCATGCCCCGCACGGGCTGGGCGCCGGCCGCCGCGCCGCTGATCCACGGACCCTCGAGATGCAGGCCGAGAGGCTGTGCGCCGGCTTCATGACGCGCTTCGAGCGTCTGCGTCATCAAGTCTACGCGCTGCGCGAGGATCTCGCGACTCCAGGCCACGGTGGTCGGCAGATACGCGGTGGTGCCATGACGCACTAGATCCGCGCCGCTCCGAATTGCGTCATGCGCTGCGCCGTCCTGGGATGCGGATGGCTCGAGAACGAAGCGCCCGTGATAGTGGATGTCGATGAAGCCGGGCGCCAGGAAGCAGCCAGTCAGATCGATGCGCTCTGCGTCATGAACCGGAGAGGGACCGGGCTCCAGATGCGCTGCGATCCGCCCAGCCTCGATCAGGAGGCCGCCCGGGCGAGCTTCCTTCCCCTCGGGATCGAGCAGCGTCGCGTTCTCCAGACAAATCCGTGTCATGGAGGGCGGAGGGTAGGGCAGTCGATCTCGCTTCAGAATGCGGGCCTTTCCCCTCAAGCTGTGCTTTCTGCGTGCCGATCTGAAGCGAATCAGGAGGCGGATCGTGGCGGCCGAGACGCTCGAGGAGACACTCCAGACTCTCGATCACAAGCTGATCCAGCTGCGCCGCGAGTACGACCAGTACTTTCTCGGAACCCGGCCGCGCGAGCCCGCCCTGCTGCGCGGTGAGGTCCAGAAGATCGTCTCGATCCTGAGCAATCAGTCGATCAAGAACACGGGTCTGCGCTTCAAGTTCGGCACGCTCTGCTCGCGCTTCCAAGCTTTCAAGCGCCAGTGGGACGATACGTTGCGCAAGATCGAGGCGGGCACCTACGAGCGGCATCAATTCAAGGCCAAGATCCACGCGGGCGGGCGGCGCAAGTCGGCCGCGCCGGACCCGGATCGGGGCGCCGAGCGGGTCGACGACGATCTCTTCGAGTCCTACAAGGATGCGCGCCTCGCCTGCGGTCAGGCCGTGAAGGGACTGACGCGCGACAAGCTCGAGAGCGTGATCGAGCAGCAGCGCGCGCAGCTGCGCAAGAAGTACGGCGAGGAGGCGAGCTTCCGCTTCCGCGTGGCCGTCGAGCAGGGCAAGGTGCGGCTCAAGGCGACGCGCGAGAGCGCCTGACGCGAGCCGCGCGCTGCCGGAGGCTCAGTCGGCGTCGAACAGCGCGCCGATGCTGTGCTGGATCGCGAGCGCCGCGGCGCGGGGATCCGCCGCAGCGCGGATCGGACGGCCGACGACGATGTAGTCTGCTCCGGCCAGGAACGCCTCGCGCGGCGTCACCACGCGCTTCTGGTCGTCCGCGCGCTCGAGGGGCCGGATTCCGGGCGACACGATCAGGAAGGCGCTGCCGAGTGCCTGGCGCAGCGCCCGCGCCTCCACGCCGGAGGAGATCACCCCGTCGCAGCCGAGCTGCACGATGCGCCGGGCGCGCGACAGCACGAGCTTCTCGATGGACACCTCGACGCCCAGGTCGCGAAAGTCGTCTTCGTCGAGACTGGTCAGCGCCGTGACGGCCAGCAGCTTGAGCGCACCCTTTTCCCGGCACGCCGCCTCGACCATGGCCTCGTTGCCGTGAATCGTCGCAAAATCGGCGCCGCGGCGCGCGAGTCGACGCACCGCCGCGGCCACGGTGGCGGGGATGTCGAAGAACTTGAGATCGACGAAGACCCTCTTGCCCCGCTTGCGCAGCGTTTCGAGCAGATCGAAGTAGCGGCCGGTCATGCTGAGCTCGAGGCCGAGCTTGTAGAACCAGACGGCGTCGCCGAGCCGGTCGACGAGCGCCAGCGCTTCGTCGACCTCGGGTACGTCGAGCGCCACGATCAGCCGCTCCCGCGCCGGGATCGGGCGCGTCGAGAGGAACGCTCGCTCGGAAGCCGGGTCCGCCATGGCTCGCGCGCGAGCTTATCGCGTTCCCTTCACGCGGGCTTCCGGGTGCGGCTCGCGCGCATCCCGAGGCGAGTCAATGCGTCGAGCGCTCGCTCACCTTGACGCGGATGCGCGCGTGCTCGAGGGCCGCCTCATACTGCGCGTAGCGCTCCGCATCCTCGTCGCGGTTGAGCGCAGCCAGCCCCTCTTCCGCGCGCTCGCGGGCGTGCTCCGCCTGCGCCGTGTCGATCTCGTGGGCGAGCTCGCAGGACTCGACGAGCACGGTCACCGCCTCGCCCGTCACTTCGGCGAAGCCATCCGCGATCGCCGCCCACAGCGTCTCGCTGCCGGTGCGAATCTCGACAGCCCCGATGCGCAGCGGCGTGAGGAAGCGCTCGTGGGAGGGCAGGACGCCGAAATCCCCCTCGGAGCCCGGCAGCACCACGCGCTCGACCGCGCCGGAAAAGGCCTGGCCCCGAGGCGTGACGATGATCAGATCGAATCTCATGGATGCGCCGCCCGTGCGCTGCCGGCTCCGCCGGCCATCTGGCAGGAGTCGACGAGCACGGTCACGGCCTCGCCCGTTACCTGGGCGAAGCCGGCTGCGATCTCCGCGCGCAGCGTCTCGCCGCCGGCGAGGATCTCCACCGCACCGGTGCGCAGCATGGCGAACAAGCGCTCGTGCAGCGGCAGAACGCCGAAGTCTCCCTCGGAGCCCGGCAGCACCACGCGCTCGACCGCGCCGGCGAACGCCCGGCCGCGAGGCGTGACGATGGTGAGATCGAAAGACATGCGTGCTCCTCGGCTCTAGGCGAGCTTCTTCGCCTTCGCCATCGCCTCTTCGATGGTGCCGACCATGTAGAAGGCCTGCTCCGGAAGCGCGTCGTGCTTGCCTTCGAGGATCTCCTTGAAGCCGCGGATCGTGTCACCGAGGCGCACGTACACGCCCGGCGTCCCGGTGAACTGCTCCGCCACGTGGAAGGGCTGGGACAGGAAGCGCTGCAGCTTGCGCGCGCGCGCCACGGTGAGCTTGTCTTCGTCGGAGAGCTCGTCCATGCCGAGAATGGCGATGATGTCCTGCAGGTCCTTGTATTTCTGCAAGACCTGCTGCACGCCGCGCGCGACGCCGTAGTGCTCCTCGCCCACGACCTGGGGATCCAGGATCCGGCTGGTCGAG
>JAOUNA010000074.1 GCA_029881215.1 Myxococcales bacterium | reverse complement strand
GCGAGCAGGTCGCCTCTCTGCTCGGCGTCGCGCCGGGCGAGGTGATCTTTACCGCCGGAGCGACCGAGTCGAACAACGCGGTGTTGCGATGCGTCGCGGACACGCGCGGCGCAGCGCCTCGACATCTCGTGACGTCGAGCGTCGAGCACCCCTCCGTGGAGATGCCTCTGCAGGAGCTCGAGCGGCGGGGATGGCGCGTGACGCGCGTGCCGGTGGATGCAGAGGGGGGCCTCGAGGCCGAAGCGGTGGCGGCGGCCGTGGATGCGGACACCGCGCTGGTATCGATCCTCTGGGCAAACAACGAGACGGGCGTCGTGCAGCCGATCCAGGCGATCGCCGAGGCCGTGCGCGCGCGCGGGGTTCCGCTGCACGTCGATGCGACCCAGGCGGTCGGCAAGATTCCCGTGGATCTGCGCGCAGTGGCCGCAGATTATCTCTCGCTTTCGGCGCACAAGTTCGGCGGTGCCAAGGGTGCGGGCTGCCTGGTGGTGCGGGGATCCGCGCCCTTCGAGCCGCTCCTGTGCGGAGGCGGGCAGGAGCGAGGCCGGCGCGGCGGCACCGAGAATCTGCCCGGCATCGTCGGCCTCGGGGTGGCGTGCGCGCTCAGCCAAGCGGAGCTTCCGGAGCGAGCGGCGCGCTACGCGCTGCTGCGCGATCGGCTCTGGGAGGGAATCCTCGCCAAGATCCCCGAGGTGCGGCGCAACGGCGCAGCGCAGCGCTCGCTGCCGAACACGCTCAACGTGGAGTTTCGCGCTGCCGCGGGCGAGGTGCTGCTGCAGGCGCTGGATCTCGACGGAATCGCGGTGTCTTCGGGGGCGGCGTGCGCGTCGGGGTCGATCACGCCGTCGCGGGTGCTGCTCGCCATGGGGCGCTCGCCCGATCAGGCGCGCGCCTCGCTGCGCTTCAGCGTCGGGGAGGGCGTGGACGAGAGCCAGATCGATCGCGTTCTGGCGCTGCTGCCCGATCGGGTCGCGCAGGCACGCCAGGCGGACGGGGCGTGAGCGCGTCGGCGCACCCGGGCGCCGGGTCCAGGCTTCCGGTGCAGCCCGGCGCGGAGCGCGTCGTGGTGGCGATGTCCGGAGGCGTGGATTCGTCCGTGGCGGCGGCGCTGGTCGCGGCGCAGGGCTTCGAGACGATCGGTGTCACCATGCACCTCGCGGGCGACAGCTCCCGATGCTGCTCCCTCGCCGATGCCGAGGACGCGCGCGCGGTGGCGGAGCGACTGGGCATGCGCTTCTTCGTGGCGAACTATGCCGAGCGCTTTCGCTCTGAAGTGATCGAGGCTTTCGCAGATGCGTATCTGTCGGGACGGACACCGATTCCGTGCGTCACGTGCAACACGCGCTTCAAGTTTGCGTACCTGCTCGAGCGCGCGCGCGTATTCGGGGCGCGTCGCATTGCAACGGGGCACTACGCGAGAGTGGATGTGGATCCCGACACGGGACTGCGGAGACTGCGCTGTGCCAGCGATCGCGAGAAGGACCAGAGCTACTTCCTGTTCCAGCTGAATCAGGATCAGCTCGCTTCGCTCTGGTTTCCGCTGGGCGAGCTCAACAAGGCGCAGGTGCGCGCGCACGCGCGGCGGCTCGGTCTCGTCACGGCGGAGAAGCCGGAGAGCCAGGAGATCTGCTTCGTTCCGGAGGGTCACTACGCGAACGTGGTCGAGGCCGTGCGCCCAGAGGCGTTGCCCGGCGCGGGAGAGATCGTCGACGGAGAGGGCAGGGTTCTCGGGCAGCACGCGGGCATCCACCACTACACGGTGGGTCAGCGGCGCGGCCTCGGCATCGGGGGAACGCCGCCGTTGTATGTGACTTCGATCGATGCCGAACACAATCGGGTGGTGGTCGGCGAGGTCGGGGCGCTGCGTGCGGAGGGAGCCCGCGTCGAGGCGGTCTCGTGGGTCGCGGGCGCAGCGGTTGCGCCCGGAACCCGCGCGCTCGTGCGCGTGCGCCACCGGCACGCGGGCGCCTTCGCGACGCTCGAGCCGGGAGGCGACGGCAGCGTCGCGGTGCGGTTCGAGCAGCCGGTTCGCGCCATTGCGCCGGGACAGGCCGCGGTCTTCTACGATGGCGATCGGGTGCTGGGGGGCGGCTGGATCGCCGGGGCATGCCGGTGAGTGAAGCGAAGCGTGGCGCGATGCACGACGCGGGCGCTGTCGACGCGCTTTGCGGAGCGCTGGGCTACGCCTTCCGCGATCGGTCTCTCGCGGCGCTGGCGCTCGCGCATCCCTCGCACGCGCACGAGGTGGACGGGAGTCGGGGGAACGAGCGGCTCGAGTTCCTGGGGGATGCGGTGCTCGACCTGGCGATCGCGCGGCGCCTCTACGATCTCCACCCGGACTGGACGGAGGGAAAGCTCACGCGCGCTCGCGCTGCGCTCGTCAACAAGCAGATGCTCGCGGCGCGCTCGCGCGCGCTGGGACTCGATGCACTTGTGCAGCTGGGCCGCACGGAGCAGCGGACGGCGGGTCATGAGAAGGATTCCGTGCTCGCGAACTGCTTCGAGGCCGTGATGGGTGCGGTCTATCTCGACGGCGGCGTCGAGGCCGCCGACGCGCTGGTGGAGCGCTGCTTTGCCGCCGCCCTGCGTGAGAACGTCGCTCCGCGCGATGCCAAGACCGCGTTCCAAGAGTGGGCGCACGCGGAATTGCAGAGCACGCCTACCTATCTTCTCGTGCACGACAGCGGGGTCGACGACGACGACATGCGCTTCCGTGTGGAGGTGCGCATCGGCGGAGCGCCGTGGGGAACGGGGGTCGGGCGTACCAAGCGCGCGGCGGAGCGCGCGGCGGCACAGGTCGCGCTCGAGCGTTGCCTCGGGGGAGGAACGTGATGGCCGAGCATCGCAGCGGCGTGGTCGCGATCCTGGGTCGCCCGAACGCGGGAAAGTCGAGCTTCTTGAATGCCGTGCTCGGCCAGAAGCTTGCCATCGTCACGCCGAAGCCGCAGACGACGCGCAGCCGCATCCTGGGAATCCACAATCTGGCGGACGCCCAGATCCTCTTCCTGGATACGCCGGGTCTGCACGCCGGAGAGAAGGCGCTGAATCAGGCACTGAACGAGCAGGTGCAGGAGGCGGCGCGCGACTGCGATGTGGCGCTGCTGCTGGTGGACCTCAGCGACTCCTGGGGAGAGGACCACACGGCCTTGTGCGCGGAACTGGCTGCGCGGGGCACGCCGCTCTTCACGGCGGGCACCAAGCGCGACCTGAACCGCTCGCGCGAGGCGGCGTGGCCTGCCGCGGGCGTTGCACCGACCTTCCGCATCTCGGCGAAGACCGGTGAGGGTTTGCCGGATCTCCTGCGCGCAATTGCCGCCGCGTTGCCGGAATCGCCCCCGCTCTATCCGGATTCGGATCTCAGCGATCGCCCGCTGCGCTTTCTCGTGGCCGAGCTCGTGCGGGAGGCCGCGTACGAGGAGCTGCAGCAGGAGATTCCCTACTCGCTGGCGGTCGAGGTGGTCGAATTCGACGAAACTCGCCCTGAACTCGTGCGGATCCGCGCAGACTTGCTCGTGGAGCGCGCGAGTCAGAAGCAGATCGCGATCGGGCAAGGCGGCGCGATGATCAAGCGCATCGGCACACGCGCGCGGCTCGAGATCGAACGGCTGCTGGAGGGCCGGGTCCACCTGGCGCTCTGGGTGAAGGTGGAGCCCCGCTGGTCGAAGCGCCCCAACCGGCTGAGAGCGCTCGGCTATGTGTGATTTCGGGCGCCGACAGAATGATTGACGCTCGCGCTGCGGATCGTGTATTTTGAGCGACCCGCCAGCCACGCGGCGGATGCAGAAACGCGCTCCAGCCGGTTCGGGTTCGGCACGCGAATCCGCGAACTGAGAACCCTGAGCTCAGAACATCCGTCTCATCCAGTGCCGAATGCAGCGATTGGGAGCGAGCCGTCCACAGGAGATTTGTATGAGTCAGAAGGAAGTGGTCATCGCGAGCGCCGTGCGAACCCCGATCGGGGCGTTCCAGGGCGCATTCCAGAATCTCGCCGCCCCCGATCTCGGCGCGATCGCGGCCCGCGAGGCCGTCAAGCGTGCCGGGGCCAGGCCCGAGCATGTGGAGCGGGTGATCATGGGCAACGTGCTCTCCGCGGGAATCGGACAGGCACCGGCGCGGCAGTGCGCCATCAAGGCGGACTTTCCGGTGTCCACGGGAGCGATCACGATCAACAAGGTCTGCGGCTCCGGTCTGCAGGCCGTGATGTTCGCACGACGCGAGATCCTGGTCGGCGACGCCGACGTCGTGGTCGCGGGTGGCATGGAGTCGATGACGAACTCCCCGTACCTGCTGATGAAGGCGCGCAGCGGCTATCGCATGGGCGACGGCCAGATGATCGACTCGATGGTCCACGACGGGCTCTGGGATCCCTACGACAACGTCCACATGGGCAACTGCGGGGACGCCGTGGCCGTCAAGTACGGCTTCACGCGAGAGGATCAGGACGCCTTCGCGGCGCGCAGCTACACGCGTGCCCTGGCCGCGCAGAAAGCGGGCCGCTTCAAGCTGGAGATCGTTCCGATCTCGGTGCCGCAGCGCCGCGGCGAGCCCCTGCTCGTGGACGAGGACGAAGAGCCCAAGCGAGGTGATGTCGGCAAGCTCTCCAAGCTGCGTCCCGCGTTCTCGCGGGAAGGAACCGTCACGGCGGCCAACGCCTCCTCGATCAACGACGGCGCGGCCGCGCTGCTGGTGTGCTCGGCGGATGTCGCCCGCGAGCGGGGCTACAAGGTGATCGCGCGGATCGTGGCGGATTCGTGCGCGGCGGTGGATCCCAAGTGGTTCACGATCGCCCCGGTTGGCGCGCTCGCGAAGCTCTACCAGAAGACCGGCACCAAGCCCCTCGATTGGGATCTGTACGAGATCAACGAGGCGTTTTCGGGCGTGACCATGGCTGCCGCCAAGGAGCATTCGATCGACTTCGATCGCATCAATGTGAATGGCGGTGCAGTCGCGCTGGGGCATCCGATCGGGTGCTCGGGCGCACGCGTTCTCGTGACGCTGCTGCACGCCCTCAAGGATCGCGGCAAGAAGTGCGGCATCGCCACGCTGTGCATCGGTGGCGGCGAGGCCGTCGCACTCGCAGTGGAGATCGTCTAGCCATGCAAACGATTGGTGTGATCGGAACCGGCACGATGGGCTGCGGAATCGCCCAGATCGCTGCCCAGGCGCGCTGTCAGGTGATTCTCCAGAATCGCCGACAGGAATCGGTGGAGCAGGGCATCCGCACCATCAAGAGATCGCTCGAGGTGCTGGTGAGCAAGGAGAGGATCACCGCTGCGCAGTCCGAGGGCACGCTGGAGCGGATCCGCGGCGTGGTCTCCCTGGAGGATCTCAAGCTTTGCGACATCGTGATCGAGTCTGCGCCCGAGATCGAGGAGTTGAAGGTCGAGCTGTTCCGCAAGCTCGACTCGATCTTGAACGAAGACTGCGTCATCGCCACCAACACCTCGAGTCTCTCCGTCACCAAGCTCGCGCAGTCTGTGAGCCGACCGGGCCACTTCATCGGGATGCACTTCTTCAACCCCGTCGCCGTGATGAAGCTGGTGGAGGTGGTGAGCGGGCTGCGCACCACCGACAGCACGGTGAGCGTGGTGCGCGAGCTCGCGGAGAAGCTCGGCAAGCTTCCGATCGACGTGAAGGACTATCCGGGCTTCGTGGTCAATCGGGTGCTCTTCCCGATGATCAATGAGGCGGCCTTCGCGCTCCAGGAGGGCGTCGCCGATGCCAAGGGCATCGATGAGTGCATGAAGGGCGGCTGCAACCATCCGATGGGGCCGCTCGCGATCGCGGATCTCGTCGGGCTCGACGTGGTCCACGCCATCCTGGAGAGCTTGTACCGCGAGTACGGGAATCCGCGCTACGCGCCCTGTCTCGGGATCACCAAGCGCGTGGAAGCGGGTTGGCTGGGCCGCAAGACCGGGCGGGGATTCTACGACTACGGGATGTAGCGCGTGGTGCAGCAGGCGGCGCCCGAGGTCCTGATCTGCGAGGTCGGGCCGCGGGACGGGCTGCAGAACGAGCCCGAGACGCTGCCCACCGCGGTGAAGCGCGAGCTCGTCGAGCGCCTGGTGCGCACCGGTCTGCGACGGATCGAGATCACCTCGTTCGTGTCTCCCCGCTGGATTCCGCAGCTCGCAGACGGGGAAGCACTCGCCGCCAGCCTGGCCCGGCCCGACGGTGTCGTGTACAGCGCGCTGGTGCCGAACGCGCGCGGCTACGAGCGCTTCTCGGGTGTCGGCGGGCTCGGCGTGGCGGCGGTCTTCGCCTCGGCGAGTGAGACCCACAATCGCAAGAACGTAAACCGCTCGATCGCGGCGCAGCTCGAGGAGATTCGCCTCGTGTCGGAACGCGCACACGCCGATGGAGTCCGCGTGCGCGCCTACGTGTCCACCGTGTGCGGCTGCCCGTACGAGGGCGAAGTGGCGCTGCGCGCGGTCGTGGAGCTCGCGGAGCGATTGCTCGATCTGGGAGCGGACGAAATCTCGCTCGGAGACACGATCGGGATCGGCCATCCCCGTCAGGTTCGCGAGCTCGTGGCGGCCGTGGCTGCGGAGATTCCGCTCGATCGCGTGGCGCTCCACATGCACGATACCTACGGGCGAGCGCTCGCGAACGTGCAGGCCGGCTACGAGGCGGGCGTGCGCGCATTCGACGCCTCGCTGGGCGGGTTGGGCGGCTGCCCCTATGCTCCCGGCGCGTCGGGAAACGTCGCGACGGAGGACGTGTTGGATCTCTTCGAGCGCGCGGGCGTGCGCACGGGCGTCGAACTCGACGCACTGGTGGATACCACCCAGTGGTTGCAGGACGAGATCCTGCGGCGCCCGCTGCCGGGGCGCGTGTTTCGGGCGCGGCTCGGCGCGCGCCGCGGCGCCGCGGAATGCGCCCCGGGCGGCGCGGGGGATGCGGAGTGAAGACGGGCCGGGAGGTTGCAGAACACCTGGAGCGCATCCGGGGAGGGGGCGACGCCAAGTACCACGAAAAGGCCCGCGCCACCGGCAAGCTCTTCTGCCGCGAGCGCCTCGCGCGCCTGCTCGATGCGGAGTCGTTCGTCGAGGACGGCGCGTTTGCGAACAGCCAGGCGGAAGATCTTCCCGCCGACGGCGTCGTCACGGGCACGGGTCGAATCGGGGGGCGAGCGATCTGCGTCATGGCCAACGACTCCACGGTGAAGGCCGGCTCCTGGGGCGCCCGCACGGTCGAGAAGATCCTGCGCATCCAGGAGCGCGCCGAGCGCATGCGCGTTCCTCTCGTGTATCTCGTGGATTCGGCCGGCGCGCGCATCACGGACCAGGTGCAGATGTTTCCGGGACGGCGCGGTGCGGGGCGCATCTTCCACAACCAGGTCCGACTGTCCGGCATGGTGCCCCAGCTGTGTCTGCTCTTCGGACCGTCCGCGGCTGGTGGCGCCTACATTCCCGCGTTCTGCGACGTGGTGATCATGGTCGAGGGAAACGCCAGCATGTATCTGGGCTCCCCGCGCATGGCCGAGATGGTGATCGGGCAGAAGACGACCCTGGAGGAGATGGGTGGCGCGCGCATGCACTGCTCGGTCTCGGGCTGTGGCGACCTGCTCGTCGAGACCGAGTCCGAGGCGATCGACGCGGCGCGCAGCTATCTCGCGTACTTTCCGCCCCACGCGGGGCATGTCCCTCCCGAGGCCGCCCCCCTCGCGCCCGCCCGGGCCTGTGCCGGTCTCGAGGACCTGATTCCGCGGCAGGAGAACAAGCCCTTCGACATGCGCGGAGTGATCGAATCGATCATCGATGCGGATTCGTTCTTCGAGATCAAGAAGCTCTTCGCGGGTGAGCTGATCACCGGTCTGGCGCGCGTGGAGGGGCGCGCGGTGGGTGTGGTGGCCAGTCAACCCAAGGTCAAGGGCGGGGTGCTCTTCGTCGATTCGGCGGACAAGGCGGCGCGTTTCATCTGGCTGTGCGACGCATTCGGGATTCCGCTGCTCTTCCTGGCAGACGTTCCCGGCTTCATGATCGGAAGACAGGTGGAGCGGGAGGGCATCATCCGGGCCGGTGCCAAGATGATCATGGCGGTGTCCGAGGCGACGGTGACCCGCATTTCGGTCATCGTGCGCAAGGCCTACGGGGCCGGGCTCTACGCCATGAGCGGACCCGGCTTCGAGCCCGATGCATGCATCGCCTTGCCGACCGCGATGATTGCGGTGATGGGACCCGAAGCCGCCGTGAACGCGGTCTACTTCAATCGCCTGAGCGAGCTGCCCGAGGCGCAGCGAGAAGCCGAGGAGCAGCGGCTGCGCGAGGCCTACCGCGAGGACGTGGACATCGAGCGACTCGGCAGCGAGCTCGTCGTGGATGCGGTCGTGCCTCCCGCGAGTCTGCGCGCCGAGATTGCCGCACGCCTGCGCGCGGCGTGCGGGCGTCGCGAGGGTGCGCCCGTCAAACGGCGGAGCGTCCCTCCCGTCTGACCGCGCGGCGCGTCGATCGCGCGGGCCCTTCGAGGCGCTGCAGGACGTTTCGCACGGCACTCGGCCCCCAGGTGCGGCCACGCGCGGTCGGGATGTCGAGAGCTTCGAGGACGGTGGCGATGGCGCGGAGCGAGGCGTCCGGGTTCGAGAGGCGGATCTCTGCGAGGCAAGGCGCCAGCTCGTGGGCGCGCAAGTCGGCGCGCGCGCGCAGGCTGGCGGCGCCGAGGCGAGCGCCGAGCTCGGGGTGCGGCGAGCCGAGGCGCACGCCGCGGCGGCGCGCCGAGGCCAGCGCCGCTCGACTGCGGGCGGATGCGTCCGTGCGCGCCCGCGCGGCCACGTCGCGCAGCAGCGCGAGGGAACGCCGGCCGATGCGGGGCTCGTCCATGGCGGCGAGGCGCACCCTCGCACCCAGGACGGCATCCAGGAAGTGGCAATCTCGCGCCAGCGGTGCGAGCTCAGGTACGAGCAGCAGCGCGCCGAACTCTTCGCAGCAGCGCAGCGCGCGCCGGAGCTCCGAGCGATCGCCGCTGTGGGCGGGGCGCTCGACGAAGGGTTCGATCAGGACCCAGCTCCGCGCGCGGGCAAACGCCGTGACCGCACGGACCTGCGCGGGCAGCGCCCCCCCCGGATCTCTCGGATGCGGAATCCTGTAGTAGGCGACGGCACGCTGCTTCATGGTGGCTCGTCTTCGGCGAAGCGCGATCTGCGTCGGGTGAGGGCCGCAGAGACTGTGCTGAAAACAAATAGACTGTTGAAAACTGAACAGCAAGTCGGATCGAATCGCGCCCCGGGGACGCGCCTCGGAGCGCATGGCGTGCCGGAGTCGCCGTGCTATCCAGTCGGCGTGATCGCACGGTTCCGATCGCTGCGCGCGTTGTGGGGTAGAGCGGCGCGGGCCGGAGCGCGGATCCTCACCGGGGAACGCTGCGCCGGTCGGCGCGAAGCGGCCGGACGGGCGCGATGAGTGCGGCCAGGGGTGGGGCCCGGCCGGACGGAGCGGAGGCGATGCAGCCCGTGCGGATCGTCACGTCGGCCTCGCTCTTCGACGGTCACGACGCCGCCATTCACGTCGTGCGCCGCCTGTTGCAGGCGCGCGGAGCCGAGGTGATCCACCTAGGGCACGACCGTTCGGTGGAGGAGATCGCCAGCGCGGCGATCCAGGAGGACGTGCAGGCCGTGGCCGTCTCCTCTTACCAGGGCGGGCACATGGAGTTCTATCGCTACCTGGCGGAGCGCCTCGCCGCGTCGGGAGCCGACGCGGTGCGGATCTACGGCGGCGGCGGCGGAACGATCACCGGGCAGGAGGCGGCGGAGCTGTCCAGATCGGGTGTGCGCATCTTCGGACCCGCGGAGGGACGGACGCTCGGACTCGACGGCATGATCCGCCAGATCCTCGATGAATCGCGGCGCCCGATCGATTGCCATGCATCGGACGCATGGGAGCATCTGGCTCCCGAGGCGCCCCTCGCGGTCGCGCGCCTGATCAGCTGGTTCGAGAGCGAGCGCGAGGGAGCCGACGCCGACGCCCTGCGCGGACAGCTCGACGCGCGCCGCCGGCGATCTCCGGCACCGGTCATTGGTGTCACGGGCACGGGCGGATCGGGGAAATCGACGCTGGTGGACGAGCTGCTCGCCCGCTATCGGAAGGACTTCCCGGAGCGCAGCGCGGGCGTGCTGCTGATCGACCCCACGATGCGTCGCACGGGCGGCGCGTTGCTCGGCGACCGCATCCGGATGAACGCGATTCACGGCGCGCGCATCTTCGTGCGATCCATGGCCACGCGGCGCGCTCATCGAGCACTCTCGCGCAGCGCCGCGGATGCGCTGCGCGTGTTCCAGGCGGCGGATTTCGATCTCATCCTGCTGGAGACGGCCGGCATCGGCCAGAGCGACACCGAGATCGTGGACCTCGCGGATGTGTCCGTGTACGTCATGACGCCCGAGTACGGAGCCCCCTCCCAGCTCGAGAAGATCGGCATGCTCGATCTGGCCGATCTCATCGTGCTCAACAAAGCCGATCGACAGGGAGCCGAGGACGCGCTGCGCGACGTGCGCCGCCACTGGCGCCGCAGCCGGTCCGGCGCGGCGCAGCCCGAGCGCGAGGCGCCCGTGTATCCCGCAATCGCGCGCCGCTGGAATGATCCCGGGGTGGATCGCCTCTACGCGGCGCTCCTCGCGCGACTGGGCGAGGGCGCGGCGCCCGCGCGCGGCGCCGAGATCGAGCGGGAGAGCACGTGGCTCGTGCCGCCCGCGCGCAGGCGTTACCTCGCGGAGATCGCCGAGACGCTGCGCCGCTGGCACGCGGAGAGCGAATCCCTGGCGCTGCGCGCACGGGACGTTCAGGCGCTCGCGCGTGCCCAGCAGATCTTGGCGTCCGAGGCGGGCGAGGCGACCGGGCCGGGCGAGAGCGTGGCCCAACATCTCGGCCGGTGTCACGCCGCGGCGCTCGGCGCGCTCCCGAGCGATCTGCGGGCGGCGCTCGAATCCTGGCCCGAGGTGTGTGCTCGCTACAGGGCTGCCTCGCAATCCTATCGGGTGCGCGAGCGGGAGATCCGCGTCGAGAATCGCGCATTCACGCCTTCCGGCATGGCGATTCCGAAGGTCGCGCTTCCGCGCACCGACGACTGGGCTGAGCTGACCCGCTATCTCCGCCGCGAGAATCTTCCGGGGAGCTTCCCCTTCACCGCGGGAGTGTTTCCCTTCCGGCGCGAAGGCGAGGATCCGCTTCGCATGTTCGCCGGAGAGGGAACGCCGGAGCGGACCAACCGACGCTTCCATTGGATCAGCCGAGGGCAGCGTAGCGCGCGCCTCTCGACGGCCTTCGACAGCGTGACGCTCTACGGACGCGATCCGGACGAACGCCCCGATGTGTATGGAAAGATCGGAAACGCGGGTGTCTCGGTGTGCAGCGTGGACGATGCCGTCAAGCTCTATTCCGGCTTCGATCTGTGTGCCCCGACGACTTCGGTTTCGATGACCATCAACGGCCCGGCACCCATCGTCCTCGCGTTCTTCCTGAATGCGGCCATCGATCAGGCGGTCGAGCGATTTCTGCGCGAGACCGGCCGCTTCGAGGCGATTCGGGCGCGGCTGGCGGGCAGGGATCTGCCGGCCTACGAGGGAAGTCTTCCAGAGGGCCACGACGGCCTCGGGCTCGGACTGCTCGGCGTGTCGTCAGACGAGGTGGTCGACGCCGAGACGTATGCGCGCATCCGGAAGGACGTGCTGCACCGCGTTCGGGGCACCGTGCAGGCCGACATCCTCAAGGAGGACCAGGCGCAGAATACCTGCATCTTCGCCACGGACTTTGCCCTGCGCATGATGGGCGACATCCAGGAGTATTTCATTGCCCATCAGGTCGAGAACTTCTACTCGGTCTCGATCTCGGGCTATCACATCGCCGAAGCGGGCGCGAATCCGATTACGCAGCTCGCCTTCACGCTCGCCAACGGCTTCACCTATTGCGAGTACTACGCCGCGCGGGGCATGGCGGTGGACGATTTCGCGCCGAACTTCTCCTTCTTCTTCAGCAATGGGCTCGACGCCGAATACAGCGTGATCGGCCGCGTGGCGCGGCGCATCTGGGCGGTGGCGATGCGCGAGTGGTACGGCGCGGGCGAACGCGCGCAGAAGCTCAAGTATCACGTGCAGACGTCTGGCCGCTCGCTGCATGCGCAGGAGATGGCGTTCAACGACATCCGCACCACGTTGCAGGCGCTCTCGGCGCTGCAGGATCGCTGTGACAGCCTGCACACGAATGCCTACGACGAGGCCTTCACCACCCCGACGGAGGAATCGGTGCGGCGCGCGCTGGCGATCCAGATGATCATCCAGCGTGAATTGGGGCTGAGTCGGAACGAGAACTCGCTCCAGGGCGCGTACATCATCGAGGCGCTCACGGATCTGGTGGAGGAGGCCGTGCTGCAGGAATTCGAGCGCCTCTCTTCGCGTGGCGGCGTGCTGGGTGCGATGGAGACGCTCTACCAGCGGGGCCGAATCCAGGACGAGAGCCTCAGCTACGAGACGCGCAAGGATTCGGGTGAGCTGCCGATCATCGGCGTCAATACGTTCGAGAATCCGCAGCCCGAGGCGCGCTCGGGCGCGCGTGCGCTGATGCGCTCGACGCCGGCCGAGAAGCGCAGGCAGCTGGACGCGCTGCGGGCCTTCCATGCGCGCCACGCGGCGCGCGCGCCCGCGGCATTGCGGCAGCTCCAGGACGCGGTGCGTTCCGGGGGCAACGTATTCGCGGTGCTCCTCGAGACCGTCAAGCGCGCGAGCCTCGGCCAGATCAGCGACGCGCTCTTCGAGGTGGGCGGGCGCTACCGCCGCTCCATGTAGCCGGCGAGACGGCGCGGCGCGCCCGCCTGCGCCGCCGCCGGGTGCCGCAACCGCGCGGAGCGGCTATCGTTTTTTCTTCTTGGGCCCGGTGTGGAGCGCCCGGCGGCGGGGTTCGGACGGCGCCGGATCTGGAACCTCGGAGAACGGAGCCATGGGCAGAAAGCGGAAGGCCGAGCCGCGCGCGTGGCGCGCGCTGGCCGAGTCCGAGCTGAAGGGACGCGACCCGGACGACCTCGTCTGGGAGACGCCCGATGGCATCCGCCTCAAGCCGCTCTACACCGCGGCGGATCTCGAGGCGCTCCAAACCGTCGACACGCTCCCGGGTGTCTTCCCATTCGTGCGCGGTCCGCGGGCGACGATGTACGCCAATCGCCCCTGGACCGTGCGGCAGTACGCGGGGTTTTCGACGGCAGAGGAGTCGAACGCCTTCTACAAGGCGAA
>JAOUNA010000266.1 GCA_029881215.1 Myxococcales bacterium | reverse complement strand
GCGGCCGCCGCCGCGTGTGCTGCGGAGAAGGCCGTTGCGCCGCAGAGCAGGAGAGACGACATGATGCCCGCGATCACCCGAGCTGTGGTGCGCAAGAGGAGCTCCTTCTTCGATCGGATCCGTTTTCGAGCAGCGGCCCCGGGCGGTCGCCGCTGGCAGCCATAGCATATTGCGAAAGCGTCCGGCGCAGGCGAAAAATGTGCGGCGCGGCGGACCGCTGCCGGCGTTTACACGCAGCGCGCCGCCGCGTTAGAGTGGCCGCGGTTTCTCGCGAAGTCGTCAGGGATGCCGCCGGGATCGGCGAGGCGCGCAGCGCTTTGGGGGTGCGAATCGTGATGGGAAGGAACCGACGTGTCCGCGTGGGGCTGGTGCTCGCCGCGCTCGCTCTCGGATCGCTGGGCGCGTGCGCTCGAAACTCCCGGCACGAGGCAGCGGACACGCGCGCCGCCCCGCTCGCAGGCGCGGTGACGCTTCGCGTCATGTCGTTCAACATCGAGTGGGGTGGGGCGAATGTTCGCTTCCAGAGCGTGATCGACGCCATCCGGGCATCCGGCGCGGACATCGTCGGCGTGCAGGAGGCGGAGGGGAATCTGCAACGCATCGCCGCGGATCTCGGCTGGCACTACAACCTGCGAAACTATGTCGTCTCGAGGTATCCGATCCTCGATCCTCCCGGCGCCGACGGGCGCTATGTCTACGTCGAGATCCGGCCGGGGCGGGTCGTCGCGATGGCAAACGTGCACCTGCCGTCGGATCCGTACGGTCCGGATTGGATCCGGGACGGGCGGGAGATCGCGGACGTCCTGAATCTCGAGCGGCGTCTGCGCCTGCCCAAGATCGAGCCGTACCTCCGGGTCCTGCCCGGGCTCGCTGCGAATGGCGTCCCGGTATTCCTCAGCGGAGATTTCAACGCGCCCTCCCACACGGACTGGACCGAGGCCGTGGTGCGCACCCGGCGCTTCCCGGCGTACGCCGTCGATTGGCCCGTGAGCCGAGCGGTCGTGACTGCGGGGCTGCGTGATTCGTACCGCGACATGCATCCCGATCCGCTCACGCAGCCGGGTTTCACCTGGTGGGCGAAACGACAGCGGATCCGGGACTACAACCCGGGCGAAAACGATGCGCAGGACCGCATCGATCTTCTCTGGTATGCCGGTCCTGCCCGGGTGACCCGCAGCGAAGTCGTCGGTGAGGCGGAGGGTCCCGGCGTCTCGATCGTGGTGATGCCCTGGCCGAGCGATCACCGCGGCGTGGTCTCGAGCTTCGAGGTCGTTCCGGCGCCGCTGCCGCTCTTCGTCGCCGCCGAGCGGCGCGTCACGCGTGCCGATGAGCCCCTGCGCATCGTCTATCACGCCCCCGGACTGGCGCGCGGCGCAATCGCCGTCGAGCGGCTTTCCGAGGCGGCTCCCGGCCCGGCCGTCGAGCGCATTCCGATCGACACCGCGCGAGGCGGCGTGGAGCTGCCAGCGCACGCGCTGGCGGCCGGATCGTACCAGGCGGCGCTGATCGACGCGTCGGGCCGCGCGCGCAGCCGCAACGAGTTCTGGATCCTCGATCCCGACGCGGCGCCCTCGCTCTCGATCTCGGGCTCGCGCTTCGCCGCGGGAGCGCCGGTGCCCATCCGCTGGCAGAATGCACCGGGAAACCGCAACGACTGGCTCGCCGTGTTCGAGGCCAGCGCACCCCGCGACGCGCAGGAGCCGGGCACCTGGGCGTACCTCGGAGCGCGCAGCGCGGGCGCGCTGGACCTGGCGCCGCCGTCGGCCGACGGCGCGTGGCCGCTGCCGCCGGGACGCTACGTGGTGCGCCTGCTGAAGGACGACGGCTACGAGATTCTGGCCGAATCGCCGCCGTTCACGGTCGAGTAGCGCGCCGGCATCGCTCTCGGATCAGCCGGGACGCTTCAGCGCACGCGTACCGATCGCCAGCGCGTGCCGTCGCATCAATAGGGCGAGTCGCCGTCGACGAGATCGGCCTGCCGCACTTCGATCAAGGTCGGCGTCGCAGCGCCCGCGGCTTCGCGCAGCGCGTTCTCGAGCTGCGCCAGATCCGTCGCGCGGCACGCGGCGCAGCCGAAGCTCTGCGCCAGGGAAACGAAGTCGGGCGGCTGGAGGTCGACGCCGATGTTCGCGACGCCGCTCGCCTCGAAATAGCGGCGGATCTCGCCGTAGCCCTGGTTGTTCCAGACCAGGAAGATCACCGGGGTCTTCGCGTCGATCGCGCTGGCGATCTCGCCCAACGTGAACTGCGCGGCGCCGTCGCCGATCAGGGCGACGACCGGTCGCTGCGGCTGGCCCAGCTTGGCACCGATCGCGGCGGGGATGGCGTATCCCAGCGTCCCGAAGCCGCTCGCCGAGTGGAAGTAACGGCGCGGCGCCTCCTTCTCGTAATGCAACCACGCGTAATAGGTGGGCTGCGTCGAGTCTCCCGCGACGATCGCCTCCGGGAGCGCGGCATCGATGGCCGCGAAGAACGCGTCGTATCTCTCGTCCCGTTCGCGGTCCATTGCATCGCGCATGGCGCGCGCCCAGGATGCGCCGTGCTTCGCGCTCGGCGGGTCGAGCGCCAGCGCAGCGTTCAGCGCGGTCAAGGCGTGGTGCGCATCGCTGCAGATCGCCAGCGCGGGCTTGACGTTCCGGCACAGCTGTCCCGCGTCGATGTCGATGCGGATCAGCGTGCCGGCGATCTGCAGATCCGCGTCGGAAGCGATGTCGTAGTCGGTCTCGGCGAACTCGGTGCCGACGGCGAGCACGACGTCCGCCTCGCGGAAGGCCTCGCGGACGGCGCGGCAGGAGCCGGAGCCGCCGACGGCCAGCGGATGGCTGAACGGCAGCACGCCCTTCGCGTTCACGGTGTTGACCACCGGGGCGCCCAGCGCCTCCGCCAGGTGCCGCACGGGCTCCGCGGCGCGGATCGCGCCGCCGCCGATGGCGATCAAGGGGCGACGCGCCTCGCGCAGCAGTGCGGTCGCGCGTTCCACGGCCTGCGGCGCGGCCGCCGGCGCGCTGGGCAGAGGCCAGGCCTCCGTGTCCAGCGCGTCCGCCTGCGCACCGAGCACCTCGAGGGGAATCTCGATGTGCACCGGCCCGGGGCGCTGGCTGGCAAACACCCCGAAGGCGCGCGCCAGAACTTTCGGCAGCTCGTTCGCGCGCATCAGGGTGTGGCTGAACACCGAGACGCCCGCCACCAGATTCTGCTGATTCGCGAGCTCGTGGAGCCGACCCTCGCCCAGCCCCAGCTGGTGGGTGCGGTTCACCGACGAGATCACCAGCATCGGGATGGAATCCTGCCGCGCCTGGGCCATGGCCGTGGCGATGTTGGTCATGCCCGGGCCGGTGATGATGAAGCAGGCGGCCACGCGTCCCGTCGCGCGCGCGTAGCCGTCGGCCATGAATCCCGCGCCCTGTTCGTGGCGCGGCGAGATGTGGCGGAGGCCGGAGCCCGCCAGGCCGCGGTACAGCTCGATGGTGTGGACGCCAGGGATGCCGAAGACCAGCTCCACGCCGTAGCTCTCGAGAATCCGGATCAGGACCTCACCGCAGGTCGCCACAGCGCTTCG
>JAOUNA010000267.1 GCA_029881215.1 Myxococcales bacterium | reverse complement strand
GGACGCCGAGCACGCGCTGGCCCATCTCGACGAAACGCGGCCTGACATCGTCACGCTGGACGTGGTGCTGCCCGGGATGGATGGACTCGAGACCCTGCGCCGCCTCAAGCAGCGCATCCCGGACGTGCCCGTGGTCATGCTCTCCGGCCACGGCCAGGCGCGCAACATCGTGGACGCCATGCGCCTCGGGGCCTCGGATTTCCTGCGCAAGCCCTTCGAGGTGGAGGAGCTCGAGCTGGCCTTCCAGAAGGCCCTCGAAAAGCGCGCGCTCAAGCAGGAGGTGGAGCGGCTGCGCGGGCGCGCGCGCTCGGAGACCGAGCTGCTGCTGCTGTGCGGCGACAACGCGAAGATGAAGGAGATCCGCGACATCATCGAGCAGGTCGCCGACACGGACATCACCGTGCTGGTGCGCGGCGAGAGCGGAACCGGCAAGGAGCTGGTCGCGCGCACCATCTTCCAGCTCTCAGGCCGCAGCGACAAGGCGTTCGTCAAGGTGAACTGCGCGGCGCTCCCCTCGGAGCTGCTCGAGAGCGAGCTCTTCGGCTTCGAGAAGGGCGCCTTCACGGGAGCCCAGAAGCGCAAGCTCGGCAAGTTCGAGTACGCGAACCAGGGCACGATCTTCCTGGACGAGATCAGCGAGATGCACCCGGGCCTGCAGGCGAAGCTTCTGCAGGTGCTGCAGGACGGCGAGTTCTCGCGCCTCGGTGGAGAGAGCGACGTGCGGGTCGACACCCGCATCATTGCGGCGACCAACCGCAATCTCGAAGAGGCCGTGGCGGACGGCAGCTTCCGGGAGGACCTCTACTACCGGCTCAACGTCGTCACCGTGCACCTGCCGCCCCTGCGCGACCGGCGCGACGCGATCCCGCTGCTGGTCGACCACTTCCTGCACAAGAACAACGAGCAGTATCACAAGGAGCTCAAGCAGCTCTCGGCCGAGACCATGAACGTCTTCCTGCAGTACGGCTGGCCCGGCAACGTGCGCGAGCTGGAGAACATGGTGCGGCGCATGGTGGTGCTGGGGAACGAGCAGACCGTCCTCGAAGAGATCTCCCTGCGGGGGCCCAGCGAGGCGGAGGGGTCGTCCCCGCAGAGCGAGCCGGACGGTCTGGATCTGGACTCGCTCGGGGTCGATTTCTCGAAGGGCGAGGCGATTGATCTCAAGGCGATCTCGCGACGTGCCGCTCAAGTTGCCGAGAAACGTGTGATCGAACGCGTGCTCCAGCAGACCCGGTGGAACCGCAAAGAGGCGGCCGCGAAGCTGAAGATCAGCTACAAGGCGCTCCTCTACAAGATGAAGGACAACGGGCTCAGCGAAGGCCGCTGAGCTCGCGTGGCTGCTCGTAACGGAATGAGATGAACGAAGCGATGCGAGTTCTCGCCGGGCGAACGGAAACGACCCTTGCCACGACCCTGCTGCTCGCGCTGCTCGCGGGGGTCGGCTGCGCGGGGCGGGCGCCGAGCGCGCCGCCTCCGGATCCCACCCCGATGGATCGCGAGCCGTATCTGATCGGTGTCACCGACGTCCTGCTGATCAACGTGTGGAAGAACCCCGAGCTCTCGGTCGAGGTGCCGGTGCGGGCCGACGGCATGATCTCCGTTCCCCTGATCGACGATGTGCAGGCCGAGGGGCTCACGCCCCAGGAGCTGAAAGAGGTGATCACGCGCGAGCTGTCGGAGTTCGTCACCGCGCCGGATGTCACCATCATCGTCTCGCAGATGAACAGCCGATTCATCTCGGTCGTGGGCGAGGTGCGGCAGGACATGCGTATCCCGTTGACGCGGGACATGCGCGTGCTGGAGGCGATCGCGCACGTGGGCGGATTCTCGACCTTCGCCGATCGCGGCGACGTGCGCATCGTGCGCCGGCAGCCGGACGGTTCCGAGGTCGAGTATCGCTTCGATTACAACGCGTACATTCGGGGCAAGGCCCCGGGAACCAACATCGTGCTCCATCCCGGAGACATGATCATCGTTCCGGATTGAGGCGGCGACCATGATGCGACGACTTGCGCGAATCCTCTTCATCGTACCGATGCTCCCCGCGGCGGCCGGCGCGGCGGATCTCTCGCTGTCCCTGATGAGCGACGCGATGTACGACAGCAACGTCTTCCGGCGCGAGTCCAACATCGACGACGACGTGCTCTTCCGCCTCCGCCCGGGCATCGAGCTGCACGAGGATCGCGGCCAGGACGTGAACTACTCGCTCGGCTACGAGCTCCCCGTGCAGTTCGCGGTGGACAACAGCAATCAGCTCAATGACATCGACCAGGTGGCGAATGGCGACATCCGCTACCACGTGAACGACCGTTTCGACCTCTTTGCGTCGGACAACTTCCGCTATCTGCGCAGCACGGTGCAGCTCGCGGATCTCGATCCCGACTCGGCCGCCGCGGGCCAGGGCATTCCGATCCTGTCCACGGAGCGGGACCGCGTGACGCTCAACGCCGCGCGGCTCGGCGGGTCCTACCGCTTCGCGCCGCGCCTGTCGGGCAACCTGATCGCACAGCATCAGTACTTCAACACCACGCTGGAGAACCGGCAGGAGAACTGGTCCACCCTGGGCTCTGCAGATCTCCAGTACACGCTGAACTCGAGGCACATCGTCGGCGCGGGCGTGCGCTACATCCACGCGAAATTCGAGCCCGCCGAGACGCTCGCAGGCAGCACGTCCGACACCTACAACCTGTTCGCGAGCTGGCGCTACCAGGTCACCGAGACGACGGCCTTTTCCGCGTCTGCGGGCCCTTCGTACATCGAAACCGAGTCGAATCCCCAGACGGGATTCACCGTGTCTGCGGTTCCGACGCTCGCGGGCAGCGCCAACACCTATGCCTACGCGCTCGGAAGCTGTCCCACCGTGGGTGCTTTCTTCTACATCCCGAGCGGCGGCTGCGGAACCCTGCTGCAGCTGACGCCGGCGGAGGTCGCGACCATCGGGGGGCTTCCTCCGACCACCGTCGTCAACCTGAATCCCGCGAGCGATCGCAACAGCGATCTCACGGTGTTCGCCGAGGTGGCGCTGTCGCAGCGCTGGACGCCGAACCTGGCATCGGCCGTGCGCTACGAGCGCAGCCAGGGCAACGCCTCCGGCCTCGGCGGCACGGTGACCCGCGACGCGGTGTCGTTCGCGACCACCTGGGATTTCGCCGAGCGCTGGCAGCTGGCGCTGCGCGGCGACTGGACGCACCGCAAGTCGGTGGCGGACGTGGCCCAGGTCTTCAGCCTCGCGCAGCCCTATGCGGTGGGCACCGGGACCGCGGCGGCGTTCTCCGGGCAGGCGATTACCCTCACCCAGCCGAACGCCCGCATCGAGACCGACCGCTGGGGCGTGGCGGGACGCGTCACGCACCGCCTGTGGCGCAACACGAGTGTCTTCGCGGAGGTCGCCTACAATGAGCAGGACTCCAAGAAGAGCACCCTGGGTGGCTTCAGCGACTTCGAGGATTTCATGGCTACCCTCGCGATCCGGCACGTGTTCGAGCCGATCAAGGTCTGGTGAGGTCGTACCCCCTCCATGAACGTCGAAGGTGGTCTGCAGATCACGGATCTCTGGGGC
>JAOUNA010000005.1 GCA_029881215.1 Myxococcales bacterium | reverse complement strand
AATTTGCCGAGACCCACCGAGGCCAGCCCCGTGCCGCGCGGATTCATCCTCCAGCCGACCTACCGAGTGCGCGACGGCGTTCCCGTCGTGCAGCTCTTCGGCCGCCTCGAGGACGGCCCGGCATTCTGGGTGGAGGACGACCGCTTCCGCCCCTACTTCTTCGTCCCGATTGCACAGCGCGACGCGCTGCCGCGCGGGCCGGCGCTCTCGATCGAGGCCTCCGAGCTGCGCGAGCTGGACGGGGGCGCGGTGGCCCGCGTCACGCTGCCCGTGCCGTCCGCGCTGCCGCCGCTGCGCGACCACATCGCGCGGCCGCTCGAAGCGGACATCCGCTTCCCCTACCGCTATCTGATCGACCGCGGCATCCGCGCCGGTGTCGACATCGACGGGCCGAGCGCGTCGCCGCGGCCGGGCCTGCTGCACTTCGCGAATCCCGCGCTGCAGCCCGCCGACTGCCGACCCCGGCTGCGCGTGCTCTGCATCGATCTCGAGACCACGCCGGATGCGAGCGCCATCGTCTCCGCGGCGCTGGTGGGCGACGGCGCGGACGAGGTGCACCTCGTCTCGGCGCGGGCGGTGGCGGGCGCGCTCTGCCACGTCGACGAGCGCGCGCTGCTCGCCGCGATCCTCGCGCGCGTCCGCGCGCTGGATCCCGACATCCTCACCGGCTGGAACGTGGTCGATTTCGATCTGCAGACGCTGGTCGCGCGCTGCAGGGCGCGGCGCGTCTCGCCGGACCTCGGGCGCGTCGAGGGCGCCCCGCTCTTCCAGCGAGATGCGGGCTTCACGCGCCAGGGCCGCGCGGTGCTGCCCGGGCGCGTGGTGCTCGATGGCATCCCGCTGGTGCGCGACGCGCTGCGCCTGCCGGACTATCGGCTCGAGACGGCGGCCCGGGCGATCCTCGGCCGCGGCAAGCACATGGACGCCGACATCGCGGACAAGGCCGGCGAGATCGAGCGGCTCTACCGGGAGGACCCGGCGGCGCTGGTGGCCTACAACCGCGAGGACGCACGCCTCGTGCTCGACATTCTCGAACGCGAGGGGCTGCTCGACCTCGCGATCGAGCGCAGCCTGCTCTCGGGCATGCAGCTCGACCGCGTGGGCGCGAGCATCGCGTCCTTCGATCTGCTCTATCTCCCCGCGCTGCGGCGCAAGGGCTTCGTGGCGCCGAGCGTCGACACCGAGCGCCAGAGCACCGAGGTGCACGGGGGCGCCGTACTCGACTCGACACCGGGCCTCTTCGCGAATGTCGCGGTCTTCGACTTCAAGAGCCTCTACCCGAGCCTGATCCGCACCTTCAATCTGGATCCGCTCGCGCACGCCCTGGCCGGCGACGGCGCCATCGTTGCGCCGAACGGGGCGCGCTTCTCGCGCAGCGAGGCGATCCTCCCGGAGATCATCGAGCACTTCATGCAGCGGCGCGAGCGCGCCCGTGCGGCGGGCAATCGGCACGCGGATCGCGCCATCAAGATCATGATGAACGCGCTCTTCGGCGTGCTCGGCGCGGCGTCGTGCCGCTTCTTCGATCCGGAGATCGCGAACGCGATCACGAGCTTCGGCCAGCAGACGCTGCACTGGACCCAGGCCGCCTTCGAGGCGGAGGGCGCCGACGTCCTCTACGGCGATACGGATTCGGTGTTCGTGCAGCTAGGACCGGGCCCGCTCGCCGCGGCGCGCGCGCAGGCGGAGCAGCTGCGCGACCGGGTCGAGGCGGCCATCGCCGAGCAGATCCGCGCGCGCTACGCGCGGGAGCCACGCCTGGTGCTCGAGCTCGAGCGGGTGTTCGAGCGCTTCTTCATGCCGCGCGTGCGCGGAGGCCGCAGCGGTAGCAAGAAGCGCTACGCTGGTCTGTGTAATGGCACGCTCGAGATCGTGGGCCTCGAGGCGGTGCGCCGCGACTGGCCCAGCGTGGCGGGCCGCCTGCAGCGCGGCCTGCTGCTGCGCCTGTTTCGCGGCGAGCCCGTGCAGCCCTTCCTGCGCGAGGTGATCGAGAGCCTGCGCAGCGGCGCGCTCGACGCGGAGCTCGTCTACGCCAAACGCGTGCGCAAGGGCTCGCTCGAGCGCTACACCGCCACCACGCCCCCGCACGTGCAGGCGGCGCGCAAGGCGGGAGGACGCGCGGGTCCGGTCGTGCGCTACGTCATCACGCGCAGCGGCCCGGAGCCCCTGCTGCCCGGGCGCGCGCTATCCGCAGAGATCGACCGGTCTCACTACCTGGAGCGGGTGCTGCGCCCCGTGGCCGAGGCCATCCTGTCGCACGTCGGCGAGCACTTCGACGATGCCTTGGATCGCCCGCGGCAGCTCGCGCTGCTCTGAGCGCGGGGCTTCTCGCGGAAGCGCGGAGCGGATAAGCTGGCGGCCGAGGTCCGCCAGCAGCGAGCAGCGGGGGGCGCAGTGCGCCAGCGAACCATCGAAGGATCCGCGCTTCGCGCCGCCGCCCTCGGATTGGCCGCATTCTCCATCGCCTTCGCGGCGCCGCAGCACGCGCTGGGCGCCGAGCCCGAGAGCGCGGGCGACGCGGGGCGACCGCGCGTGGGCCTGGTGCTCTCCGGCGGCGGTGCGCGCGGCTTTGCCCACGTCGGCGTGCTCGAGGTGCTCGAGGAGCTCCGCGTGCCGGTGGACGTCATCGCGGGCACCAGCATGGGCGCGGTGGTGGGCGGGCTCTACGCGTCGGGCCTCTCGCCGGCGGAGCTCCGCCAGGTGGTCAGCCAAATCGACTGGATCGCGGTCTTCAACGACGTGCCGCCGCGGCGCGAGCGCTCCTTCCGGCGCAAGCAGGACGACTTCGACTTCCTCACCGGCTTGCGCCTCTACATCAAGGATTTCAAGGTGGCCCTGCCGCGGGGCTTCATCGAGGGGCAGAAGATCACCAACCTCCTGCAAGTGCTGAGCGTGCCCGTCGCGACGGTGCGCGACTTCGATGCCCTGCCCATTCCGTTCCGCGCGGTCGCCACCGACGCGAGCAGCGGAGAATCCGTCGTGATCGGCGAGGGAGATCTCGCGCAGGCCATGCGCGCGAGCATGGCGATCCCCGCGGTGTTCTCGCCGGTCGAGATCGACGGGCGCATGCTGGTCGACGGCGGCGTGGCGCGCAACCTGCCGGTCGACGTGGTGCAGGCCATGGGCGTGGACGTCGTGATCGCGGTCGACATCGGGACGAGCCCGGCGGGCCAGGACAACGTGAGCTCCGCGTTCAGCATCTCCGGACAGATGCTCACCGTGCTCATGTATCAGAACACGCTCCGGCAGCTCGCCCGGCTCGGCGAGCACGACCTGCTGATCCGACCGGATCTCGAGGGCATCACGTCGGCCAGCTTCGAGATGGGGAGCGAGGCCATCGCCCGCGGCGCAGCGGCGGCGCGCGCGCTCGCGCCGGAGCTCGCGCGCCTCGCGCAGCCAGACGCACCGAGCGAGCTGCGGCGCCGGGGCATTTCGCGGGAGCCGCCCCTGGTCGAGCGCGTGCGCTTCGACAATCGCTCCGGGCTCTCCACCCACGTGATCCGCCGGCACGTCCACGTCGAGCCGGGCCAGGCGCTCGATCCGGCGCAGCTGCAGCAGGATCTCGACAAGCTGTACGGCGCCGGCGTGTTCGACCGCGTCAGCTTCTCGCTCGAAGAGCACGAGGGAGCGCACGCGCTCGTGATTCACACCATCGGGAAGGAGACCGGGCGCACCTTCCTGCGTTTCGGCTTGAATCTCGACACGAACTTCCGGGCCGAGAGCGCCTTCAACGTGGCGGTGCTGGCGACCAGCATGCCGCTGAACGGCCTCGGCGCGGAGTGGCGCACCCGCCTGCAGGTGGGCGAAGAGAGCGAGATCTCGACCGAGTTCTACCAGCCGCTCGAGTACGGCGGTCGCCTGTTCTTCGCGCCCGAAGTGAGAGCAGGAATCGAGAGCCTCAACCTGTTCGTCGGTGGGGATCGCATCGCCACCTACGAGATCCCGAGCTTCCAGGCGGCGGGCTTCCTGGGCTGGCAGTTCGGCAACTGGGCCGAAGTGCGCGGAGGCATCGGCTACATCGACGCGGCGTTCGAGCGTCAGGTCGGCGATCCGAGTCTGCCGACGACGCGCTTCGAAGGCGGTGCGGCGATCGGACGCCTGCTCGTCGACACGCTCGACAGCGTGCGCTTTCCGCGCAAGGGCGGAATCCTGAGGGCGGACGGGGAAATCACGCCGAGCGCCTTCGGCGCGGACGATTCCCTGGCGTTGCTGCGCACCGGCGGCAACATCGCCTTCTCCTTCGGCGAGAACACCGTCGTGCCCGGCTTCGTCTTCGACACGAGCTGGGCGGAGCGCGCCGACATCAGCGACGCGCCCATCTTCTCCCTGGGTGGTCTGTTCCAGCTCTCCGGCCTGACGCGCGGCGCGCGCACCGGCCCGCACGTGCTGCTGGGCCGGCTGGTCGGCTACCGGCGCGTGGCAGACCCGCGCTTCTTCACGCTGCAGCTGCCCGTGTACGTGGGCGGCTCGATCGAAGCGGGCAATGCGTTCAATCGCCTCGAGGAGATCGACGCCGCCGGCCTGAGCGTCGCGGGCAGCGTCTTCCTCGGCATCGACACGCCGCTCGGGCCCCTCTACCTCGCATACGGTCTCGCCGAGGGGGGCAACAGCTCCGGCTACCTCTTCCTGGGCCAGCGCTTCTGATTCGCCGGCGCCGCAGCGTGGCGAGGACTGGACCCGGCGCGCGGCCGGGCCCAGTCCGCCTGACCCAATCACTCGAGAATCCAGAGGCGGGTCCCGATGCCCGGCGCTTTCCCTTCCCACGAGTGCGCCGGGGATCGGGGGCAATCCTCATGGGATGCCCGACAAAATTCTCGCCCCGGACGCAGTCGCGTGTCTAGGAGTTTTTCGACTCGAAATTCCGCGCAGAGGCGTCGCGAACCGCGGCGACGAAGGCCCGGCTGCGCTGCTCGACCGCGCCCTCCTCCAGCTGGAGGCTTCCGCCCGCGAGCAGCATCACGTCGTTGCCGTAGAACGAGACGATCTCTGCGGCGTTCTCGAGCTGGATGCCCCCGCCGGGCACGGGCAGCGCAGGCAGCACCGTCCCCCAGGGTCGCCGGAGGCGCGCGGCGAGGGAGCGGCACACCTCGCGCGGGATGTCGAAGCGCCCGGAGTAGCCGACGAAGATGACCGCATCCGCCCCGAACAGCCGGAACAGGCTGCCGAAGAGCAGATCGTGGGCGAAGCGCTGCGCGCCACCCAGCGTGGGGTGCGCGAAGACCGGCAGCGCCGCGCGCCGCCGGCACAGCTCCCAGAAGCCGGGCAGCCCGATCAGCATGGGCGAGGCCATCACCGCGCGCGCGCCGCAGGCCTCCGCGATGCCCAGCTGCCGATCCACGGCGTCGGGCGTGCCGCTCAGATGGGGAACATACACTGCGTGGTGTCCGGTCTCGTCGGCGACCTGCCGAGCGGCGTCGAGGCAGGCGCGCACGCGCGCTTCGAAGGGGCAGAAGGGGTGGTCCGCGAGCCCCTGATCGTCCTTGATCACGTCGATCCCGGCGCGCGCGAAGCTCTTCAGCAGCTGCGCCAGCGCCTGGGGAGACTGACCGAGGGGCTTGACCGCCGTGCAGGTGAGCGCGCGCTCGTGGACGCCGAGCAGCTTGCGCAAGCCCTCGAGTCCGAAGCGCGGTCCCTGCAGCGCGGCGCGCAGCGACTCGGGGAACTCCGCATCGACGCAGGTCGCGTCCGCGTGCAGCGAGGTCATGCCGAAGAGCACGTTGAGCAGCTGCGCGGGGTCGAGGGCGGTGGCGGCCACGGGAAATGCAATCGTGGCGAGGCTGCTGCCGTCGGGTCCGGGCACGAGCTGCTCGACCCGGCCCAGGACGTGGTGCTCGACGAAGGCGTCGCGCACCACGCTGCGCGGCACCTCGACCGTCTGCTCCCGGGCCACCTCCTCCGCGCGCGCCGCGGCGGCGGCGGGCTCGACATCCAGGCGGTAGGTAACCCGCAGGCTCTCCACGTGCATCGACCTCCTCGACTCGGGGCGACCCGAGAGCGCGACGCGACGCCTCCCCGCCGGGGCGGCCCTCGACCGCAACAGTATGGAGTCGCGCCCGAGCGCGCGGCTAATCGACCGCGTCGGCGCGCAGCAGCCCCGGATGTCCGCTGCGCTCGGCAACCTGTGCGGCGGTGCGGCCGTCCTGATTGCGCGCGCCGACCTCCGCACCCGCCGCGAGCAGCAGCGCGACGATCTTCGCATCCCCTTGGTAGGCAGCGAGGTGAAGCGGCGTGACGCCGCGGCCGCCCCGCGCGCTCGGGCGTGCGCCCGCGGCCAGGAGCCGCTTCACCGTCTCGGCGTTGCGACTCATCACCGCGAGATGCAGGGCGCTCGCATCGCGGCGGCGGCGCGTGTTCGGCGACGCGCCGGCCTCGATCAGCAGCGCCACGACCTCCGCGTGGCCCCAGCGCGCGGCGAGCTGCAGCGCCGACTGACGCTGGCGGCTGCGCTCGTCCACGTCTGCCCCGCGCTCGATCAGCAGGCGCACGACCTCGACGCGTCCCTCGCGCGCGGCGTAGTGCAGCGGCGTCCAGCCGAGCGCATCCACGGCGGAGAGATCGGCGCCCAGATCGAGCAGCAGCGCCACCGCCTCGAGATTTCCCGCAGCGGCCGCGACGTGCAGGGGCGTCCTGTGATTCACGTCGTTCGGATCGGGTCCGCGCCGCGCCGCGAGCGCTTCGATCCGCGCGAGATCGTTGGCGCGGGCCGCCTCGTGCAGCGCGGTCTCCGCCCACGCGCCCCCCGCCGGCGCCCCGAGCCCGACGAGCAGCAGCGCGAAGAGCGGCAGCGCGCGGCAGTGCAGCATGGCCGCGAGCGTAGAGCCGCATCCGATTCGCGCAATGCGCGCCCCCGCACGCTCCGGCTCGGGACGCCCCGCACGGCCGCAAGTCGCCGGGGTGTCATGGGTTTTTTCCCGTTGCGGACCGGCCCGAGGCGCCTCCGGCAAGCTGTGGGATACTGCGCGCGAAGGAAGGTCGGGATGTCAAACCGAGCAGCACGAGACGGGCGGCGCGCCAGCGGCCGCACAGACCTGCGACTGTCCGTAACGGGCGCGGCGGCGCTGGTGGCGACGCTCGTCTTCTACGCGGCCGTCGTGTTCCCGCTCTCCGGCACCTACCTGGGCGAGCTCTTCGGCGCCCGCGGCTGGGTGCCCTACGTCGTCTCGTACCTGTCCTTCTGGGCGGCGGTGATGTTGCTGCTGAAGTATCGACGCATCGCGCGCCAGCGGGAAGCGCTCGAGCTCGACCTGCTGCCCGAGCGCATCGGCGCGCGCATCACGCCGGACAACGCCGCCGCCTTCGCCGCCCAGCTCGACGAGCTGCCCGCCTCCGCGCGCGGCAACGCGCTGGTCGAGCGCATCCGCCGCGCGCTGCACCACTTCGAGGCGCGCCGCGACGCCCGCGAGGTGGTGGATCAGCTCTCGAGTCAGGCCCAGATCGACGCCGACGCGGTCGAGTCGAGCTACACCATGGTGCGTGTGTTCATCTGGGCGGTGCCGATCCTCGGCTTCATCGGCACGGTGATCGGCATCGGCGCCGCGGTCGGCGGCTTCTCGGCGTCCGTCGGCGCGGCGGTCGATCTCGAGGTGATGAAGAACTCGATCGGCAGCGTGACCACGGGGCTCGCGGTCGCCTTCGACACCACGCTGCTCGCGCTGGTGATGAGCATCCTGATCATGTTTCCGGCCAGCTGGCTGCAGAAGGCCGAAGAAGACTTCCTGGCGGCCGTCGAGGAGTACTGCGACCAGCGCCTGGTGCGGCGCCTCGACGACGCGCGGCGCGGCATCCACCCGGAGGAAGGCGCGATCGAGCACGCCATCGCGCGCGAGATGGCGGCCCACCACAGCGAGCTGCGCGGCTGGCTCGACCGCCTCGGTCAGATCGGCGAGACGCTCACGGCCCACGTCGTCTCGGGATGGGAGAAGATCGACGAGCAGCTGCGCCTGCGTCAGGACCAGCAGATGGATCGGCTCGCACACTGGGCGATGGAGCGGCAGCGCGAGGCGAGCGACGAGCTCGCCGAGACGCAGCGCGGGTTGCTGCGCGACTTCCGCAGCTCGCTCGAGGGCATGGCGGCGGAGGCGCGGCGCATCCAGGCAGAAGGCGCGCACCGCCTCGACGATCAGCTCGCCGGCATCGAGCGACTGCACCGGCGCGTGCAGGAAGAACAGCAGGCCGCGACGGAGGCGCACCGCAGTCAGGCCCAGACCCTGACCGCGGCCGGCGATCAGCTCGCGCACACGCTGGCGCGGATTCGCGGCGAGGCGGCGGAGCTGCGCGAGGAGAGCGGCCAGCAGCTGGCCGGATTCGCCACGCGGCTCGCCGAGATCGCGCGCGACGCGCACGCGCTGCAGCGCGAGCTCGTGGCCGCGCAGGAAGAGCAGGCGCACCAGCTGCGCGACTCCGCCGGACGCCTTGCGACCACGCTCGAGCACATCGACGCGCAGCTCGGACGCGTCGAGCAGAGCACCGCGGCGCGACTCCTGGAGGGGGCCGAGCAGCTCGACGCGCTCGAGCGCGGACGCGAGACGGGCCTGCGCCAGGCGGCCGCGCTGCAGGAAGCCCAGGTCGCGGCGCTGCGCAGCGCGTCCGAAGATCTCGCGCGCACGTTGAACGCGCTGCGCGGCGAGGCGCGCGCGGCGCAGCAGCGGTTCTCGGACTCCCTCGACGCGCTGCCGCCGGCGCTGGCCGATCGACTCGAGGCCGTCGCCCGCGAGCTCACGGCGCCGTGGCGCGGACAGCTCGCCCAGCTCGAACACAGCGCGCGTGAGACCGCGGGCGCGCCCGCGCCCTCACGCGCCGCGCTGTGGCGATTCCTGCGCAGGCGCTGATCCGTGGCGCGCCCGCGCAAGCGCAGCCACCCCGCCGTCTCGCTCTTTCCCTTCCTGAGCGTGCTGGCCTGCGTGATCGGCGCGCTCACCCTGATGATCGCCGCGACGGCGATCGGGCAGGTCGCGCGCGGCGCCATCGATCTCGAGCAGTTCGAGCGCATGGAGCGCGACCTCGCCGCGGGCCGCCGCCAGCTCGCGGAGCTGACGGCGCTGGCCGAGGAGATCGACGCCCTCGACGCGCAGATCGGTGCGGCGCGCCAGGAGCAGGTGCGGCTGGCGGGCGCGGCGGAGCAGGCCCGCGCGCGGCTCGAGAGCAGCGCGCCGCTGCGCGAGGCACTCGCGCGCGAGCAGGACCGACTGGAGGCCCTCGCGGACACGCGCGACGCCCTCGAGGCCAGCGCGCGTGAGCGGCGCGACGCACTCGAGCGTCGCCGGCAGGCGCGCGCCGCGGCGCCGATCCTGATCCAGCCCTCCGGCAGCGGCTACGGCCTCGACCCGCACTTCGCCGAGTGCCGCAGCGACGCGCTGGTGCTCTACGAAGGCCGCGCGCGGCAGCGCACCGAGGTGCCGATGCACCGCATCGCCACGAGTGCGGAGTACCGCCGCTTCCTGCGCAGCGTGCAGAACGCCGAGGGGGCCACCGTCGTCTTCATGATCCGGCCGGGCGGGGTAGCGACCTGCCGGCAGGCGGCGATCCAGGCGGGCGTGCTGCGCCAGCGCTACGGAGAGATCCCCCTGCCGGGGGACGGGGCGCTCGATTTCTCGCTGCTGCGCGGCGCGGGAGGCTGAGCGCGTGGCCACCCGCCGCACCCGACACCGCGCCGACGTCCAGAATCTCGATTCACTGCTCGACACCATGGCCAACGTGACCGGCATCCTCGTGGTGCTCCTGGCGGTGACCCAGATCAGCGTTGGCGACGCGATGAAGCGGCTGCGCGCGGAGATGGCGGCGCGCCCCGAGCTGACGCGCGAGGCGCTCGAGCTGACCCGCGCCGAGGCGGATCGCATCAGCGCCGCGCTCGCACCGCTGCTGCCCCGCCGCGGCGAGCTGACCGACGCGCACCGCGCGCGGCGCGACGCGCTGGCGCTGCTGCACGCCGAGATCTCCGAGAGCCGCGCCCGCATCGAGGCGGCCGCGGCCGCAGATCCGGCCAGCTTCCACGAGCGCACCGCGGAGACGCGGCGCCGGGCGCGGGCGCTCGAGGACGAGATCGCCGCACTGCGCACCCGCATCGGCGCGCTCGACGCGCAGCTGGCGGACAGCGGGGCGCGGGCCGCGCGTCACGAAGCGCGCCTGCCGGATCCGCGCCCGCCGCCGCCAGGCGCCACGCGCATCGTCTACTTCGCGCGCTACGGGCGCATCTTCCGCGTGCGCACGGACGAGCTCTTCGCCGCGCTGAATCGTGGCCTGCTCGACGCGTCGGCGGGGCGCTGGAGCCTGGAGCGCCCGGTGCCGCTCGCCCTCGACCGCAACCGCGTGGTGAGCCACTTCCAGCGCAACGATCTCGGCACGCGCGCGCTGCGCTGGCACGTGCTCAACCTGGGCCCCGACCAGTTCTACGGACAGCTGGAATGGCGGGACGTGACGCACGGCGAGACGCTCGAGGAAATCGTGCAGCGCGAGTCCCTCTACCGGCGCGACCTCTCGCTGCTGCACCCGCACCGGACGTACTTCCAGTACTACGTCTGGGACGACAGCTTCGAGGTCTACCTGAGCGCCCGCGAGCAGGCGAACGAAGCGGGCTTCGCGTCCGGCTGGGTCGCCCTCGATCGCGACCAGCCGATCCGCTCCGACTTCATCGCGGATGCGCCCGGTGCGCTGATCGACTGAGCGGGCGCCGGCGCAGCCCACGCGACCCGCGGCAGCCGGCGCCGCTCACTCCGCGGCGTCGCGCGTCCGGTCACGGCGCGACGAAGCGGCGCCGGCGGCCTGCTTCGCGATCTTGGCCCAGCTGTCGCGCAGCGTCACCGTGCGGTTCAGCACCAGTGCGCCGGGGCGCGAGTCGGGGTCGACGCAGAAGTAGCCGAGGCGTTCGAACTGGAAGCAGTCGCCGGGTGCCGCGTCCGCCAGCGAGGGCTCGAGGCGGGCGTCGCGCACCCGCGTCAGCGAGTCGGGCGAGAGATTCGCCGTGAAGTCTCCACCCGGCGGTGCGTCGAGCGGATCCTCGACGCGGAACAGCTTGTCGTAGAGGCGCACCTCCGCCGCGAGGGCCTGCTCCGCCGAGACCCAGTGCAGCGTGCCGCGCACCTTGCGACCATCCGGCGCGTCGCCGCCCCGGGTCGCGGGATCGTAGCGGCAGCGCAGCTCGACGATCCGACCCGACGCATCCTTCACCACGTCGGTGCAGGTGATGAAGTAGGCGTAGCGCAGCCGCACCTCGCGGCCCGGCGCCAGCCGGAAGAACTTGCGCGGTGGATCCTCGAGGAAGTCCTCGCGCTCGATGTAGAGCACGCGCGAGAAGGGCACGCTGCGTGTGCCCATCTGCGGATCCTCGGGATTGTTGACGGCCTCGAGCATCTCGACCTGTCCGTCCGGGTAGTTCTCGATCACGACACGCAGCGGATCGAGCACCGCCATGACGCGCGGCGCATTCGCGTTGAGATCCTCGCGAATGGCGTGCTCGAGGCGCTCGAGCTGGATGGTGTTGTCGCGCTTGGCGACGCCGATCTCCCGGCAGAAGCGGCGGATGGCCGCCGGCGGATAGCCGCGCCGGCGCATGCCCGAGATCGTCGGCATGCGAGGGTCGTCCCAGCCGGAGACGTGGCCGCCCGTGACGAGCTTGAGCAGCACGCGCTTGCTCATCACGGTGTAGGTCAGATTGAGGCGCGCGAATTCCGTCTGCTTCGGATGGCTCGGCACCTCGAGATGCTCGATCAGCCAATCGTAGATGGCCCGATGGTCGACGAACTCGAGCGTGCACAGCGAATGCGTGACCGACTCGATCGCGTCCGAAAGACAGTGCGCGAAGTCGTACATCGGATAGATGCACCACTTGTCGCCGGTGCGGTGGTGGGGAACCTTGTGCACGCGATACAGGATGGGGTCGCGCATCACGAGATTCTGCGCCGCCATGTCGATCTTGGCGCGCAACACGCGTTCGCCGTTCTCGAACTCGCCGGCCTTCATGCGCTCGAAGAGATCGAGGTTCTCCTGCACCGAGCGCGTGCGGTAGGGGCTGTCGCGGCCCGGCTCGGTGAGCGTGCCGCGGTGGTCGGTGATCTCCTCGGAGGAGAGGTCGTCGACGTAGGCCAGGCCCTTGCGGATCAGCGCGACGGCGAACTCGTAGAGCCGCTGGAAGTAGTCCGAGGTGAAGTGGCACTGCTCGCCCCAGTCGAAGCCGAGCCAGCGCACGTCCTGCTGAATGGACTCGACGTACTCCACGTCTTCGGAGGTCGGGTTGGTGTCGTCGAAGCGCAGGCGGCAGAGGCCGCCGAACTCCTGCGCCACGCCGAAGTTCAGGCAGATGGACTTGGCGTGACCGACATGGAGGTAGCCGTTCGGCTCGGGCGGAAAGCGCGTGACGACGCGCCCCCCGTGCTTGCCGCTGGCCACGTCGCGCGCGATGAGGCCGCGGATGAAGTCTCCGGGCGCGCTGGCGGCGGAATCGGGCACCTTCTCCTCCTGCGTGAGCGACGCGGAAGTCTAGAGCAGCGGCGCGCCCGCCGGGAGGCGCGCTGCGCGCACTCGGATCCGCACGCGCGCCGGACCCTTGGGCGCCCCGCCGATTCGCTCGCGCGACTCAGCGCGCGACGTCGCCGCGAATGAACTGCTCCATCCTGCGGTGCGCCTCGTCGTCGGTGAGCTGGCGCGGCGGATGCTTCATGAGACAGGCGGACGGCACCTCCAGCGCGCCGGCGAGCCCGCGATCCAGCGCGAGCTTGGCGCAGCGGATGGCATCGATCGAGACGGCCGCCGAGTTGGGCGAATCCTCGACCGAGAGGCGCAGCTCGAGGTGCATGGGCACGTCTCCGAAGAGCTTGCCCTCCATGCGCAGGAAGCAGACCTTGTTGTCGTTCTGCCAGGCGACGTAGTCGCTGGGTCCGACGTGGATGTTCTCCTCCGCGATGCGCTGCGCCGCCACCGCCTGCACGGCCTCCGTCTTCGAGATCTTCTTCGAGGCCAGGCGGCTCTGGTTCAGCATGTTGAGGAAGTCGGTGTTGCCGCCGGTGTTGAGCTGGTAGGTGCGCTCGAGCCGCACGCCGCGCCGGCGGAAGAGATCGGTGAGCGTGCGGTGGGTGATCGTCGCACCGAGCTGGGCCTTGATGTCGTCCCCGATGATCGGCAGGCCGCGCGCCTCGAAGCGGGCCGCAAACTCCGGATCGCTGGCGATGAAGACGGGAATGCAGTTGACCAGGGCGACGCCGGCCTCGAGCGCGCACTCGGCGTAGAAGCGCGTCGCCTGTTCGGAGCCGACGGGGAGGTAGTTGACGAGCACCTCGGCGCCCGCGTCGCGCAGCGCGGCGACCACCTGGTCGTGCGAAGCTTCCGCCTGATCCGACACGATGAAACGTCGGTCTTCGGGGTAGTCCTGCAGGTGCTCGGAGACGCCGTCGAGGACGCGTCCCATGCGCACGCGCACGCCCGTCTTGGGAACGCCGGCATAGAAGACCTGCGTGCAGTTCGGCTTCTCGAAGATGGCCTCGGCCACGTCCTTGCCGACCTTGCGCAGGTCTACGTCGAAGGCCGCGACCACCTCCACATCGTGGGGCCGAACGCCCCCGATCTCCCAGTGCATCAGCCCGATGGCCGTATCCGGCTGCGCGTCTCGGTAGTAGGAGAGGCCCTGCACGAGAGAGCTCGCACAGTTTCCGACGCCCACGATTGCGATCTTGACCTGGCTCACCGCATCCACCCGACCGCTGCCGCGATTTTCCCTGACTGCCCGCCGCATCCGCGCTGCATCTCGTGATTCCGCAGGCCGTCGGGGGTTCCGACCGCCGGTCCGAGTCCGCTGCCCGAGCCCGCTCCCGTGCGCACCCCCCGTGTCTGCGCTGCGAGCCCGCCGCCGGGCCGACCCGCCCGATGCGGTGGGGGTAATCGCCGCGGCTGAGCTTGTCAAGCGAGGCCGGTCTCAGACGAGCTCGACGAGAGCGCCGTCGCGGCGCACCGGGAGCACCTCCCCGATGGCCGCCGCCCCGCTCTCTCCGGCGGCGCGCAGGGCGTCGAGCGCCTGTGCGGAGCGCTCCGCCGCGACCCCGAACAGAAGCCCCCCGGACGTCTGGGGGTCGCAGAGCAGCTCCGCGGCGGCGCGCGGCTCGCCCGGCGCCCCGCCGGCGAGCACGGACAGCGCCAGCGCGTTCTGCGCGTGGGCGCTGCTGCGCACGCCGCGCGCCAGCAGCGCGAGCGCGCCGTCGAGCGCCGGCAGCGCGTCGAGCCGCAGCCGGGCCGAGGCGCGGCTCGCGCGCAGCATCTCACACAGATGGCCCAGCAGACCAAAGCCGGTCACGTCGGTGCAGGCCGCCGCGTCGAAGCTCCGCGCCACGCGCAGCGCGGCGTCGTTGGGGCGCAGCATCGACGCGAACGCACCCTGCAGCCAGACCCCGCGCGCCAGTCCCTGCCGATCCGCCGCCAGCACCACGCCCGTGCCGAGCGCCTTGCTGAGCAGGAGATGCTGTCCGGGCCGCAGCCCGTCGAGAGACAAGAGCGACTGCCCCGGTTCCAGCGTGCCGGTGACGGCCAGACCCACGAGCAGCGCATCGCCCCGGGTGGTGTGGCCACCGACCAGCGACACGCGCAGAGGATCGAGGGATTCGCGCACCCCCGACAGCACCTGGTAGAGCGTCTCCTCCGCGCGCGCCAGATCGGTTTCGGGCAAGGTGACGAGGGCGAGCGCGTGACGCGGCCGACCGCCGGTCGCGAAGACGTCGGAGATTGCGTTCACCGCCGCCACGCGACCCACGAGCCAGGCGTCGTCGCAGAAGGCGCGAAACGCGTCGAGGCTCGCCAGCAGCACGTCGCCCCGCGGAAGCGTCAGCGCAGCGGCATCGTCGGGTCGGGCCAATCCGAGGCACACCGACGGATCCGCGGGCGCGGGAGGCAGGCGATCGAGCGCGCGGGACAGGGCCGGCGCCGCGAGCTTCGCGGCGCAGCCCCCGCACGTCATCGCCTCCCGCTTCATGCGCCGCGGGCGCGGGAAGCCGGCCGCGGGCGCCGCGTCCGCGGCGAGCACCTGGAAGCGCCGCACGAAGCGCCGGTCGATCCAGTCCTTGACGCGCCACACGGCGCGCCCCTGAGCGGCGAGCCCCCACTTGGCAGCCAGCGCCTCGCCCCCACCCAGATTGAGCAGCGTCAGGAAGTCGCGCTGTGGACGCTGCGCGCGCAATCCCTCGCCGCGCAGGCGCGCGCGCAGATTGGCGTCGAGCAGCGGACCCTGACGCACCGCGTACACGCCCGCCTTGCGCACCCAGGCGTGATCCGCGTACGAAGCGCAGTCCCCGGCGGCGAAGAGGTCGGGATGCCCGACGACCTGGAGCGTCGATTCGATGCGCACGAAGCCGCGCGCGTCCACCGGAAGCGCCGAGGCGGCCAGCCAGGCGTGAGGCGCCGCGCCGGTCGCCCAGACGATCTCGTCGCAGGCCAGACGGCCGCCATCCTCGAAGAACACGACGCCCGCCTCGACGTGCGCGACGCGCATACCCAGGTGAAGCTCGACGCCGCGCAGCGCGACCGCGCGCGCAGCCCGGCGCGAGATGCGCGGCGGCTGATCCTCGAGCACGCGCGCGCTGTCGCTCACCAGATGGATCTGTGCCGCGCGCTGGGCCGTGCGCAGCCGCGCGCGCAGCGCGCACGCCAGCTCGAGCCCGGCGGCGCCTGCACCGACCACGGCGATGCGCAGCGGCGGCGCGCCGGGATCGCGCGCCGCCTCCCGCAGGCGCTCCTCGATGTGCGCGACGAAGTGGCCAATGGGCCGCGTGGCGAGGGCGTGCTCGCGCACGCCGGGCAGATCGAGGCCGCGCACGCCCGAGCCCACGTCGAAGCTCGCCACGTCGTACACGACCGGGGGCCGACCCTCGAGCGCGATGCGCCGGCGCTTCACGTCGATGCCCGTGGCGGCAGCGAGCAGCACGCGCGCGCCCGCGCGGCGCGCCAGGGGCAGCACGTCGATCTCGAGCTCGTGGGCCGCGTAGTCGCCGGCGAGGCAGCCGGGCACCATGCCGGAGTACACAGCGACGGGACGGTCGAGCACCACGCAGAGCCGCACACCGGGGAGCGGCGCCATCGCCACGCGGCGCAGCACCTGCACGTGGGCGTGCCCGCCCCCGACGAGCACGAGATCGGCCGTGCCTGCTTCGCTCATGGCTCCGATTGCCGCACGGTAGGCGCGCGCCGCGCGGCTGGCAAACCGGTACGGCGAGCGCCGCGCCGAGCTAGCATCGGTGCGCGCCCCCACCGGGCGGGCGAGCGCGACAACACGGCAACGGGACGGAGAGACCATGCGCGAGAAGGCGAAGCTGGCGGCGCAGCGGAGCAGATCGGGACTGCGCCGGAGACCGCGCGCAGCGAGCGGCGGCAACCCTTGGACGCGAGGCATCGCGTGCTGCGCGCTGGCACTCGGCATCGGGGCGTGTGCGACCACCGAGCCGGCCCAGCCGCTGGGCTACTCGGGCTTCCTCCGGGATTACAGCCTCCTCACGCCTCGGCAGGGATCGGATGGAGCCGCCCTCTCCTACGTGAAGCCCGGCGCGCGACTGGGCAGCTACGACAGGGTCCTGATCGACCCGGTCGTGGTGTACTACGGCGTGGGCACGGCGCTGCACGACCTGCCCCGCGAAGATCTCGAGACGCTGGCCAATCACCTGTACGCCGCGATGGTGAGGCACCTCGAGAGCGACTACACGCTGGTGCAGCGCCCCGGCAGCGGTGTGCTGCGCGTGCAGGTGGCGCTGACCGAGGCGCGGCGCTCGGACGTGGTGCTCAACACGCTCTCCTCGGCGCTGCCGATCCGCCCGATCTCCGAGCTCAAGCGACTCACCACGGGCACCCAGGCCTTCGTGGGCAGCGCGGGCATCGAGGCGCGCATCGTGGATGCCCCCAGCGACACGTTGCTGGTGGCCGTGGTCGACCGGCGCCAGGGCGGCAAGCGGCTCGAGGGTGTGGACGAGAGCTGGAGCGACGTGCTGGGTGCGTTCGAGTACTGGGCCGATCAGCTGCAGCGCGCCCTCGCCGAGGCGCGGGCCGCCGAGGCGCGCTAGCCCGAGGGCGCCGGGCCGTCCGCGCGTCCGGCGGCCGCGGGGCTGCCCGCGCCGCTGCGCCCCTTCCAGCTGGCGCCCTCGCCTCGGCGGTGACGCCGCGCCGAGTCGAGCGTCATGCCGGCGTAGAGCAGGCCGGCCACGGGCAGCAGGAAGCCCCACCAGGCGGGGCGCTCGTACAGCGCGAGCGTCGGGCCGAAGGACAGCGCCAGGACGAGCCAGGCCGCGGCGCCGAGCAGGGCCGCCAGCGCGTGCCCGTGCAGCGGATAGCCCAGCGCGAGCAGCGGCGGTGCGCCGTAGAGCAGCACGAGCCCGAGCAGCGTGCCCGCCAGCAGTGCGTTGGAGTGGCGCAGCTGCGTGAAGGCGCTGCGCGCCACCATGCGCCACACGCCGCGCAGGCCGCCGTAGGGGCGCAGCGAGCGCTCGCTGCACGTGAGTCCGAGCCAGATCGGCCCGCCGCGCTTGATCGCGCGCGCCAGCGCACAATCGTCGATGATCTCGCCGCGCAGCACCTCGACGCCGCCCGCGCGCTCCAGCGCCTCGCGCCGCACCAGCGCGCAGCCGCCGGCGGCCCCGGCCACCCGGCGCCGCGCATCGTTCACCGCGCGAAACGGGTAGAGCTTCTGGAAGAAGTAGACGAAGGCGGGAACCAGCAGGCGCTCCCAGCCGCGCGCGTCGGACAGGCGCACCATGAGCGACACCAGATCGAGTCGATCGGCGCAGGCCTTGGCGACCAGGCGGCGCAGATTGCCCGGGCTGTGCTGCACATCCGCGTCGGCGAAGAGCCAGTAGGCCGCGTCGGGCAGCTCGCGCTCGGCGCGCGCCACGCCGCAGGCGAGCGCCCACACCTTGCCGACCCAAGCGGCGGGCCGCGGCGCGCTGCGCAGCACGACGAGCCGCGCTCCGCGCGGGTGACGCGCCGCCAGCCGCGTCGCGATCTCGCCCGTGCCGTCGCGACTCTCGTCATCGACGAGCACGATGCGAAACGCGCCCGGGTAGTCCTGATCGAGCAGGGACGTCAGCGCGGACTCCACCACGTCCGCCTCGTCGCGCGCGGGCACCACCGCCGCCACCGCGGGCCAGGGAATCGGGGGCGCCTCGCCGCCCTCGAGGCGCTGGTCTGCGTACCAGAAACGCGCCCGGCCGAGGGTGAGGATCGACCAGGCCGCCAGCGAGAGTCCGCCGAGCCAGGCGAGCGCGTGCTCCACGAGGGCGCACGGTAGCGCCTTCGCGGCGCATCCCCGAGCGCGCGCGCCGCGCTCCCGCGGCGCGCTGCCCGGAATGCGGGGGCCCGGCGCAGCCGCCGGCTAGAAGCGGTAGCGCACCCCGATGAACTGCCACGTCCAGTAGAAGGCCCGGCTCGGCTGGAACGTGGGCACCGTGTTGAACATGATCTGGCTGCCCACCGAGACGTGCTCGCTCGTCTCGTATTCGGCGCCGAGCCCCATGTTGAGCAGGAAGCCGGTGTCTTCGTCTCCGGTGCGATCGTCGTCGTAGTAGGTCACGCCCATGCCGCCCTGCAGGAAGGGCCGGAGCTTGCGCAGCCGCTCGCCCTCGAAGACATCGAAGTGGTAGCGGACGTTGGCCGTGCCCGAGAGCAGCAGGAAATCGTCGGCCAGCGCGACCGTCAGCCAGGGTCCCACCGAGACGTGGCGGTTGAACTCGATCGGCGCCTCGAAGCCGAGGGAGACCCCGCCGGGATCGTCCGCGAGAAAGCCCAGACTCGCGCCCATGCTGAAGCGGGCGCGATCGTCGTCGTCCTGACTCGAGCGGCTCTGAGCGAGCGCCGCCGTGGCGAAACACAAAACCGTTGCAGCCGTGAGAAGTGCGATCCAGCGTCGTGACATGTCGATTCCTCGTCACTTTGGAGGGTTGGCAGGGGTGGCGCGCGCGACGCGGGCAGCGCTCGATCCGCTGCACCTTCGCCGGGCCGCATGCGCCAGCGCCCGCGGTCCGAAGCACCCAGGCTACGCGCCGGGGAGCAGTGATTATGTGACGAGCGTCACAAGAATCGGGATCGGCTTGACGGCACGGCGCAGACATATATGCTTCTTCGCATATGAATTCGCGCGCCACGCGCCGCGACGCCGAGCCCATCCGCGTGGCACCGACCAGCCTGTTCGGTGCGTTTGCCGACGCCACGCGCCTGCGCATCCTGAGCCTGCTGTCCGACGGCGAGCTCTGCGTCTGCGATCTGTGCGCGGTGCTCGAGGAGAGCCAGCCCAAGATCTCGCGCCACCTCGCCACGCTGCGGCGCGCCGGCCTCGTGCAGGTGCGCCGCGAGGGCAAGTGGAAGGTCTACGCGCTGGCCCCCGCGCCGTCGGCGCTGCATCAATCACTGGTCGGCTGCGTGCGGCGCTGCCTCGGCGAGCTCGATGGGCTCGCCGAGGACCGCGCGCGACTGCGCCGCCGCGCGCCCCGCGCGCGCTGCGGATAGGGCGCGACCCTCGGGAGGCACCGGATGTCCGACAAGACCTATCACGCGCTCTTCCTGTGCACGGGAAACTCGGCGCGCAGCATCCTGGCCGAAGCCATCCTGAACCGCGTGGGCGGCAGTCGCTTCCGCGGGCACAGCGCGGGCAGCCACCCGACCGGGCGCGTCCATCCGCTGGCACTCGAGCTGCTGGCCGAGCGCGGCTACGACGTCTCGAAGCTGCGCAGCAAGCCCTGGGACGAGTTCGTCGCGCCGGGCGCGCCGCCGCTCGACTTCATCTTCACCGTGTGCGACGCGGCCGCAGGGGAGGTATGCCCCGCCTGGCCCGGACACCCGCTGACGGCCCACTGGGGCCTCGCGGATCCCGCCGCGCTCGACGCCTCGCCCCTGCAGCAGCGGCAGGCCTTCCGGCACGCCTACCTGGAGCTCGAGCGCCGCGTCGCGCTCTTGACCGTGCTGCCCCTGGCCTCTATCGACCGCATGCGCCTGCGAGCCCGCCTCGACGAAATCGGGCGGCGGAGCGCCAGCGCGCCGGTCTCCGCTTGATGCCGGACGCTGCGGGCTCCGAAGCAGCTGCCCGGCCGGCGAAACAGCTCGCACCCTTCGAACGCTGGCTCTCGCTCTGGGTGGCGCTGTGCATGGTCGCGGGCGTCGCGCTCGGCGTGCTCCTGCCGGGCGCCACCGGCGCGCTGCGCGGCCTCGAGTTCGGAAGCGACAGCCACATCAACGCGCCCATCGCGATCCTGCTGTGGCTGATGATCTTTCCCATGATGCTGAAGATCGATCTGGCGAGCGTGCTCGAGGTGCGCCGCCGGCCGCGGGGTATCCTGGTGACGCTGTTCGTGAACTGGCTGGTCAAGCCGTTCACGATGGCCGCCCTCGGCGCCGTCTTCTTCCAGCACGTCTTCGAGCCGTGGATCGGCGCGGAGCTCGCCGACCAGTACCTCGCCGGTGTCATCATCCTGGCGGCGGCGCCCTGCACGGCGATGGTTTTCGTCTGGTCGTACCTCACGGACGGCGATCCAGCCTACACACTGGTCCAGGTCTCGCTGAACGACCTCATCATGCTGCTTCTCTTCGCACCGATCGTGACCTTGCTCATCAGCGGAACGAGCGACCTCCACGTGCCCTTCGACATCCTGCTCTACTCGGTGGGGATCTTCATCGTGATCCCTCTCGCGCTCGGCAGCATCACGCGCAGCCTGCTGCTGCGCAGCCGAGGCGAGGCGTGGTTCGAGCAGCGCTTCCTGCCCCGCTTCCACCCGGTGACGACCCTCGCGCTGCTCGCGACGCTGGTGCTGATCTTCGCCTTCCAGGCCGACAACCTGACCGCGCGCTTCTTCCACGTGGTGCTGATCGCGATCCCGATCCTGCTGCAGGTCTACTTCAACTCGAGCCTGGCCTACGCGCTCATGAAGTGGCTGCGTGTGCCCCACGGCGTGGCTGCGCCGGGTGCGCTGATCGGCGCGAGCAACTTCTTCGAGCTGGCCGTGGCCACGGCCATCGCGCTCTACGGCCCGGAGTCCGGGGCAGCCCTGGCGACGGTGGTGGGCGTGCTGGTCGAGGTGCCGGTGATGCTCTCCGTGTGCGCCGTGTGCAACCGCACGCGCCACTGGTTTCCCGCGGCCGTCCGCGCGGGCTGATCGCGCGGTGCGCAGAACCGGGCTGCGGGCGCGCGATCCCGGCGCGCCCGGAACCCGCTGCGCGCGAGCGGAGGCATCGGGCCGCGCCGCATTGGCAGAGCACACGCGGGGTGCGAGCATGCACGCGGAGACCTTGCTCGAGATCAGTGTCGTGTGCCGGGCGCGCATGCACGTGACACAGGAAAGCCCGTGCCGATAAACTGGAGCCTCGTTCTCTCCCATCTGATCCTGACGCTCGCATTCGCGGCGGGCATCGTGATGCTCGGGGCGGTGCTGCGCCAGCGCCGCTCGCCGCAGAGCGCGCTCGCGTGGATCGCGTTCGCCATTCTCGTGCCGTATGTCGCCGTGCCGCTCTTCTTCCTGCTGGGGCGGCGCAAGCTGGGCACGCCGCACGAGGCGCACGTCACGCCCGCGCGGGCGCGCGCGCGCGGCACGGATCCCGTGGAGGATCTGCTGTGCGGCTTCGGCGTAGCCGCGGCGAGCGCGGGCAATCGCGTGCGGCTGTGCACCCGAGCAGAAGCCACCTACGCCTCCCTGATGGCGCTGCTGGATCAGGCGCAGGACAGCGTCTCCGCCACCTTCTACGTGCTGCATCCCGACGAGATCGGGCGCGACGTGCTGGCGCAGCTGACCGAGCGCGCCCGTGCGGGCGTCCGCGTCCGACTGCTCCTGGATGGCTACGGCTCGCTCACGACGCGGAGCCGGCATTTTCGCGCGCTGCGCGAGGCGGGCGGCCAGGTCGCCTTCTTCCACTCCCTCCTGAACCCTTCCGTGTGGCTGCGTGCCAACCTGCGCAACCACAGGAAGCTCGTCGTCGTAGACGACCGCATCGCGCTAGCCGGCGGCGTGAACGTGGCGCGTGAGTACATGGGGCCGGATCCCCGGCCGGATCGCTGGACGGATCTGGCCTTCGTGCTCGAAGGCCCGGCCGTCGCGGCGTACGCCGCGCTGGCGCGCGCGGACTGGGCGTATGCGACGGGCGAGCCCCTGGCGGGCGATCCGGTCCCCGAGGCCGCCGCCACGGAAGCGGGTGAGGGCCGAGTCCAGGTCATCGCCTCGGGGCCCGACACCACCGAAGATGTCATCTCGGCTGGCGTGCTGCAGGCCGCCTTCTCGGCGCACAATCGTCTGTGGCTGGCGACGCCGTACTTCATCCCCGACGCCGGCCTCTTCGACGCGTTCGCGCTCGCCGCCCGGCGCGGCGTCGATGTGCGCCTGCTGCTTCCCGAGCGATCGAACCACCGCCTGGCCGACTGGGCACGCGGCAACTATCTGCGCGACCTCCAGGGCGCCGGCGCGCGCGTGCATCTCTTCCGGCCGGGCATGATGCACGCCAAGGCACTCCTCGTGGATCGGCGCCTGGCCATGCTCGGCTCCGCGAATCTCGATCTGCGCAGCCTGTATCTCGACTACGAGGTCATGACCGCGCTCTACAGCGAGCCGGACGTGCTCTGCGTGGAGAAATGGATGACGGAGCTGATGCAGGCAACGCGCCGCGGTGTCCCAGAGGCCGGGCGCGTGCAGGAGCTCTTCGAGGGCGTGATCCGCCTGCTCGCGCCGCTCCTCTGAGAGCGCAGCGCCGATCGCGAGCAGCGCGCGGCGCGGACTCCGAACGGGGCGCTCGATCGCCTTCCGCTAGCCGCCGACCTGGTACATCTCGAGCTTGCGGCGCCGCAGGGCGCGGCCGGGCAGCTCGGTGTGGGCGGTGCGCTCCTCGGAGTAGCGGTCGCTGCGGCGCGACCACACGCCCGCGATGCGCTCGAGCAGGGCGGCGTCGCTCTCGCCCGCGCGCAGCGGGGCGCGCAGGTCGACGCCATCCGAGGCGAACAGGCAGGTGACCAGCTTGCCCTCGGTGGTGAGGCGCGCGCGCGTACAGTCGCCACAGAAGGGCTGGCTCACGGAGGCGATCACGCCGATCTCTCCGCCGCCGTCGCGGTAGACGTAGCGGCGCGCCACCTCGCCGCGGTAGTTCGGCTCGGCGGGCACCAACGGGAGCGCGGCGTCGATGCGCTCCACGATCTCCTTCGCGGTCACGACGCGCGCGACATCCCAGTCGTTGAGCGTGCCCACGTCCATGTACTCGATGAAGCGCAGGATGCGCCCCGTTCCCCGCATGCGGCGCGCGAGCTCCACGAGGCCATCGTCGTTCACGCCGCGCATCACCACGCAGTTGATCTTGACCGGACCGAGCCCGACGGCTTCCGCCGCCTCGATGCCTTCCAGCACCGCGCTGGGGCTCGCGTCGCGACCGCTCATGCGCCGGAACACGGCGGCGTCGTGGCTGTCGAGACTCACCGTGACGCGCGAGAGGCCCGCGTCCGCCAGGGACTTGGCCTGCTCCGCGAGCAGCGCGCCGTTGCTGGTGAGCGCGAGATCGCGCACGCCCCGCAGCGCCGCCAGCCGCTCGATCAGGCCCGGCAGCTGGTGACGCAGCAGCGGCTCGCCACCCGTGATGCGGATCTTGGCAACGCCGAGGTCCACGAAGAGCCGCGCCAGGCGTTCGATCTCCTCGAAGCTCAGCAGCTCGGGCCGCGGCAGGAAGTGGTACTTCTCGCCGTAGATCTCGGCCGGCATGCAGTACGGGCAGCGGAAGTTGCAGCGGTCCGTGACCGAGATGCGCAGGTCTCGCAGCGGCCGGCCGAGTTGATCGGTGGTGGGGGGCAACGCGGATCCTCTTGCAGCTCCCAATGCGGAGGCCGACGCCGGCAGTGCATTCTAGTCCCGCCGGCGGCTCCGCTTCCAACCCGGCCCGAAGCGGGCCGAATCCCGAGCCGCCGCGGGGCGCCGCGCCGTGACTCGCCCGGACAATCTTGACGCGAGGGTACAGAATTCTATGCTCCGCGCCGTGCAGCTTCTCGCCAGCGAGGAATACGGTCTGCGCTGCCTGATGCAGGTGGCGCGCGCGGACGGCGACGGCCCCGTCTCGATCGCCCAGATCGCCGAGGCGGAGGGGCTGTCGCCCGAGTACACCGCCAAACTGATGCGGGAGCTGCGCCTCGGCGAGCTCGTGCGCAGCGTGCGCGGCGCGGTGGGCGGCTACCGGCTGGCGCGACCCGCCGACGAGATCAGCGTCTGGAACGCGCTTCAGGTGCTGGGCGGTGCGTTCTTCTCGCAGACCTTCTGCGAGTGCCACCCGGGCCAGCGCAAGCGCTGCGTGCGCACGGGCAACTGCTCGATCCGCGCGATCTGGAGCGCCCTGCAGAACGCGCTGCGCGAGGCGCTGGACCGCATCAGCCTGGCGGACCTGCGACGCGACGAACCGGCCATGGGAAGCTGGGTCGAAGGCTGGCTCGAGCCCATCCCGCTGGAGCGCGGCGCCGCCGCGAAGAGGAGAGCCCAATGAGTTCGAGCGACGAGACGCGCGCGCGCATCGACGCGCTGGTCAAGCAACACCGCGTGCTGCTCTTCATGAAGGGCGAGCGGCGCTTTCCGCAGTGCGGCTTCTCGGCCAGCGTCGTGCAGATCCTGGACGCGTTGCTGCCCGAGTACGCCACCGTGGACGTGCTGGCGGATCCGGAGATCCGCGAGGGCATCAAGGAGTACTCGCAGTGGCCCACGATCCCCCAGCTCTACGTGGAGGGCGAGTTCCAGGGCGGGTGCGACATCGTGCGCGAGATGTTCGCCAGCGGCGAGCTGCAGAAGAAGCTCGGGGGGCCGGCGGCGGCAGCCCGGGCGTAGCCCGCCGCGGAGCGCCGAGCGGCGCTTCAGACCCACCCCTGCGAAGCCGATGAAGCGGCGAGCGACCAGAGGGGGCCGGGATGGCGTTCGAGTCTCCCCACGCGGTGATCCTCGACGACGGGGAGCTCACCGACGTGCGTTCGATGCTCACCGATCTGGGAGTCCCGTTCGTGGACGAGCTCCCCAAGGGGGATGGCCCGCAGCGCGCCATTCCCCTGCTCGTGACGACATCCGCGCGGGCTCGCGGGCCGGGCGCAGCCCTGCCCGCCAACTACCTCCACCTGGTGGTCTGCGACGCGACGGATGAGAGCACGGCAGACGTGCCCTGCGACTTCCTCTTGCAGCGCCCCATCGAAGCCGCGGTGCTGCGCCTGCTCACGCAGCGCGCCGGCTACGAAGGCCCCGAGCGGCGGCGCATGCTGCGCGTCGTGATCGACGGTCCCGTCGGACTCTGGGTGGACGATCGGGAGTTCGACGCTCAGCTCGCCCAGCTCTCGATCGGTGGCTGCGGGCTGATCACGCACGAGCCCCCCGAGCCGGGCGGCCGGGCGATCCTGGAGTTCTCCCGCGAGCTCACCGGACCGCGCGGGCTGCGCGTGAACGGGCGCGTGCTGAGCGTGCGCGATGTGAAGGGCAGCGAGCCGCCGCGCCACGACGTCTCCATCGCCTTCGACGCGATCGAGCTGCGCGACCGCGTGACGCTGCGCGCACTGATGGCGGGACAGCCGATCGATTTTCGCCCGAGGCCGTCGCTGCAGATCGATCCCGGCTCGGAGGCGTCGGCCGCGCGCGCGCGTCACCGGCGCCGCGCGGTGGTGCCCGTCGACGGAGACCGACGCGCACTGCCGCGCCGGCTCTACAATCGACAGGTGCTGGGAGGGGGCGAAGGCATCGCGCGCGTGCTGATCGGCCGGGACATCTCGCCGCGGGGCATGCGCGTGGAGCGCGAGGCGCTCTTCGATCTCGGCGAAGAGATCAAGCTCGCCATCTACGGCGGCGTGGGCGTGAGCCCGGTCATGCTCAAGGCCATCGTGGCGCGCGACGACGCCGAGGCCGGCTGGTACCTGCGCTTCGCCGAGCTGACCCCTGCCGTCGAGCGCGACCTGGAGCAGCTGATCGCCTCGCTGGCGCCCCTGGACGTGCCCGATGGAGCCGGCCACATCATGACCGAGGTGCTGGGCTCCGCGTAGCGGCGCGGGAAGCCCGGCAACAGATCGGATACCCTCGCCGGCCGTGCGTCGGGCCCGCGGGGGAGAGCGCTCGACGGACCCGCGCCCGACCCGGGGCTTGCGACAGTCCTCTCCACCCAGCCGGAGCCGCAGGCGCGGCGCAGCGGCCGGGCCACGGCGCACATCGGAGGCGGATCGAAGCGATGAAGATTCTGATCCTCGGCGTCAACGGCTTCATCGGTCACTCGCTCACGAGCCGCATCCTCGCGGACAGCGACTGGCAGGTGTTCGGCATGGACATCAGCTCGGATCACATCGAGGAGCACCTCGACCACCCGAGGTTCCAATTCCTCGAAGGCGACATCGGGATCAATCGCGAATGGATCGAGTACCACGTCAAGAAATGCGACGTCGTGCTCCCGCTCGTCGCGATCGCGACCCCCAAGAGCTACGTGGAGGAGCCGCTCAAGGTCTTCGAGCTCGACTTCGAGGAGAATCTGCGCATCATCCGACACGCCGTGCGCTACGACACGCGCGTCGTCTTCCCGTCGACCTCCGAGCTCTACGGCATGTGCACGGACGACGCGTTCAGCGAAGAGACGAGCAACCTGGTGCTCGGCCCGATCTCGAAGCAGCGCTGGATCTACTCGTGCTCGAAGCAGCTGCTCGACCGCGTGATCTACGCCTACGGGCAGAAGGAGGGGCTGCGCTTCACGCTCTTCCGTCCGTTCAACTGGATCGGCCCCAATCTGGACGACATCTCGATCCCCAAGGAGGGAAGCAGCCGGGTGGTGACGCAGTTCCTCGGCCATCTGATGCGCGGAGAGCCGATCCAGCTCGTGGAAGGCGGCAGCCAGCGGCGCTGCATCACGGACATCCGCGACGGCGTCGAGGCGCTGATGCGCATCCTGGTGAACCAGGGCGGCAGCTCCGACGGGCGCATCATGAACATCGGCAATCCGAGGAACGACTGCTCGATCGCGGAGCTCGCCGAGCTGCTGATCGAAACGCTGTCGCGCTTCGACCGCTACCGGCACCTGCGCAAGACCGCCGTGGTCGAGAAGGTCTCGTCGCGGGAGTACTACGGCGAGGGCTATCAGGACATCCAGACGCGGGTGCCCGACATCAGCAACGCCCGCACGCTGCTCGGGTGGGAGCCGAAGATCGGCCTCGAGGAGGCGATCGAGCACATGGTGCACTTCTACGTCGATCGCGAGGCGCCGCACCCGAACGACCGTTGAGGCGCCGCGCTGCCGCAGCCGAGCTGCGCGCGGCCGCGTGCTGTCGCGCAACCGGATCGGGTCGCTTGACGCCACCGCCCCACCCCGTGACACTCGGTGCGCATCATGCATGAGCGATCGCGAACGGCTGCGCCGACCCCTCCGCTCGCACGCAGACCGCCGTGGATTCGCGTGCGGGTGCCGCGCTCAGCGCGCGTCGACGCGACGCGTCAGCGCCTGCGGCAGCATCGCCTCGCCACGGTGTGCGAGGAGGCAGCCTGCCCCAACGCCGGGGAGTGCTGGTCGCAGGGCCACGCGACGCTGATGATCCTCGGCGCCGTCTGCACACGCGCCTGTGCGTTCTGCAAGGTGGCGACGGGTCGCCCCGCGGCGCCGGATGTCGACGAGCCCGCGCGCGTCGCGGAGGCGGTGGCCGACCTGCGCCTGCGCCACGTGGTGATCACCTCGGTCGACCGCGACGATCTGCCCGATGGCGGCGCGGCGCACTTTGCGCGCTGCATCGAGGCGATCCGGCGCCGCGCGCCGGGCGTCAGCGTCGAGGTGCTCACGCCGGACTTCCGGCGCAAGCCGGGCGCGCTCGAGCGCGTCGCGGCGGCGCGCCCCGATGTCTACAACCACAACGTGGAGACGGTGCCGCGCCTGTACCGCGCCATCCGACCCGGCGCGGACTACGCCCACTCGCTGGAGCTGCTCGCGCGCGCGAAGCAACACGCGCCGCGTGCATTCACGAAATCCGGACTCATGCTGGGTCTCGGCGAGAGCCGCGAGGAGGTGCTCGCGGTGATGGACGACCTGCGCGGCGCCGGCGTGGACTTTCTCACCGTGGGTCAGTATCTGCAGCCCACGCCGCGCCACGCGCCGGTCGCGCGCTACGCGACGCCGGCGGAGTTCGACGCCTTCGCGGCGGCGGCGCGAGAGCGTGGCTTCCTGCTCGTCTCGTCCTCGCCGCTCACCCGATCTTCCTACCACGCGGATGCGGACTTCGAACGTCTGCGACGCACCCGCCCGGAACGCCGCGCGGCGGGCGCGGGAAGGGCCTGAAGCGCAATGTCCGATCGATCCGTCGACATCGACCCCGAGGAGACCCACGAGTGGCTCGACGCACTCGAATCGGCGCTGCGCAACGAGGGCGCCGAACGCGCCCACTATCTGATCGAAGCGCTGATCGACCAAGCGCGCCGCTCCGGTGTCCACCTGCCGCACCGGGCGGCCACCGCCTACGTCAACACCATCCACGCGAACGACGAGGAGGCCTCGCCGGGCGAGCCCGGGATCGAGCACCGCATCCGCTCGATCATCCGCTGGAACGCGATGGCGATGGTCGTGCAGGCCAACCGCCGCAGCGCCGAGCTCGGCGGTCACATCTCGAGCTTCGCCAGCGCGGCGACACTCTACGAGGTGGGATTCAATCACTTCTTCCACGCGCCGACGCCGGACTTCGGCGGCGACCTCGTCTACTTCCAGGGCCACTCCTCGCCGGGCATCTACGCGCGCGCCTTCCTGGAGGGCCGGATCAGCGAGTCGAGGCTCTACGACTTCCGCCGCGAGGTGGAGCGCGACGGCCTCTCCTCGTACCCGCACCCCTGGCTGCAGCCGGATTTCTGGCAGTTTCCCACCGTCTCGATGGGCCTCGGCCCGATCCTGGGCATCTATCAGGCGCGCTTGATGCGCTACCTGCACAACCGCGAGCTGATCGACGCCAGCGAGCGCAAGGTGTGGGTCTTCATGGGCGACGGCGAGATGGACGAGCCGGAGGCGCTCGGCGCCATCGGACTCGCCGCCCGCGAGAAGCTCGACAACCTGATCTTCGTGGTCAATTGCAACCTGCAGCGCCTCGACGGCCCGGTGCGGGGCAACGGCAAGATCATCCAGGAGCTCGAGGGCACCTTCCGCGGCGCCGGCTGGAACGTGATCAAGGTGATCTGGGGCGATCGCTGGGATCCCCTGCTCGCCAAGGACAAGAACGGCGTGCTGCTCGAGCGCATGGAACGGGCGGTCGATGGCGATTACCAGAACTACAAGGTGCGCGGCGGCGCCTACACCCGCGAGCACTTCTTCGGCGCGCACCCGGAGCTGCGCGAGATGGTCGCCAACATGACCGACGACGACATCTGGCAGCTCAACCGCGGTGGGCACGATCCGCAGAAGGTCTACGCCGCCTACGCGGCGGCCGTGAAGCACGCGGACCAGCCCACGGTGATCCTCGCCAAGACGGTGAAGGGCTACGGGATGGGCGTGGCCGGCGAAGGCCAGAACATCACCCATCAACAGAAGAAGATGGGAGAGGATGCGCTGCGCGCCTTTCGCGACCGCTACCGCATCCCCATTCCCGACGAGAAGCTCGCCGAGGCTCCGTTCTACAAGCCCGCGGAAGACAGCCCGGAGCTGCGCTACCTGCACGAGCGCCGCGCGGCCCTCGGCGGCTATCTGCCCGCGCGCCGGGTGGACGCCGCGCCGCTCGAAATCCCTCCGCTCGAGAGCTTCGACGCACTGCTCAAGGGATCCGGCGAGCGCGAGATCTCCACCACGATGGCGTTCGTGCGCATCCTCACCGCGCTCGCGCGGGACAAGGCGATCGGCAAGCACATCGCGCCGATCGTCGCGGACGAAGCCCGGACGTTCGGGATGGAGGGACTGTTCCGCCAGCTCGGCATCTACGCTTCCGAGGGACAGCTCTACGAGCCCGTCGATCATGACAAGGTGATGTACTACCGGGAGGATCGGAAGGGACAGATCCTCCAGGAGGGCATCTGCGAGGCGGGTGCCGCTTCGTCGTTCGTCGCCGCGGGAACGGCGCACGCGAACCACGGCGTCCACGTGATTCCCTTCTACATCTTCTACTCGATGTTCGGATTCCAGCGCGTGGGCGATCTCCTGTGGGCGGCGGGCGACTCCCGCACCCGCGGCTTCCTGATGGGCGGCACGTCGGGACGCACGACACTTGCGGGCGAGGGTCTGCAGCACCAGGACGGTCACAGCCATCTGCTGGCGGCGACCGTTCCCAACTGCGTTGCCTACGATCCGACCTACGCGTACGAGCTGGCGACGATCGTGCACGCGGGGCTGCGCCGCATGTTCGCCGAGCAGGAGGACGTGTTCTACTACATCACGGTGATGAACGAGAATTACCCCCACCCTGCGTTGCCCGAAGGCGCGGAGGCGGGGATCCTGAAGGGCATGTACCGGATCCGCTCGGGGGCGGCCGCCGCCGAACGGCGCGTGCAGCTGCTCGGCAGCGGGGCGATCCTGCGCGAGGTGCTCGCAGCCGCCGAGCTCTTGCGCGGCGACTTCGACGTGGAGACCGACGTGTGGAGCGTCACCAGCTTCAGCGAGCTGCGCCGCGAAGGGCTCGAAGCCGAGCGCTGGAACCTGCTCCACCCCGAGGAGACGCCGCGCCAACCCTACGCGAGCCAGATGCTGTGCGAGCGAACGGGCCCGGTCGTCGCCGCGACCGATTACATGAAGGCCTACGCCGATCAGATCCGAGCCTTCGTACCGCGACGCTACATTGTGCTGGGAACGGACGGCTTCGGGCGTTCGGACCTGCGCGAGCGCCTGCGACACTTCTTCGAGGTGGATCGGCGCTTCGTCGCGTTGGCGGCGCTCAAGGCACTCGCCGACGAGGGCGCGGTATCTGCGGCGACCGTGCGCAAGGCGATCGAGAAGTACGAGATCGACCCCGCCAAGCCCAACCCGGCGACGGTGTAGCGGGCGGGTTCGGAGGTTTTCTTGGGCGTCGAAAGAGAAGTCCTGCTGCCCGACATCGGCGAGTTCGAGAACGTCGATGTGGCGGAGGTGCTCGTCTCGGCCGGCGACCGTGTCGCTGCAGAAGATTCGCTGATCGTGCTCGAGAGCGACAAGGCCAGCATGGAGATTCCGTCGCCCTTCGCGGGCGTGGTGGTGGAGATGAAGGCCTCGGTCGGAGACCGGGTGAGTCGGGGCTCGCTGATCGCGGTGATCGAGATCGACGAGAGCGCGCGGGCGCAAAGCGAGGCGCCGGAGCAGGAAGAAGCAGGAACGGCGCCACGCGTCGAGCCGGAGCCGCGCGACACGGCGCGCGCCGAAGAGCTCGCGCCGCAGGCGGACGGCGCGGCGCCGGAATCCAGAGAGGCGACTCCGCCGCCCGCGCAGAGCGAGACCGCGGCGCAGGCGCTGGAAGCCCACGCGAGTCCCTCGGTGCGGCGCCTGGGCCGCGAGCTGGGCGTGGACTTGCGCCTGGTGCCGGGCAGCGGTCGCAAGGGGCGCATCCGCAGGGAAGATGTCCAGGGCTACGTGAAGAGCATGATCGTCAAGGGAACCGCCGCGGGCGTTCCCATCGCCGGCGTCGCCGTCGCCGCGCCGCTGCGCTTCGACTTCTCCCAGTTCGGTCCGACGGAGACCGAGCCGCTCAACCGGATCCGCAAGCTCTCGTCGGCCCATCTGCACCGCAGCTGGGTGACCGTGCCACACGTGACCCAATTCGACGAGGCCGACATCACGGAGCTCGACACCTTCCGCCGCGCGATGAAGGAAGAGGCGCAGGCGCGCGGCATCAAGCTCACCTTCCTGCCGTTCTTGCTCAAGGCATGCGCGCACGCGCTGCAGGAGTTTCCGCACTTCAATGCATCGCTCGACCACACCGGCGAGAATCTCATCGTCAAGCGCTACTACCACATCGGCGTGGCCGTCGACACGCAGGGAGGGCTCGTCGTTCCGGTGGTGCGGGACGCGGATCGCAAGGGTCTCTACGCGATTGCGGCGGAGCTGGCGGAGCTCTCGGAGAAGGCGCGCGCGCGCAAGCTGCAGCCCTCGGATCTGCAGGGGGGGAGCTTCAGCATTTCGAGCCTGGGTGGGATCGGCGGAACCTTCTTCACGCCGATCGTCAATCATCCGGAGGTGGCGATCCTGGGCGTGAGCCGCATGCAGTGGAAGCCGGTCCATCAGGACGGCGCGTTCGTGCCGCGCCTGATCCTGCCGCTCTCGCTCTCCTACGATCACCGGGTCGTCGACGGCGCCGCCGCGGCGCGCTTCACCACGCGTCTGGCGGAGCTCCTCTCCGACCTGCGCCGCCTGATCCTCTGAGCCATGCCGCGCCTCTTCACCGTCAGGGTCCCGGAGATCGGCGACTTCGAGCGCGTCAGCGTGATCGAGGTGCTCGTGGCGCCGGGCGAGCGCGTGGAGGCCGAGGCGTCGCTGATCGCGATCGAGAGCGACAAGGCCAGCATGGAGATTCCGTCCCCGCACGCCGGCGTGGTGCGCGAGGTGCTGGTGGCGCCAAACGATCCGGTCCGCGAGGGCACCCCCATCGCAACGCTCGAGCTGGCGGAGGCCGAGGCGCACCCGGCGGCGCCCGCGCAGAGCGAGGCGCGCCCGCCACGCGCTGCGGCCGACGCCGCAGCGCCCGCCGAGCCGCGCAGCGCGCGCGCCGAGCTGGGCGCAGACGTGCACGCCGAGGTGCTGGTGCTCGGCGCCGGGCCGGGCGGATACACCGCCGCGTTTCGCGCCGCCGATCTCGGCAAGCGCGTGGTGCTGATCGAGCGCCACGCGAGGCTCGGCGGCGTGTGCCTCAACGTGGGTTGCATCCCGTCCAAGACGCTGCTGCACGCGGCGGGCGTGATCGCGGAGGCGGCCGCGCTCGGCGCGCACGGCGTCGAGTTCGGACCGCCGCGCATCGACTTCGCGCGGCTGCGCGCGCGCAAGGACGCGGTCGTCGGCAAACTCACCGCCGGGCTCGCGAAGCTCGCCGCCCAGCGCAAGATCGAGGTGCTGACGGGAAGCGGCCGTCTGACCTCGGCGCATCGGGTCGAGGTGGAGACCGCGCAGGGCACGCGCAGCGTCTCCTTCGACCACGCCGTGCTCGCGCCGGGCTCGCGCGCGATGCCGCTGCCGGATCTGCCCCAAGACGACCCGCGCATCCTGGATTCGAGCGCCGCGCTCGAGGTAGACGGCGAGGCCCGACGCTTGCTCGTGATCGGCGGCGGTGTCATCGGGCTCGAGATGGCCGCCGTCTACGACGCGCTGGGCTCGGAGGTGACCGTGGTCGAGCTGCTGCCCGCGCTGCTCACGGGCGTGGATCCGGACCTGGTGCGCCCCCTGCAGCGCCGCATCGAGAGGCGCTACGCGGGCATCTACCTCGGGACGCGGGTGACGCGCGTCGTCCCGGACGAGGACGGCCTGCGCGTGCACTTCGAGGGCGCGCGGGCACCGGAGGTCGCGAGCTTCGATCGCGTGCTGGTGGCCGTGGGTCGGCGCTCGAACGCGGACCGCGTGGCCGCCGAGCGCGCGGGCGTGGCGCTGGACGAGCGCGGCTTCATCCGCGTCGACGCACAGCAGCGCACGAACGTCCCGCACATCTTCGCCATCGGCGACGTCACCGGCCCTCCGCTGCTCGCGCACAAGGCGAGCCACCAGGGCAAGACGGCGGCCGAGGTGATCGCGGGATTGCCGGCCGCGTTCGACGCCCGGACGATTCCCTCGGTCGCCTACACCGATCCGGAAATCGCCTGGACCGGACTCACGGAGCTGCAGGCGCAGGAGCAGGGCATCGAGATCGAGAAGGGCGCGTTCCCCTGGGCCGCGAGTGGTCGCGCGCTCGGCATGGGCCGCAACGACGGCGTGACGAAGCTGCTCTTCGCCGCGGACACGCGGCGCCTGCTCGGCGCGGGCATCGTCGGACCCCACGCGGGAGAGCTGATCGCCGAGGCGACGCTCGCCATCGAGCTCGGCGCCGACGCCGAAGATCTGGCGCTGACGATCCACGCGCACCCGACGCTCTCGGAGACCCTCGGCTTCGCCGCCGAGATGGCGATCGGCACCATCACGGATCTCTACGCACCGCAGCGTCGGCGCTGAGCGGGATCTCGATCAGCGCGGCCGGCGACGCCGGGGCTGGGGCGCCTTGCGCAGCTCCATGAACGTCTTGCGCTGCTCCGGCGTGAGCAAGGCGCGCAGCGCCAGCGAGGCCTTCAGCTGGTGCTTCTGCATCTCCGCGGTGAGCTTCGCCATCGCATCCGACTGCGCGAGCAAGGCGGCTTCGCCCGGCAGCTCCTGATCGAGCAGATCGCGCATCTTGACGCGCGCGTCGCGCATCTGCTCACTGAGCTTTTCCTCTTGCGCGTTGGCTTCCTCGATCATCTTCTTGACGGCCTCGACGCCCTTCTCGTCCAGCCCGAGCTTTTCGCTGTTCCGCTCGGCCAGCCGGAGCTCCGGGATCCCGGGCCCGACGCGCGGGCCGACGCTCACCTGGGCGCTGGCATTCTGGGCCAGGGCGAGGGCCAGAATCCCCAGCCACAACAGCGAGTTCGGAACGAATCGACACATCGGGCTTCTCCTCGGTTGGGTTGCGCGCGGAAGGGTCCGCGCCGCCGCCGGCATCTTACTGGAATCGGCTCCCCGCCTGGGGTCCGAACTGTGACTCGAGCCACAAGTCGCGGCCGCGGAGGACCGATGCTCCACCTGGGGGAATCGAGAGGGGAGTATCCATGCGAATCGCAGCAAGGGCCATGTTCGTGGCCCTGGCGTTGGCGCTGGCATCGAGCGCGGGCGCCGACGTCCTGAAGACGCGCGACGGACGCAGCGTCGAAGGGACCTTCCGCGGCGCCACGCAGCAGGAAATCCAGTTCGAGGTGGGCGGCGCGCTGCAGATCTTCCGCATCGCAGAAGTCTCGGCGATCGGTTTCTCCGCGCCGAGCGCGGCCGCCACGCCGCTGGCTCCGGCCGCGCCGGCGAGCGCCGGCCCAGCCGAAGCACGGGCGCCGAGCCCGGCGAGCGCTGCTCCCGCGCTGGACGCGCCGCGCGCCGCGACGGTGCCGGCGGGCACGCGCCTGCGCGCGCGCCTGTCCGATTCGCTCGACCCGCGCCGCAGCGCCGCCGGCGACCGCTTCGCGGCGCTGCTGGAGGCGCCGATCGTGGTGGAGGGAGTCGCCATCGCGCCCGCGAACACGCCCGTCTACGGAAGAGTCGCCGAGGTGAGCGCCAGCGGCGCGGGCGCCGGCCGCCTGGATCTCGAGCTGACCGAGATCATGCTGCAGGGACAGATGCTGAAGATCCTGACCAGCACCCACCAGACCGCAGAGCCGGCGGGAGCCGGCGCTCCGGCAAGCGCCGCGGTCGCGGGGACCCCCGCCGCTCCGGAATCGGGCGAGCGCATCACGGCCGGCTCGCTGCTCGAGTTCCGCTTGCTCAAGCCCTTCGACGTACGCGTGCGCTGAGCCGGGAGGCCGCGCGCGCCCGCGCACCCGGTCCCCGTGCCATCGCCCTTCCGCCCCGCGCCCAAGCTGAACCCCAAGATTTTGAAATAATTCAGGAAATATTGGGCTCGACACTGCGAGCGATGACTCTTAGAATCATCGCATGGAATATCGAGTGGAAGAGCTCGCAGCCGCCGCCGACGTCGGCGTCGACACGGTGCGCTTCTACCAGGGCCGCGGCCTGCTGCCGTCGCCGCGCCGCGAGGGGCGGGTCGCCGTCTACGATCGCGCGCATCTCGAGCGGCTGCGGCGCATCCGCGCGCTGCAGCGTCAGGGATTCACGCTGGCCCAGATCCGCCGCGTGCTCGCGGGACCGACGGGCAGCGAACGCCGCCAGCCACTGCTCGAGGCACTCGTCGAGGAGGGCGTCGGCAAGCGCATGCTGTCGCGTGCTGCGCTGGCGCGCGAGGCGGGGATCCCGGAGGCGCTCATCCAGGCGGCGCTGGCTGCGGGCCTGCTCGTGCCGCTCGTCGTCGACGGCGAAGAGCGCTTCAGCGAAGCCGATCTCGAGATGGCGCGCGCGGGCCTGGCGCTGCTCGAGGCGGGATTTCCGCTGCAGACCCTGCTCGAGCGCGCCGTCACACACGCGCGCCACGTCCAGGATCTGGTCGATGCCGCCATCGAGCTCTTCGACGATCACGTGCGCAAGGCACAGCCCGACACGGCCGACAGCGAAGCCATCACGCGTGCCTTCCGCACGCTCCTGCCGTTGGCAACGCGGCTCGTCGCCGTGCACTTCCAGCGCACGCTGGTGACGCGCGCCTTGCATCGCCTGCGCGGCAAGGACGAGCTGAAGGCGCTCGAAGCGGCCCTCGAAGCCACGGAAGCCGCGCACCTCGAAGTGGAGGTCGCGTGGAAGGAGTAGGCGCCCTGCCGCCCACCGAGCGCAAGCGCGAGAGCGTGCGCCGCATGTTCGACCGCATCGCGCCGCGCTACGACCGCATGAATCGGCTGCTCACCGGTGGACTCGACCAGCGCTGGCGGCGCCGCGCGCTCGACGCAATCGCCATCGGCCCGGGGGACACGGTGCTCGACCTCGCCTGCGGAACGGGAGATCTGGCCGAGCTCGCCTGCGCGCGCGGCGCGCGCGTGATCGCCGTGGATTTCGCCCGGGAGATGCTGCGCGGCGCGCTGCGGCGGCACATCCCCGCCGTCTTCCTCCAGGCCGACGGCGCCGCGCTGCCGCTCGCGGACGGCAGCGCCTCGGCGCTGCTGTGCGGATTCGCGCTGCGCAATTTCGTATCGCTGCCGGACGCCTTCGCGGAGATGGCGCGCGTGCTCGCGCCGGCAGGGCGCTTTGCATTCCTCGAGGTCGACCGGCCGCGCAGCGCACCGCTCCGCGCGCTGCACTCGCTGTACTTCGACCGCGCCGTGCCCCGACTCGGCGCCTGGCTCTCGGACCGCGCGGCGTATGCCTACCTGCCGCAGTCGACGGCGTATCTGCCGCCGGAGCCCGAGCTGTGCGCCGAGCTGGCCAAGGCCGGCTTCGAGCGCCTGCGCAAGACGCCCCTGCTGCTCGGCGCGGCCCAGATCGTGACGGGGCTGCGCACGTGAAGCCGACACCCGCCCTCGCCGAGCTCGATCGGGTGGTCTCGGAAGCCTGCGCGGCCGCACGGCGCGAGCGGCGTGCGCAGTGGGTCGCGGCGCGCGCGCTGGCGGCGCTGTGCGATCCGCTGCAGCGCTTCGCCGCGGCCGCGGAAGCCGGGACGGAGCGCTTCTTCTGGGAGCGACCCGCGCAGGGCGTGGCGCTGGCCGCGACCGGGGCGGCGGCAGTGATCGAGACCCGCGGTGCGGAGCGGTTCGCCGACGCAGCCGCGGCAGCGCGCGCACTGTGTGCTGTGCTGCATGTCTGCGGCGAGCCCCGGGCGCCGTCGATCGATCCGCTCCTCGTCGCGGGATTCGCGTGCGTGGATACGGGAAAGAGCTCGCCGGTCTGGGCGGGCTTTCCGCCGGGACGCCTGGTCTTGCCCGAGTGCGCCTGGGTCCGCGCCCCGGACGCCACCTGGCACATGCGCGTGCGGCGCGTCGAGCCCGGCGCGAATGCAGCCCAGGTCGCGGCGGCGCTGCGCCGGGATCTCGCAGCCGACGCGGCCGAGGCGCGCGACGCGCAATGTGCGATCCCGAGCAGCCACAGCGGCGCGCCCGCGGCCCCCGCCTATCGGGCGCGGGCGGATCGCACCGCGGAGGCGTACGCGGCGGGCGTCGCCGAGGCGCTGCGCGCGCTCGCGGCGGGGGAGTTCGAGAAGGTGGTGCTGGCACGCTCGGTGCGCATCGATTGCGAGCGCCCCTTCGCCGCCTGCGAGGTACTCGACGCGCTGCGCAGCAGCTATCCGTCCTGCACGATCTTCGCGGTCGGACACGCAGATGCGACGTTCCTGGGCGCCACGCCCGAACGCCTGCTGCGCCTCGAGGGGCGGCGCGTGGAGACCGCGGCGCTGGCGGGATCGGCGCCGCGCGGCCACAGCCCCGAGGAGGACGCCGCGCTCTCGCGCGCGCTGCTCGAGAGCAAGAAGGAGCAGTCCGAGCACGCGGTGGTCGCCCGCGAGCTGCGCGGTGCGCTGGCGCCGCTGTGCGATGTGCTGCACGCGCCGGAAGCGCCCGCGGTGCTGCGCCTGGAAGGCATCCAGCACCTCGAGACGCCCATCCAGGGCACGCTCTCGCGCGCACAGCACATCCTCGAGCTCGCCGACCGCCTGCATCCGACTTCCGCGGTGGCGGGCGCGCCGCGGGATGCCGCGCTGCGCTGGCTGGATCGACACGAAGCGGTGGAGAGGGGTTGGTACGGCGGGGCGATCGGCTTCGTGACCGCGGCGGGCGGCGGCGAGCTGGCGGTCGCGCTGCGCTCGGCGCTGCTGCGTGGCCGCACCGCGCATCTGTTCGCGGGAGCGGGCATCGTGGTGGGCTCCCAGCCCGGTGCGGAGCTGCAGGAGACGCGGCTCAAGCTGCGCGCGCTGCTCACGCCGCTGCTCGAGATCTGAGATGCAACGCGACGTGTCCGGCGCTCCGAATCGCAACTGGGCCTTCTGTCGCGCGCTCTTCGAAGAGCTCGCGCGGGCCGGCGTCCGACACGTTTGCGTGTGTCCTGGCTCCCGCTCCGCCCCGCTCGCCGCGTGCGCCAGCGGCCACGAGGCGCTGCGCTGCTGGTCTCTCCTGGACGAGCGCTCGGCCGGATTCTTCGCGCTGGGTCTGGCCAAGGCTTCTCGCGCACCCGTGGCGCTGCTCTGCACCTCGGGCACCGCGGCAGCGAACTTCCACCCGGCGGTGATCGAGGCGTCCTACGCGCGCGTGCCGCTTCTCGTGCTCACGGCGGATCGGCCGGCGGAGCTGCGCGACTGGGGCGCGGGCCAGAGCATCGACCAGCTGCGCCTGTTCGGACCCCACGTGCGCTGGTTCGCCGAGGTGGCTGCGCCGGAGGCGAGCGGCGCGCTGCTGCGCTACGCGCGCGCCCTGGCGTGCCGCGCCGTGGATGCCGCGCGCGCTGCGCCGCCGGGTCCCGTGCACCTGAACTTTCCGCTGCGCGAGCCCCTGGATCCCCGGCCCGTCGCCGGCGACGTTCCCGAAGATCTCGGCGCGCGAGATCCGCTGGCCGCGCGCGGACGCGGAGAGCAGCCCTACACGACGGTGACGCGGGGCGCTCCGACCGCGACGCAGGAGCAGGTGGCAGAGCTCGCCGAGCGCATGGCGTCCTGCGCGCGCGGCGCGATCGCCTGCGGGCCGCTGGATGCGGACGCAGCGCTCGTGGAGCGCGTCGCGCGCCTCGCCCAGCGCCTGGGCTGGCCGCTGCTCGCCGAGCCCACCTCTCAGCTCCGCTGCGGGCCGCACGTGGGGGCCGCGCCGGTCGTGGCCCACGCCGACCTGCTGCTGCGCGACGACGCGTTCGCGGCGGCGCACGCGCCCGACTTCGTGCTGCAGCTCGGCCTGGCGCCCACCAGCAAGGCCTACCGCCTGTGGCTCGAGCGACAGCCGCCGCGGGAGCTGGTGCGCATCGATCCGGACGCCGGCTGGAACGACCCGTCCCACCTGACGTCGCAGCTGCTGTGCGCCGAGCCGAACGCGCTGTGCGACGCGCTGCTCGCGCAGCTCCCGGCGCGCGGCGCATCGCCCTGGCTCGAGAGCTTTCTCGACGCGGACCGACGCGCGGCACGCGCCGTCGAGCAGCTGCTGCAGGCGGACGACGCGCTGCTGGAAGCGCGCGCCGTGCGGGAGCTCGCGGCGTGCCTGCCGGACGACACCGTGCTCTACGTCTCGAACAGCATGCCCGTGCGCGATCTCGACGCGTTCCTGCCCGCCTCTGCGCGGCGCCTGCGCGTGCTCTGCAACCGTGGCGCCAACGGCATCGACGGCATGATCTCGAGCGCGCTCGGCGCAGCCGCCGCGAACCCGGGACCCGTCGTGCTGCTGACGGGTGACCTGGCGCTGCTGCACGACTGCGCAGCGCTGCTCGCGGCGCAGCGGCTCGCGCTGCCGCTCGTGATCGTGGTGCTGGACAACGACGGGGGTGGGATCTTCTCCTTCCTGCCCGTGGCGCGCTTCGGTGCAGCGGTCTCGTTCGAGACCCACTTCCGCACGCCCCACGGCATCGATCTCGAGCCCTTGTGCCGCGCCATGGGCGCGGCGTTCGCGCGCGCCAGCTCGTGGGAGCATCTGCGCGCCGCGCTGAAGGACGCGCTCACGACGCCGCGCGTGTCCGTTCTCGCGGTCCCCGTGGATCGGGATCGAAACATCGCGCAGTTTCACGCGCTCGAAGCCGCGGTGGCCGCGGCGCTCGGCGCGCGCGAACAGGAGGGCGCGCCGTGAGCAGCGCCGACGCGCGCTGGATCGCGAGCGATGGCGTGCGCCTGCACGTGGTCGCACGCGGTGCGGGACCCGATGTGGTGCTGCTGCACGGCTTCACCGGCTCGAGCGAGAGCATGGCGGAGGTCGCGGACGGCCTCGCCGACCGCTTCCACACCCTCTCGGTCGACCTCATCGGGCACGGCAAGAGCGACGCGCCACGCGATCCGGCGCTCTACCGCATGGAGCGCTGCGTGCGCCAGCTGGCCGGCGTGCTCGACACCGTCGTCGCGCGGCGCGCGCACCTGCTCGGCTATTCGATGGGCGGCCGCGTGGCGCTCGCGCTGTGCGCCGCCCGGCCGGAGCGGATCGCTTCGGCGCTGCTCGTGGGCGCCAGCGCCGGCATCGCAGACGCGGCGGCACGCGCCGCACGACGGCGCGAGGACGGCGCGCTGGCCGAGCGCATCGAGCGCGACGGCGTGCCCGCCTTCGTGGAGGCCTGGATGGCGCGTCCGCTCTTCGCGAGCCAGCAGCGCCGCCTCTCCGAAACCGCGCGCGCCGCGGCCCGCGCCCAGCGGCTCGCGTGCGGCGCACACGCGCTGGCGTACGCGCTGCGCGGCATGGGCGCCGGCGCGCAGGCGCCGCTCCACGAACGACTGTCGGCGTTGCGCCTGCCCGTCTGCCTCGCGGTGGGCGAGGAGGACGCAAAGTTTCGCGCCATCGCCGCGGAGCTGGCCGCGCGCCTGCCCGACGCGCGCGTCGTGATGCTTCCGGCCGCCGGACACGCCGCCCATCTCGAGAACCCCGCCGCGTTCCAGCGCATCGCGCACAGCTTCTTCGAGCAGGTCGAGGCCGACGCACGCAGCGCACCGGGCAGGCTCGACAGTCACCGCCAACCGAGAGAGGTCAATCCATGAGCAGCCCCGTCGACTGGAAGAGCGTCCGCAACTACGACGACATCCGCTTCGAGACCAACGGCGAGGGGATCGCCAAGATCACCATCGCGCGGCCCGAGGTGCGCAACGCATTCCGCCCGCGCACCCTCTTCGAGCTGATCGATGCCTTTGCCCGCGCGCGCGAGGACGCCAAGATCGGCGTCATCCTGTTCACGGGCGAGGGCCCGGACGCATTCTGCTCCGGCGGCGACCAGAAGGTGCGCGGCGACGCGGGCTACGTGGACGACGACGGCGTGCCGCGCCTCAACGCGCTCGACCTGCAGCGCGTGATCCGCAGCCTGCCCAAGCCGATCATCGCGCTGGTGGCCGGCTACGCGATCGGCGGAGGGCACGTGCTGCACCTGATCTGCGACCTCAGCATCGCGGCCGAGAACGCGCGCTTCGGTCAGACGGGCCCGCGCGTGGGCAGCTTCGACGCCGGCTTCGGCGCGTCCTACATGGCGCGGGTGGTCGGACAGAAGAAGGCGCGCGAGATCTGGTACCTGTGCCGGCAATACGACGCGCATCAGGCGCTGGAGATGGGTCTCGTCAACGCGGTGGTGCCGCTCGAAGATCTCGAGGCCACGGGGGTCGCCTGGGCGCGCGAGATCCTGCGCCACAGCCCCATCGCCATTCGCTGCCTCAAGGCGGCGTTCAACGCCGACTGCGACGGGCAGGCGGGCATCCAGGAGCTGGCGGGCAACGCCACCATGCTCTTCTACATGACCGAAGAGGGCCAGGAGGGCCGCGATGCCTTCGTGCAGAAGCGCGAGCCCGATTTCTCGCGGTTCCCGTGGCGACCGTAGCGCCCCGTTCGCTCGCGGCGCCGAACGCGTGGCGGGCCTGGGCCAGCGCTTCGCGACCGCGCACGCTGGCCGTGTCGGCGGCGCCGGTGTTGGTGGGCACGGCGGTGGCCCACGCGCACGGCGGCGCTCGAGTCGGCCCCGCGCTGGCGGCGTGTCTCGGCGCCGTGCTCATCCAGATCGGCACCAACCTCGCCAACGACTTCTTCGACGCCGAGAAGGGCGCCGACGGCGAGGACCGCATCGGGCCGCCGCGCGCCGTGCAGATGGGCTGGCTCACGCCTGCCCAGGTGCGTCGCGGCGCCGCGCTCGTCTTCGCCGCGGCCGGGCTCGTCGGGCTCTACCTGATCGCCGTCGCCGGCTGGCCGATCGCGCTGCTCGGGACACTCTCCATCGCGGCGGGCATCGCCTACACCGGCGGGCCCTGGCCGCTCGCCTATCACGGCCTCGGTGATGTCGCGGTCTTCGTCTTCTTCGGCGTCGCCGCGGTGTGCGGCACCTGCTACGTGCAGCTGCTGACGCTTCCCGCTGATGCGCTCGCGGCCTCGCTCAGCATCGGCGCGCTCGCCACGGCCGTGCTGGTCGTCAACAACCTGCGCGACATCGACACGGATCAGCGCGCGGGCAAGCGCACGCTCGCCGTGCGCATCGGCCGCCGGGGCACGCGTGTGGAGTTCGGCGCGCTGCTCGTGCTGGCCTACGCGGTGCCGGTCGGCCTCTGGCTCGGCGCGCAGGTCTCCGCGTGGATCCTGCTGCCGCTCGCGACGCTGCCGCGCGCCGTGCGCCTGCTGCGCGTGGTGTGGCGCCGCGTGGATGGCCCGGCGCTGAACGACGCGCTGGCCGACACGGCGCGCCTCGGCCTCGTCTTCGCGCTGCTGTTCGCGCTGGGCTGGATCGGAGGCGCCGCATGAGGATCGCGCGCGCGACGCTCACGCCCTTCCGCATTCCGCTGCGGCGTCCGCTCGTGACCGCGCGCGGGGAGCAGGCGGCGCGCGAGGGCGTGCTCATCGGCCTCGAAGCGGAGAACGGGGCGACGGGCTGGGGGGAGTCCACGCCGATCGCCGGGTTCGGACTCGAGCCGCTGGCGCAGACACAGCGGGCGCTCGCCGCGGGGCTCGAGGCGCTGCTCGAAGCGGAGGTCCGCGATCTCGACGCCGCGCTCGATCGCGTGGCGCAGTGCACGCCCGGCGCGCCGAGTGCGCGGGCCGGCCTCGACTTCGCGCTGCACGATCTCTTCGCGCGCGCGAGCGATCGGAGCGTGGCGGCGCTGCTCTGCGCAGATCGCGCGGCGCAGCCCCACGCGTCGGTTCCGGTCAACGCGCTGATCAGCGCCGGCGACGCCGCGACGGCTGTGCGCCACGCCCGGCAGGCCGTCGCGCACGGCTTTCGCGTGCTGAAGCTCAAGCTGGGATTTGATACACCGGACCGCGACGTGGCCCGCGCCACTGCCGTGCGCGAGGCGATTGGCGCCGCGATCGAGCTGCGCCTCGACGCGAACGGCGCCTGGGACGAAGCCACCGCGCAGCGCACGCTCGCAGCGCTCGCGCCGCTCGCGCCGGCCTTCGTCGAGCAGCCCGTCGCCGCGGGCGACCTCGACGCGCTGGCGCGCGTGCGCGCGGCGGCGTCCGTTCCGGTGGCCGCCGACGAGAGCGTCCGCGACGAGGCGCAGGCCCGGGCGCTCATCGCGCGCAAGGCCGCGGATTGCCTGATCGTGAAGCCGGCGGCGCTCGGCGGACTGCGCCCCGCGCAGCGCATCGCCGCGTGCGCGCTCGGCGCCGGCATCGACGTGGTGGTGACCGGCCTGCTCGACGCCGCGATCGGCAGCGCGGCCGCGCTGCACTTCGCGGCCTCCCTGCCCGCCCCGCTGCGCGCGGCGGGCCTCGCCGGCGACGCGCTGCTCGCGGCGGATCTCGCACTGCTTCCGCGCGTGCACGCTGGCGCGCGCGCGTTGCCGGAGGGACCCGGACTCGGCGTCGTGCCGAAGCCCAAGGCCGTTGCGCGCGTGGCGACGGGCCCGACGCAGGAGCGGCGCGCGCGATGCTGAACGCTCCCTGGCTCTTCGAGCGCGCCGCGGTCACGCCGGACCGCGCTGCGCTGCATGTGGACGGAGCGACCCTCCGCTTCGGAGCGCTCGCGCTGCGCGTGCGCCACCTCGCCGCGGCGCTGCGCGCACGCGGCGTGCGCTGCGGAGACGTCGTCGCCGTGCTTCTCGAGAACGAGCTGCGCTTCGTCGAAATTTTGCACGCGCTCGACGCCTGCGGCGCGACGCTGCTTCCGCTGAACGTGCGCCTCAGCCCGCGCGAGCTGTGCTTCCAGCTGGGCGACAGCGGCGCGCGGCTGCTGCTCCACGGGAGCGAGGCCCTGGCGGAAACAGCGGCCGTCACCGCGAGGATGGCACCGGGGGTGGAGCGCGTCTCGGCCGACGCGCTCGACGATACGACCGCGCCGATCCACCTGGAGCCGCTCGCCCCCCGCGCGGGCACAGCCGCCCCCCTCGCGATTCTCTACACCTCGGGAACCACCGGGCGCCCGAGGGGCGCCTGCCTGAGCCGCGACAATTTTCTGTGGAGCGCCGTCAGCGCATCGATGCACCTCGGGGTGCATCGCGACGACCACTGGCTCGCCTGCCTGCCCCTCTTCCACGTGGGCGGGCTCTCCATCCTGCTGCGCGGCGTCCTCTGCGGCACGTCGACGCTGTTGCACCGCCGTTTCGATGCCGACGCCGTGAACCGGTCCATCGACACGGAGCGCGTCACGCACGTCTCACTCACCGCGACGATGCTGCAACGCGTGCTCGAGGCGCGCGGCGGGCGCGACGCGCCCGCGCATCTGCGCTGCGCACTGATCGGGGGCGGACCCTGCTCCCGCGAGATCTTCGAGCGCGCGCGCGCGCGCCGCTTCCCGATCGCGCTCACCTACGGCTTGACGGAGGCGGCGTCCCAGGTGGCGACGCGCCCGGCCTGCGAGGAGGGCGGTCCGGACGCGGGATTAACGCCGCTGCTCGGCACGGAGCTGCGCATCGTGGACGCGCGCGGTGCGCCCGTGCCGACCGGCGTCGAGGGCGAGATCTGGGTGAAGAGCCCGAGCGTCATGTCGGGCTACATCCGCGAGCCCGAAGGCGAGGGCACGAGCTTGCGCGACGGGTGGCTGCGCACGGGCGACATGGGCGCACTCGATGCGGAGGGTCGGCTCCGCGTCTTCGATCGCCGCAGCGACCTCATCATCTCGGGCGGCGAGAACGTGTACCCGGCGGAGGTGGAGGCGGCGCTGCGCGAGCACCCCGCCATTGCAGACGTCGGGGTGACCGGTGTCGACGACGACGAGTACGGCCGGCGACCCGCCGCCTGGTGGGTGCCGCGCCCCGGCGCAGACGCGCCCTCGGCGCGCGAGCTGCGCGCGTTCTGCCGCGAGCGGCTGGCCGGCTACAAGGTTCCCCTGGCCTTCTACCGCGCGACCTCCCTGCCGCGCAACGCGGCCGGCAAGCTGCAGCGCCACCGGCTGCTCGAAATGCAACACGACGATCACGGAGCAAACGAGTGATGCGCATCGCCGATCTCTACGCGCAGCGGCGACCCATCTTCTCCTTCGAGTTCTTTCCGCCGCGCAATCTGGTCGCCGCCAACGAGCTGCTCGAGACGATCCGAGATCTGGCGCGACTCGCGCCCGACTACGTCTCGGTCACCTGTCCGCTCGCCAAGGACCGACGCCCGCTGACCTTCGCCCTGATCGCGCGCATCGAGCAGGAAGTCAAGGTGGAGTCGATGGCCCACGTCGTGACGATGGGCTATTCGCGCGACGAGATGCGCGGCGTGCTGGATGCGCTGTGCATCGGCGGCGTGGCGAACATTCTCGCCCTGCGCGGCGATCTGCCGGCGGCCGGCGGCGCCCACGCGCCGCGAGACTTCCAGCACGCCTCGGACCTGGCCGCCTTCGCGCGCGAATTCGGCCTGTGCGTCGGCGGCGCGGCGCACCCCGAGATGCACCCGGAGTCGCCCGACTGGGACGCCGAGATCGCACACGCCCGCCTCAAGGTCGACGCCGGCTGCGAATTCCTGCTGACGCAGCTCTTCTTCGACAACGAGGATTTCCTGCGGTACGTCGAGCGGGCCCGGGCGGCCGGCATCGGTGTGCCCATCGTGCCCGGCATCATGCCCATCACCAGCGTGAAGGGCATCCAGCGCATCGCCGCGCTCAACGGCAATCGCATCCCCGAAGCCCTCGCGCGCGAGCTCGAGGCGGTCGCGGACGATGCGGATGCGGTCCACGACATCGGCGTGCGCCACGCCACCGCGCAGTGCGCAGATCTGCTCCAGCACGGCGCGCCGGGCATCCACTTCTACACGCTGAACCGATCGCCGGCGACCCGCGAGGTGTTGGTGGCGCTGCGCGAGACGCTCGGTCTCTGAGCTCCCGGCCGGGCATGCGGAACGCGCGCGGCGCTAGCCCGCCGCGCGCGGCGCCTCGGCGACGGGAATCAGGTGCACGTGCTCCGGCTGGACCGCCAGCACGACGAGAGCGCCGGGCTCGAGAGAGCGGGCCAGGCCGCGCCCTGCGAGCAGGTGGGTGTGCAGCTCCTCACCCGCCCAGGCGAGCGCAACGCTGGCCGCGACGCCGTCGTCCACCACGCTGCGCACGACGGCCTTCCCGATCGCGATCCCGCTCCCGCCCCGACCCACGTCGATCTTGAGGTGCTCCGGACGAATGCCCGCCCAGACGCCGCACCCCGTCTCGAGCGCGGTGCGCACGGGGATGGCGTGGTGGGCGTCGACCTCGACGCGGCGACCGCCGTCCGGCGCTGCGACGACGACACCGCGCACCAGGTTCGACATGCCCACGACGCGCGCGATCTCGGGCGTGCGCGGCTTCTCGAGCACGGAATCCCGCCGGTCGATCTGCGCCAGCCGCCCCTCGAGCAGCACGGCGATGCGGTCGGCCAGGAGCAGCGCGCGGCGCAGATCGTGGGTGACCATCGCGACCGCGACGCCGGTGTCGCCGATGGCGCGGCGCAGATCGAGGGAGAGCGATGCCTGGCCGCTCGCGTCGAGATCGTCGAAGGGCTCGTCGAGCAGCAGCACCGCAGGGGCGAGCACGAAGGCGCGCGCGAGGGCCAGCCTGCGCAGCTCGCCACCCGACAGCGTGTGGGCGCGGCGCGGCGCGAGCGACGCGATCTCGAAGCGCTCGAGCGCTTCGCGTACGCGCCGCTCCAGCTGGGCGCGCTCGAGGCCGCGCCCGAGCAGCGCGGCCGCCACGTTGTGCGCGACGGAGCCGGCAAAGGCAGCGGGCCGCTGGAAGACCAGGGTGATGGGGCCGGCGGCCGCGGAATCGATGGCGCCCCGCGCGGGGTGCTCGAGGCCGGCGAGCGCGCGCAAGAGCGTGCTCTTGCCGGCCCCGTTGGGGCCGAGGATCGCCAGCACCTCGCCCGCGCGAAGATCGAGCGCGTCGATCTGCAGCGTGAAGGAGCCGCGCCGCGAGCGGCGCTCCACACGGAGCTCGCGCGCAGAGAGCAGCGCCGCACCGCTCATCTGCGGCCACTCTGCTGCACGGCGGTGAGGACGCCTGTCAGCACCAGCATGAGTCCCATGAGCACGGCGGCCAGTCCGATCGCCATCTCGTACTCGCCCATGCCGACGTACATGACGATGGCCGTGGTGAGCACGCGCGTCTCGCCTTCGAGGTTGGCGCCCACCATCAGCGCCGCACCGACCTCCGAGAGGATGCCCCCCATGGCGGCGATCACGGCAG
>JAOUNA010000265.1 GCA_029881215.1 Myxococcales bacterium | reverse complement strand
TCCGGATGAGCTGCTGGATGTCTTGCGGGGGTCCGGATTCACGCGGCTGCCCGTGTACGAAGGCACGCCGGACAGCATCGTCGGGATCCTGCACACCAAGGATCTCTTCCACGTGTATGCCCGCGAGCGGGTGGTGATCCTGAATGATGCCATTCGGCCTGCCACCTTCATCGATCCCGATCTCGCCGTCGTCGATGCGCTGCGCCAATTCCGCCGCGGGCGCAGGCACCTGGCCGTGGTGCGCGACCGGGCCGACTCGGTGCTCGGCGTTTGCACGCTCGAGGACGTCCTCGAAGAGATCGTCGGCGAGATCGAGGACGAGCACGATCGCCCGACACCGGCGGGAGGTGACTGATGCGGGGCGTGGTCGCCACCGGCCACCCGAGCGTCTCCGAGGTCGCGGCGTCGATGTTGCGAGAGGGCGGAAACGCCTTCGACGCGGCGATTGCCGCGGGCTTCGCGGCAGCCGTCGCCGAGCCCATGCTGACCAGCCTGGGCGGCGGTGGCTTCCTGCTCTCACGAAGCGCGGATCGGCGCGAGGTGCTCTTCGACTTCTTTGCCGACACGCCGGGTCGGGGCCTTCCGGCCGACCGGCTCGAACCTCACCTGCTTCCCGTCGAGGTGCACTTCTCCGGATCCGACCAGATCTTCCACGTCGGTCTGGGCTCGGTCGCCGTGCCCGGCGCGCTCGCCGGCCTCCTGCACGTGCAGGCGCAGTGCGGTCGCCTGCCGCTGGAGCAGATCGTCGCGCCTGCCGAGCGGATGGCCCGGGAAGGGGTCGTGGTCAACCCGGTGCAGGCCTACGCGCTCGAGCTGCTCGAGCGGATCATCACGCTCACGCCGGCCGCCCGCGCACTCTTCGCGCCGGCGGGTCGCCCGCCCCGCGCCGGAGAGCGACTCCGGAATCCCGACCTCGCCCGATTCCTGACAGCGCTGCCCCGCACGGGGGCAGACAGCCTGTACGGCGGCATTCTGGCGCGTCGCATCGAGGCAGACATGCAGGGCGGAGGCGGCCTCGTCGGAGCGGAGGACCTGGCGCACTACCGCGTGGTGGAGCGCGAGCCTCTCGAGATCGCCTATCGGGACTGCCGCGTGCTCACGAATCCAGCGCCGTCTTTCGGAGGCCCGCTGATCGACGCCTCGCTCCGTTTGCTCGCCGAGGTGGCTCCGACGATGCCTGCCTGGGGCACACCCGAACACCTGCGTTGCCTCGTCGCGGTGATGGTGGAGATCGAGGCGATGCGGGAGCGGGAGCTCGTGAGCGCGGCTCCGTTCTCCGGAGAGCTCGGCGGCGTGTGCGCGAGTCGGGTGCGCCGAGCGATGGGAGGAACGACGCACATCAGCGTCGCGGATACGGAAGGCAACGCGGCCAGCATGACGCTGTCGAACGGAGAGGGGTCCGGCTACGTGGCGCCGGATACGGGCATCATGCTCAACAACATGCTGGGTGAGGACGATTTGCACCCCTCTGGGTTCCACGCGAGCCCTGCCGGAAATCGCGTTGCGTCGATGATGTCGCCGTGCCTGGTGCTCCGGGAGGATCGCGTGGAGCTGATCGTGGGCAGCGGTGGCAGCAAGCGAATCCGCACCGCGCTCGTCCAGGCCATCAGCGCCGTGGTGGATCACGGCATGGACGTGTGCGCGGCGGTCGAGTCTCCGCGGCTGCATTGGGATGGTTCCTGCGTTCAGCTGGAGCCGGGCTTCGATCCGCGCGCCGTCGCGAGCCTCGAACGCAGCTGGCCGATCCACCGCTGGGAGGAGCGCAGCCTCTACTTCGGTGGCGTGCAGGCCGTGGATCCGCGCGGCACAGGCGCGGGCGATCCCCGGCGCGGCGGTCACGGCATGCGCGTGGAATAGGTCGAGGGCCCGCGACTCATCCCTGCCCTAGATGATGCCCATCTCCCGTCCGACCTTCTCGATGGCGACCAGTGCGCGATCCAGGTGTTCCCGCTCGTGCGTGGCCATGTAGGACGTGCGGATCATGGCACGGCCCTCCGGGACCGCGGGCGACACGACCGGATTCACGAACACGCCTTCTTCTTCGAGGCGCACGGTCATGCGAAATGCCGCCATGTCCCCGCCGATCACCAGGGGCACGACTGGGGAGGCAGATTCTCCGGTGTCGAAGCCGAGCGCGATGAGCTCCCGCCGCATGTAATCGGTGTTCTCCCACAGCTGCTTGCGCCGCTCTGGCTCGCGCTCGACGATCTCGAGCGCCTTCATGGCGGCTGCGACCGAGGCGGGAGGTGGTGCCGCGGAGAAGATTTCGCTGCGCGCGTTGTGTTTGATGTAGTCGATCACTGGCGCGTCGCTCGCGATGAATCCCCCGACGGTGGCGAGTGACTTCGAAAAAGTGCCCATCACGAGGTCGACTTCGTGCTCCAGGCCGAAGTGCTCCGCGCTTCCGCGCCCGTTGGCGCCGAAGACGCCGATTCCGTGTGCGTCGTCCACCATCAGGCGCGCGCTTCTCTGCTTCTTGAGCTCGACGATGCGCGGGAGATTCGCGAGGTCTCCTTCCATCGAGAACACGCCATCGACGACGATGATCACACCTCGGTCGGCGGGAAGATTGTCGAGCTTCCGCTCCAGATCCTCCATGTCGTTGTGCCTGTACTTGTGCGTCTTGCCGAAGCCCAACCGGCAGCCGTCGATGATGCAGGCGTGGTCGAGGCTGTCGAGGATTGCGACGTCGGAGCGACCCAGCAGGCACGACAGCACACCCAGATTCACCTGGAAGCCGGTCGAGAAGGTCAACGCCGCCTCGCGCCCGATGAAGTCGGCGAGCCGCTCCTCGAGCTCGACGTGCAGGTCGAGCGTTCCGTTCAAGAGGCGCGAGCCCGCCGATCCGCTCCCGTAACGCGACAGGGCCGTCGCAGCCGCTTGCTTGACTTCCGGATGGCTGGTGAGGCCGAGGTAGTTGTTGGAGCCGAGCATCACCAGCTCGCGCCCCTTGCGGATCACCAGGGGGTCCTGGGCAGAGGAGATCGTCCGGTAGTAGACATAGGCGTTGGCTTGCCGCGCGGCGCGTACGCGCTCCGCGTTCTCCGTGCACTTGCTGAAGATGTCCACGCCTGTCGCCTCCCTGCGCCATCGGATCCGACGCCTGGAACTGCAATCATCTCCGCGGGTTGCGCGCGCCCCCGCGATCTGCGACCCGGAACCACGAGACTCTCGATCTGCCCAAAGACGCAAGTTCCTTGCTGATGGTCTCGATCTCGAACTGGGGGGGATTGGCTTGCGCCGACAGGGCTGCCGATCGCGGCGCTCCGAGCCAGGCGCCAAAGTACCGCAGCCGAAGCGGTATTGTTAGGGAGTCGCCCCAAGGGGACTCGATTTGTTGGTCGGATTTGCCGATGCGATCTACACTGCCTGGCCGAAGCGATGGCCCCGCACCGATCGCGGGGTGGTGATCTCCTCCCCCCAAGCTTCGATCCGCCGGAGAGGACATGCGCGGAAGCTCGATGCCCTGTGCCGTCTTGGCGGTCCTGGGGTTGTTCACCTTCACTATGCAGCCCGTGCGAGCCGCGGACATCGAATCCGCGCCTGCAGCTCCGCTCGACCTCGAGACGGTTGGAGTCTCC
>JAOUNA010000264.1 GCA_029881215.1 Myxococcales bacterium | reverse complement strand
GCTGGCGTGGCTTGAGCCAGCATTCGAAGATCTCGACACCTCGCTCGTCCCGCGCATCGATCCAAGCCAGGCGGGTCCCGTCGATCGCGACATCCCGCTGGTCGCCGGGTGCGTCCGAGAGGACTGCCTCGAGATCGAGGGCGAGATCCGTGAGGAAGAGATTGATGCCCTCCTCTTCCGCTCGATCTTCACGCTTCGAGCTCGGCCGCGCCGACTGCCACGCGATGCGTTCCCCAGAAACCGCAGGCCAGAACGCAGCCGCGCCATCCGATGACAGGGGATGGGGCACGTTGCGCTCGAGACTGAGCTGCAGGAACTCGGTGATGCGCGCGCCGTCCGTCGTGTGCACGTCGAGGCGCACGACATACGCACCGTCCTCGAGATCCTCGACGGGCCAGACCGCCAGCACGCCCGCCTCGACCGGCTCGGAGGAAGGCGGCTCCAGCGGGCTCCACGACTCGGGTGCGCTGCCGCTGCCCACCCACAGCGCGTAGGACTCGAAGTCGGGACCCCCGGCCGTGCCCTCCAGGAGCAGGCTGCCGACGCGTGGGTTGACGATCACCCCCTGCCGGGGGCTCGCGATTTCACCCCAGGCACCGGGCAGCGGCGCGCTAAGGCTGCGCGCCGCATCGACGATGCCCGCGCCGCTGGCGCGATCGTGACCCGGCGGACCCACATCCGACGCCCCGACACGCAGCAGCGCCCGCACTTCGTCCGGCGCGAGATCCGGTCGCGCGGCGAGGAGCAGCGCCACCACGCCCGCTACGTGCGGACACGACATGGAGGTCCCCGCCCAGCGCAAGTAGTCCTCGCCCACCACGAAGTTCTCATCGCTTCCCGTTGCTGCGAGCCCCGCGCCGGAAGAACGCAGCGACAGCACCGCGCGGCGCGGAAAATATCCCTCGCCGAACAGGCGGCCGGCCCCGGGGGCCGTCACGTCCAGCAGCAATCCGTGGTTGGTGAAGTCGGCCGGCGAGTCGTCCTCGGTGTGCGCAGCCACCGCGATCGTCTCGCGCATGTTCTCGGGGCTGTAGAAGACGATGTCGCTGCGCTGGTTGCCGGCCGAGGTGACGACGACGACGCCGAGCGCGTGGCTGAGGCGCACGATGTCCTCCGCCAGCGGGTTGCTCGGACAGGGCTCGCCACACGACCAGCTGTTGTTGATCACGCGCGCGCCGTTCTCGACCGCGTACAACATGGCGCGCGAGAGCACTTCGATGGTCGAAGGTCCGCTCTCCTTGAAGCCCTTCAGCGGCATGATGCGGGCCCGCGGCGCCACGCCCAGCACGCCGATGGCGTTGTTGCCGACGGCGGCGATGGTGCCCGCCACGTGCGTGCCGTGCCCCACGTCGTCGAAGGGATCGGAATCCGAGATGTCCCTCGGGCCGTCGAAAGCTCCGTCGCCGTCGCCATCTTCGCTGTTGGCAAAGTCGAAGCCGCGAAGATCATCGACGAAGCCGTTCCCGTCGTCGTCGAGCCCGTTGAAATCCTCGTCGCTCACCAGACCGTCGCCATCCAGATCTTCACCCGCGTTGATCCAGACATTGGCGGCGATATCGGGGTGGTCGTAGTCCAGGCCCGTATCCACGACCGCGACCACGACGCCCTCGCCCTGGGTCACGTCCCAGGCCGACGGCGCGTGGATGCGCTCGAGGCCCCAGAGATCCCGGAAGGCCTGCCCCCACGAACCGCTCGACGCGAAGAAGGGATCGTTGGGCACGAAATCCGCCTCGATCCGGTAGTTCGGCTGCGCCCAGACCACGTGCGGATCCGCGCGGTACGCCGCCACTGCGCGCGGCACGTCGGCCACGCGCGCGAGTCGCATCCGATACACGTGCGAGAGATCGGGCAACGCGCGAACCGCGCGCCCGGCGCGCGGCGCCCGTCCGGCGCGCAGCGCCTCGAGCTGCTCGGCGCGCCGCGCGCGCTGCTCCGCAAAGGAACCCGCGCCGGGCCGCCGGAAGAGCGCACGCACCTCGCGCACCCCCCAGCGCGCCTGCAGCCGATCGAGCGAATCCGAGCGATCCGCCGTGGCCCGCTGAAACGGATCGCCCGCCTCGGAGAGACGCTGCGCGCAGTCAGCCAGCGCGTGGGGGCCTTCTGCCTGGAAGCGCACGAGCAGCTCGCCGGGTGCATAGCCGGGCTCGCCCCAGGCGGCTGCGGCCGCGAGGCCGACGCCGAGGACCAGCATCCCGGGCGCGAGCCGCCGCCGGACCCCGACCCGTTTCGTCCTGGCGCGCATGCCGTGCCCTCCGCCGATCGAGCATAACCAGCAATCCGCTCGCTGCGCGCGCCACGACACCGGGCCCCCTCAACCGGGCGCCGCCCGCATCCGATGAGACAGGCAGCGCTCGAACCCGCCGCCCCGCGCGCGGCCGCGGGGCTCGCTCGGAGGCAGCGCCAGATGGCCGGAAGCTACGCAGTGGTCACGGGAGCCGGTGGCTTCATCGGGGGCCATCTGGTCGCGCAGCTGCTGGCGAGCGGCCACACGCGGGTGCGGGCCGTCGACTGCAAGCCCCTCGAGGATTGGCAGCAGATCCACGACGGCGTCGACAACGTCGTCGCAGATCTGCGCGAGCGTGCGTCCTGCGACGCGGCGTGCGACGGAGCCGATAGCGTCTATCAGCTCGCAGCCGACATGGGCGGCATGGGCTTCATCGAAACGCACAAGGCAGCCTGCATGCTGTCCGTGCTGATCAGCACCCACATGCTGCTGGCGGCCCAGCAACGCGGCGTGCGGCGCTTCTTCTATGCCTCCTCGGCCTGCGTCTACAACGCCGACAAGCAGGCCGATCCGAACGTCACCGCGCTGCGCGAGGCCGACGCCTATCCGGCCATGCCCGAGGACGGCTACGGCTGGGAGAAGCTCTTCACGGAGCGCATGTGCCGGCACTTCTACGAGGATTTCGGCCTCGAAACGCGCGTGGCGCGCTATCACAACGTCTACGGGCCGCTCGGCACCTGGGAGGGCGGACGCGAGAAGGCGCCCGCCGCAATCTGCCGGAAGTTCGTGGAGGCGAAGCTCTCGGGCGAGCGCGCGATCGAGATCTGGGGCAACGGCGAGCAGACCCGCTCCTTCATGTACATCGACGACTGCATCGAGGGCACCCAGCGCATCCTCGCCGGCGAGGTGCGCGAGCCGCTGAATCTGGGCTCGAGCGAGCTGGTCTCGATCAACCAGCTCGTGGACCTCGTGGAGGAGATCGCGGGCATCTCGCTCACCCGCTACTACCTCCCCGACGCTCCCATCGGCGTCAATGGCCGCAACAGCGACAACACGCGAATCCGCGAGGTCTTCGGCTGGGAGCCCTCCATCGGCCTGCGCACGGGCCTCGAGAAGACCTACAAGTGGATCCATGACGCCTACGTGAAGCGCTACGCGGGTCGGCTGGGGCCCCGCGACGCGGCGCCCCGCGGCGCCCACGCCCGCGCGCGCTGAGCAGCGCGCCGGGGACGCCCGAGCTCGAACGCGCGCGCGGGTCCGCGGCTTGCGCCGACCCGACTCCGCTCGCCCGGATCCGGGAGCGGCTCGACTCTCGCGTCGGCTCGGTTGAATTCATGCCCCCCGGGGTATTCTGTCTT
>JAOUNA010000073.1 GCA_029881215.1 Myxococcales bacterium | reverse complement strand
GCAGGCGGCGGCGTGCTGCGCAATCCGAAGGCATGTCGGACACCACAACCAGTCAACAGCGGGTGGAGCAGCATCAGCCCATCTCCTCGCGGCGCTCGAGCGCGGACAGGATCGCCGCGAGATCCTCTGGAATGGGCGCGTCGAAGCACAGGCGTATGCCGCTGCGCGGATGCGCGAACCCCAACCGCTCGGCGTGCAGTGCCGGACGCTGCAGAGACGACTCGAGCTCGGCGCGGCCCTTTCTCCCGTAGACCGGATCGCCGACGATCGGCAGACCGACCGACGCCAGGTGCACGCGGATCTGGTGCGTACGGCCGGTTTCGGGCCGCACCTCGAGCCAGGCGCGGTCGCTCCGGACGAAGCGCCGCGTCACGCGCCAGGCGGTGTGCGCCTCCCGCGCGCTGCGCGCGTGCACGCTCATCCGCTTGCGATCGCGCGCGTGCCTTCCGATGGGCCGATCCACGCGCCCCGCATCCTCCTTGGGCACGCCGCGCACGAGCGCTCGATAGACGCGTTCCACGCTGTGTGCGGCAAACTGCCGCGCGAGCCCGAGGTGCGCGAGATCGCTCTTGGCGGCCACGAGCACACCGGAGGTGCCGCGATCCAGGCGGTGCACGATGCCGGGACGCAACACGCCTCCAACACTCGTGAGCGTTCCGCAGTGATACAGCAATGCGTGGACGAGCGTTCCGCTCGGATGACCCGGCGCGGGGTGCACGACCATTCCCGCGGGCTTGTCCACGACCACCAGATCCTCGTCCTCGAAGAGGATCACCAGCGGAATGGGCTCCGCCGCGATCTTCGCGGGAATCGGGGCCGGAGGCTGCGCCTCGATCGAATCCCCGACCCCCACGCGTCGGCTCGCCGCGCAGGATCGATCGTTGACGCGGACGCGGTCCTCGTCGATCCACCGCCGCGCCTGCGATCTCGAGATGTCCGCCAGTGCCGCGAGCGCCATGTCGAGTCGCTGCCCCGCCTCGCTCTCGCCGACGACGAAGATCACGCGTTAATGACGCGAGAAGAGTGAACGCTTTCGACTGCCGCGCTTCTCCTCGTAGCGCTTCATGTAGCTTCCAGCGACCTGATGCGCGTCGAGGCCGATGCACGAGGCGTAGCCCATGACGAAGCCGCGCACGTAGACGGCCGCCGGAAGCTCGCCGAAACGCTCCTCTTCCAGGAAGCAGAGGTAGGTCGGGTTCACCTTCGTGACGCGCGCGATCTCATCGAGCTCGATGCCCTGGCGGAGTCGAACGCGCCGCAGCCTCGGCCCGTCGAACTCGCCGCTCTCTTCGTCGAACTCGTCGAGGGCATCCAATCCAGCCGGATCGGGTGAAGCCCCGCCGCGGGCTCCCGACTCGGCCAGCTCGGGGGCGTCCGCCAAGGCTGCCGCAACCGCCCGTTCGTTCGAGAGCTCCGCGTCGTACGCCTGGCGCGCGGCATCGTTCGAGAGCGTGCGGTAGGCGAGCTCGATGCGCTCGCGCATCGCCGCAACGTCTCCTTCTCCGAAGACCGAATAACCCGCCAGGGAATCCTCGGCATAGGTGCTCAGGGCCATGCGATACGCGCGCTCGATCTCCTCGGCCGTGGCACCCCGATGGATTTCGAGGGCCTCGTAGTGATCCTGCTCGGAGAAGGGCTTCACCGGGCTTCCTCCGTCTGGTCCTGGGCGACGATCTTGCGCGCGATGCGCGTGAGGTAGATCGCCGCGTTCGAGCGGGGGTGCGTGTCGACCAGCGGGCGGCAGGCCCGTACCGATGCGCGGGCCGCCTCGTCGTGATTGACGTAGCCCAGATATTCGACGTCGATCGCGAAATACTTGCGGCACACACTGCGGATCGAGAATCCGAGCTTGATGTCCGCGGCCGAGCGCACGCCATTGACGATCAGGCGCGGGCGAAACGCACGCATCGACCGTACGAAGCGCGCGCCCTCGGCCGAGTCGAGCGACTCCACCTCGCGCAGCAGGTCGTAGGGCGTGCGGATGCCGCGCTCGTTGCGCTCGTCCATCGCGATTCCGACGAGCTTCCGGACGTCGTGCGAGACCATGGAGAGGCGCAGGCGGCGATAGAAGGCCGCGCGCATGAACGAGTACGCGTTCTCGATCGAGGTGGGTTCGGGGGCGACCACGACGACACCGTTCTCGCACACCATGAAGTAATCCATCACGGTCACGTCGGTGCCCGCGCCGAGGTCGAGCAGCACGAAGTCCGCGTCGATCTGGCGCAGCGCCCGGATGAACTGGATGCGCTGCGCGTGGCTCGGCTGCGCGTGCGCGAGATTCGGACGCGTCGCCGGGATCAGGCGCAGATTCTGGATGGCGGTGTCCTCCATCAGCTTCTGCAGATCTTCCTCGCGCTGCGACACGAAGTCCGCCACGCTGCGGCGCGGCCTGCGCACGCCGATCGCGGTGTGCAGATTCGCGCCCTCCAGGTCGCCATCGACGGCGACCACCTGGTACCCCGCGCGCGCGAGCGTCGCCGCGAGGTTGGCCGCGATGAACGTCTTGCCGACTCCGCCCTTGCCGCCGCCAAACGGAATCAGGCGGGCGCGGCCTTGCGACTCCGCGCGATCGGGCCCTCCTCCGAGCTGCCCAGAGTCAGCGCTCAAGCTTCTCCCCCCCATCCGCTCAGCCGACGCCCGCACTCCTCCGATTGCCGTGGTCGACGACATGCAGGAACGGGCGCCACTCTTCGTAGCGAGCAGTCGACACGATGTGATGAATCATGGGGGTCCAGCGCGGCTTGACCGGGCGACGCAACAATCTGAGGCGCGCCTGATGCGGAGTTCTTCCGCCCTTGCGCCGATTGCAGTCGACACAGCTGCACACCACGTTCTCCCACGTTGTTCGCCCCCCCAGCGACCGGGGAATGACATGGTCCAGATTGAGCTGCGAGCGATGCGGCCTCGCCCCGCAATACTGACAGGTGAACTTGTCCCGCGCGAAGATGTTCACCCGACTGTACCGCACGTGTCGCCGGGGGACTCGATCGTAGCCGAGCAGGACGATGACCCGCGGAATCCGGATCGGTCCGCTGGAGGTGCCGATCGCTTCGGCGCAGCGATCCGACGCGCGCCGCCAGGATTCGAAATCGAACGTCTCGTAGGCGCGATCCACGGCGAGTGCGGTGCCCTGGTAGATGAGGGTGAAGGCGCGCCGGACCGTCGTGACGTGGACTGGAAGGTACGATCGATTCAGGACGAGGACGCTGGAATTCAACATGCTTCTCGGCCAGTTATCGTAAAGGATGGCACGCGTGGCTTCAACGCAGCGCCTCTCGAACGGCGGTCTCCAGCGCCTTCTCGTCGCCCTCGAGCAGCGTGCGCACGTCGAGCAGGACGTTTGCGTCGCGGACTCGCGCGAGCACGGGTGGCGTGGCGAGACGCAGGCGTCGCGCCAGACGCTCCGCGCCACCCGGTGCGCGTATCGTGACGACCCAGGCTGCCAGCGCGAATCCGGGCAGTGATCCGCCCCCGGCAAAGCCGCGCTCTTCTTCCACGCCGACGCGCGCCTCGCGGGGCAGCGCTGCTCTCAGGCGTTCGGCGAGTTCGCGCGCGCGGCGCTCGAGGGTTTGCACGGGGGCCAGCAGCGCACGCAGGGCGGGCACTTCGTGCACGGCGGTGCCGCGCAGATGGGCGGCCAGCGTCCAATCGAGCGCGGCGAGCGTCAGCTTGTCCACGCGCAACGCGCGCGCCAGCGGATGGCGTGCGAGGCGGCTCGTGCTCTCGGCGTCGCGGCCCAGCACGATGCCCGCCTGGGGTCCGCCCAGGAGCTTGTCCCCCGAGAAACACACCAGGTCGGCTCCGGCGGCGAGGCGGGCGGGCGCGTAGGACTCCGCCGGGAATCCCAGCGCCGAGAGATCCACCAGCGCAGCGCTGCCGAGATCCTCGACCACCGGCAACCCGCGCGCCCGGCCCAGCGAGGCCAACTCCGGCAGCGGAGCTTCGGACACGAAGCCTCGCAGCTCGAAGTTGCTGCGGTGCACCTTGAGCAAGAGCGCGGTTTCGGGGCCGATGGCCCGCTCGTAGTCGTCGACGTGGGTCCGATTCGTCGTGCCCACCTCCACCAGCCGCACGCCCGCCGCCTCGGCAATCTCGGGGATGCGGAACGCGCCGCCGATCTCGACCAGCTCGCCTCTCGAGACGATCACCTCCCGCCCGCGCGCCAGGGCGGCGAGCAGCAGGAGCAGGGCGGCGGCGTTGTTGTTCACCACGAGCGCCCCCGCTGCGCCGCTCGCGAGGCGCAGCTTCTCCTCCACCGCGGCGCTGCGCGAGCGCCGCGCGCCGCTCGCGAGATCGATCTCGAGGTCGACGTAGCGGCGCGCCGCGCGGGCCAGCTCCAACGCCGCTCCCTCGGCGAGGGGCGCGCGCCCGAGATTGGTGTGCAGCACGATGCCGGTGGCGTTCACGACGCAGACCGGATGAGCGCGTGCGACCCGGCGCGCCTCGCTCAGAGCCCGCTCGGGCAGCGCTGCGATGCACGCCGCGCGCTGCGTCGGCGCGAGCTGCGCGAGGTGTTCGCGCGCCTCGCTCAAGGCCCAGCGCGCCCCAGCGCCGAGTGCCCAATCGGAGAGCTCCGCCCGGTGCGCCGCGAGCTGCGCGAGCAGCCGATCCACGGAGGGAAGCGAGCGTCTCGGGTCGGGCTTGACCTTGGCACCGGAATCCATGACTTTCTGACTCAGGTTTTTCTTGCGATCCGTTGAGCCTGCCCCACGGGGGAAACACAGTCAGGAGCGCCGACCTTCCCAGTGCGCATCACGCAGAAGGGGAAACTGGTCGGGCCGGCGCGAAACTGGCTTCCGAGCGGGAGCAGCGTCCAAGGCGTGATCGAGTCGGACGGGCGGCGGGGTGCTGCGCGGGATTCGAACATCAGCTTCATCGGGTCGCACCGTATAAGAGACTTCCTGTGCGAGTCAACGTTTTTCATAGCGATTTCGGGATATTAGAGAGAAATCCCGTCCATCCGGAAGCGCGGGGACGCGCTCCGGATTCCCGATAGCCCCGCCACCGCCGGCTGTGAGCCGGCGGCCGAAAGCTCACTGATTTCCGAATGCGGCTCGCCAACCCCGAGGCTTTTCGGGCGTATGGCGTCGAAACCGGGCAGCCGTGCCGCGGCCAATGGCCGCGTGGCGGTACCCAACGAAATCATCATCAACGTGAGCGCCGGGGAGACCCGGGTCGCGATCGTCGAACAGAACACGTTCGCCGAGCTGCACATCGAGCGCGAGGCCGACCGCAACGTCGTCGGCATGGTGGCCAAGGGCCGCATCACGCGAGTGCTTCCCGGCATGCAGGCGGCCTTCGTGGACATCGGTCTCGAAAAGGCGGCCTTCCTCTACGTCGGCGACTACCTGGATGACCAGGGCCAGCTCGATCCGGAGATGGTGGAGGACGAAGCGCCGCGACCGCGCCGCTCGCGGGGTCGCAATGGGAGCCAGCGTCCGCCGCCCAAGATCGAGACCCTGCTGCGCGAAGGCCAGGAGATCATCGTCCAGATCGCCAAGGAGCCGATCGGCACCAAGGGCGCGCGGATCACCTCGCACGTATCCATCGCGGGGCGCCACCTGGTGCTGACGCCGTGGTCGAAGCGGGTCGGGGTGTCGCGGCGCATCGATTCCGATCGGGAGCGCAGACGGCTGCGCGACATCGTGACGCGCCTGCGACCCCGGGATCTCGGCTTCATCATTCGCACCGCGGGAGAGGGCACGCGCGATGCCGACCTCGAAGCCGACGTCAAATACCTGGCCTCGGTCTGGGATGAGATCCAGGCCCTGAAGGAGCAGCGCAGCGCGCCGGCGGCGCTCTACTCGGAGCTCTCGCTGCCGCTCCGCACCCTGCGAGATTTCACGAACGCGCGCACGAAGCGCATCGTGGTCGACGATCCCGCCACGTACGAGCAGATGCAGGCCTTCCTCTCGCGCTTCATGGCGGATCCGAAGCCGAAGCTCGAGCTCTACGAAAGCGGGCTGCCGATCTTCGATCACTTCCAGATCGAGTCGAGCATCGATGACAATCTCGGCAAGAAGGTCTGGCTCAAGTCGGGCGGCTACCTGATCATCGATCAGAGCGAGGCGCTCACCGCCATCGACGTCAACACGGGGCGCTACGTCGGCAAACGGGATCTCGAGGAGACCGTGCTCAAGACCAACCTCGAGGCCGTTGCCGAGGTGGTCTATCAGCTGCGCTTCCGCAACATCGGCGGGTTGATCATCATCGACCTGATCGACATGGAGAGCGTCGGGAACCGGGAGAAGGTCTACCGCGCGCTTCAAGATGCCCTGCGCAACGACAAGGCCCGAACCAACATCCTGAAGATCTCCGAGCTCGGTCTCGTGGAGATGACGCGCAAGCGCACCCGAGAGAACCTGGTGCAGCAGCTGTGCGAGCCGTGCAGCTACTGTGAGGGCCGCGGCTACGTGGCCTCGGCCGAAACCGTGGCCTTCAAGGTGCTGCGCGAGATCCGCAAGGACGTGCCGCGCTTCTGCGGCAAGCAGCTCGCACTCACCGTGAGTCCGCGCGTCGCGGAGACGCTGCTCGGCCCCGCGCGCAAGGCGACCCAGGCTCTCGGCGAAGAGCTCGGCCGGGCCATCGAGATCCGGGCTCGCGCCGGGCTGCACCAGGAGCAGTTCGAGGTGATCTCGCTCGACGCAGGTCCGCCCGTGGACCTCACGCTGCGCTGGCTCGCCGATCGAGAGCAGCCAGAGCCGCAGGCCGAGCCCGCCGCAGCAGCGGAGCCCGAGGAGGTGGCGCTGGCGGAGGCGGCCGGCGGCGCCGTGGAGGGTGCCGAGGTCGAGACACCGGCCAGCGCGGTGCGCGAGGCGGCACGTGCCGAATCCCGAGCCGGGCAGGAGTTTCCCGAAGGGGACGAGCCGGATGCGGAGGCCGGGACGCCGCCGCCCCGCGCCGCGGCGGAGCGCCCGGCACCGGCGGTTGACGCACGGGGCGAAAGCTCCATACTCCCGCGGTTCCCGAATTCCGAGGAGTCTTGATGTACGCGGTGGTCCGCAGCGGCGGAAAGCAGGTGCGTGTCGAGCCCGGCAAGTCCGTCCGGGTCGAGAAGCTCGCGGGCGCGGTCGGCGACAGCGTCGCGCTCGAGGAAGTGCTGCTGATCGGCGGCGAGGATTCCGTGCGCGTGGGAACGCCCGTCGTCCAGGGGGCGAAGGCGCTGGGAACCATCACCGCCCAGGCGCGCGGTCCCAAGCTCACGATCTTCAAGATGAAGCGCCGCAAGGGCTATCGGCGCAAGACGGGGCATCGCCAACCCTACACCGAGATTCGCGTCGACAAGATCGAGGGCTGAGCGATGGCACACAAGAAGGGACAGGGCAGCTCGCGAAACGGGCGCGACAGCAATTCGCAGCGCCGTGGCGTGAAGGTCTTCGCCGGTCAGCAGGTGAAGGCCGGAGCCATTCTCGTGCGGCAGGTGGGCACGCGAATTCATCCGGGCCGCAACGTCGGCCTCGGCAGGGACTTCACCCTGTTCGCGCTCCGCGACGGTGTCGTGAACTACGGGCGATCGCGCGGACGCGTCCTCGCCCAGATCGACGCCTGACTCGAGATCCGACCCCTCACAGCGTCGTTCCGAGGCGCTTCGACGCGGTGGGCGGCACACCGCGCGCGCCGGTCGCCATGAATCTTCGAGAGACCTTCATCGATGAAGCGGTGATCCGCGTGTCTGCCGGCAACGGCGGAGACGGCGCGGCCAGCTTCCGCCGCGAAAAGTACGTGCCGCACGGCGGACCCGACGGAGGAGACGGCGGCCGGGGCGGCGACGTGGTGCTGATCGCCGACCGGAATCTCGCCACCCTGCTCGACCAGCGCATGCGGCGCGAGAATCGAGCCGAATCCGGAGAGGCCGGAGCCGGCGGGAACCGCACCGGACGCAACGGCAGCACCCTGACGATCCGCGTGCCCGTCGGAACCGTGGTGAGCGACCCGGCGGCGAGCGAGCACGCCGCCCCGCTCGCCGATCTGTCGCGCGATGGTCAGCGCTTCGTCGCGGCGCGCGGGGGGCGCGGCGGACGGGGCAACGCCCGCTTCGCGACGCCGACCCGCCAGACACCGGATTTCTCGGAGCGGGGCCAGCCGGGCGGGACGCGGACGCTGCGCCTCGCGCTCAAGCTGATCGCAGACGTGGGGCTCGTGGGCTTCCCCAACGCCGGGAAGTCGACGCTGCTGCGCTGCATCAGCGGCGCACGCCCGCGCGTGGCCGACTATCCGTTCACGACCCTGGTGCCGGCGCTCGGTGTCGCCGAGTTCGGGGAGCGCCGCTTCGTGGTGGCCGACGTGCCCGGCCTGATCGAGGGCGCCAGCGAGGGTGCCGGACTGGGCGACCGCTTCCTGCGCCACGTGGAGCGCACGCGGGTCCTGGTGCACTTGATCGACGTCGGCACGGCGCTGCTCGAGGCGCGCGACCCGCTGGAGCTCTACGCTTCGATCCGTGCGGAGCTCACTGCCTACGCATCGGAGCTGGCGGAACGGCGCGAGATCGTGGCGCTGAACAAGATCGACCTGGTCGCGGATCGGAGCGCGCTCGATGCCGTGGAGACCGCGCTGCGCGCACGGGGCTGCAGCGTGCAGCGCCTTTCGGCGGCCACCCGCGAGGGCCTGCCCGAGCTGCTGGTGGCCATCATCCGGGCGCTCGAAGCCGCAGACGCGGAGGCCGCGCAGCGCGCAGCGGGGGTCGAGGCGTGAGCGGCTCGAGTGCGCAGCGAGCGGTCGCGCGGCGCGCGCGGCGCATCGTGGTGAAGGTGGGCAGCGGCGTGCTCACGCGCGACGGCAGCCTGCGCCGCGGCATCTTCGATCAGGTCGCCCGCCAGATCGCCGCGCTGTGTGCCGAGGGTCGCGAGGTGGTCCTGGTCACCTCGGGCGCGATCGCCATCGGCAGCCGAACGCTCGGCTGGCCCCATCCCGGACGCTCGATTCCCGAAAAGCAGGCGGCCGCGGCGGTGGGGCAGATCGGTCTCGTCGAGCTCTACCGCAAGCGCTTCGCCAAGTACGGCCGGCGCGTCGCACAGGTGCTGTTGACGCGCAGCGGGCTGCAGGATCGCGAGCGCTTCCTGAATGCGCGGCACACGCTCCAGACGCTGCTCGAGCTCGGCGTCGTCCCCATCGTCAACGAGAACGACACCGTGGCCACGGAAGAGATCCGCTTCGGCGACAACGACAATCTCTCGGCCACGGTGGTGAATCTGGTCGGCGCCGAGCTGCTGGTGATCGCGACGGACGTCGACGGCCTCTACCGCGAGCCGCCCGCACCGGGCCGCCGCAAGCCGCCGCTCTTCGACGTCGTCGAGAACATCTCGCCGGAGGTCGAGTCCGCCGCGCGCGGTTCGAGCAGCAGCTACGGGCGCGGCGGCATGGTGACCAAGATCGAGGCCGCGCGCGTCGCCGCACGCTGCGGCGCCTCGACGATCCTGTGCAACGGGCGAACGCGAGACGTGCTGCTCCGGGTGGCCCAGGGTGAGCCGATCGGCACGCTCTTCCTCAACGGCAGCCGCCTGGCGAGCCGCAAGCACTGGCTCGCGTTCACCACGCGCACGCGGGGCGCGCTGGTGCTCGACGCAGGCGCGGTCCGCGCCCTGGTCGAGCAGGGCCGGAGCCTGCTCCCGGCCGGCGTCGTGGAGATCCGTGGCAAGTTCGGCATCGGCGATCCGGTGGCCTGCCTCGACGCGAAGGGCCGCGAAATCGCGCGCGGCCTGGCCGCCTACCCCTCTGACGCCGTCGCGCGCATCGCGGGTCTGCCGACGCGGAAGATCCCGCAGGTGCTAGGATATTCGAACGGCGGCGAGATCATTCACCGGGACGATCTCGTGCTGCTGGAAGACCGCGATCGAGCCTGAGCGAGCGCGGAGGAGGACGGCGACCTGGGATCCCGCGCCCAGCGACGCGCGGCCCGTCCACCCCGCGCCGCCGGCTGACGGATCGGCGGTCCAACCCCCGACGCGAGCCCAGCCATGAACCTCCGGGAGCTCATTCACGACATCGCACAGCGCGCGCGGACCGCATCCGAGCGAACCGCGGAGCTGTCGTCCGCGCAGAAGGACGCCTGGCTGGGGTGCGCGGCCCGGCGGCTGGAGGCGGCGCGCGAGCGCATCGCCGCAGAGAACGCGCGCGATCTGGAGCAGGCCGAGCGCAATGGCCTGGCCGCGCCGCTGCACAAGCGCCTCGAGCTCTCCGCCGGCAAGTGGCACGACATGATCGCGGGCTTGCGCGATGTCGCGAACCTGCCCGACCCGATCGGGCGCGTCGAGCAGACCCAGGTGAGGCCCAACGGCCTGCAGGTCGGCCGCATGCGCATCCCGCTCGGCGTGATCGCGATCATCTACGAATCGCGACCCAACGTGACCGTCGACGCGGCAGCCCTGTGCGTGAAGTCCGGGAACGCCGTCATCCTGCGCGGCGGATCCGAGGCGCTGCACACGAATCTGGCGCTCGCCGAGGAGCTGCGCGCAGCGGCCCGGGAGACCGAGGTGCCCGAGGACGCCGTGTGCGTCGTGCCCACGACCGATCGCGAGGCCATCGCGCATCTCCTGCACGAGGACCGCTGCATCGACCTCGTGATTCCCCGCGGCGGTCCCGGACTGATCCGCGTGGTGACCGAGACGTCGCGCATCCCGGTGATCAAGCACGATGCGGGCGTTTGCCACGTCTTCCTCGACGCCAGCGCGGACCCCGAGATGGCCACGAAGATCGTCATCGATTCGAAGCTGCGCCAGATGGAGGTCTGCAACGGGCTCGAAACGCTGCTGGTCCACCGGGACGCGATGCACACCGCGCTGCCGCGCGTGCTGAAGGCGCTCCACGAGGAAGGCATCGAGCTGCGCGGCGACGAGCGCACCCGCGAGATCTTCGGCGACGCCGTTCCGGCTCGGGAGGAGGACTGGTCGCGGGAGTATCTGGGGCCCGTGCTCGCCGTGCGCGTGGTCGACGACCTGGACGCCGCCGTCGCACACATCCGCCGCTACGGAAGCGACCACACCGAGGTGATCGTCACGGAGAGCTACGCGAACGCGCAGGAGTGGTTGCGGCGGATCAATTCCTCCACAGTCGGCGTCAACTGCTCGACTGCGTTCGCAGACGGTTATCGCCTGGGCCTCGGCGCCGAGATTGGCATCTCCACCTCGAAGCTTCACGCCTACGGACCGATGGGACTCGAGGGTCTGACGACACTCAAGTTCGTGCTCCGGGGGGATGGTCAGCTTCGCGAATGACGCGAGCCCTTCGCATCGGCATCTTCGGCGGCACGTTCAATCCCATCCACCTGGGTCACCTGCGGGCGGCGGAAGAGGTGCGCGAAGCGCTATCGCTCACGCAGATGTTGTTCGTCCCGGCGGCTCGCCCGCCCCACAAGACGGGGAGCGTCGCGGATGCGATCGCCCCGGCGGAGGATCGGCTGCGCTGGGTGCGGGCCGCGGTGGCAGACCACCCCGCGTTCGCGGTGGACGCGCTGGAAATCGAGCGCGGCGGACCCTCCTACAGCGTGGACACGCTGCACCAGATCGCCGGGCGCACCGCGCCCGAGGCGCCCGTCTTCGTGCTCGGCTGCGACGCCTTCTCGGAGCTGGGGTCCTGGCGCGAGCCCGAAGCCCTCCTCTCGCTCGCCCACATTCTGGTCATGACGCGGCCGCCCGTGCGCAGCGGATCGCTCGCCGACTGGATTCCGAAGTGCGTGCGCGACGACGTGGACGTGGCCGAAGACGGTCTCTCGGCCCGACATCGCAAGTCGACGACCTGGATCCGCTTGCTCGCCGTCTCGGCGCTCGACATCTCTTCCTCGGACATTCGAGCCCGCATCCGCGCGGGCCGCTCGGTGCGCTATCTGGTGCCCGAGTCGATCCGCGGCGAGATCGAAGCGAGCGTGGCGTACGCAGCGGAACATGCGAGGTGCATCGATGCCTGAAGCGACGGACGCCGCCCAGCGGCAGCGCGCCGCATTCATCGCGAATGCCGCGCTCGACAAGAAGGCCGAACGCCTGGTCGCGCTGGATGTCCGCAGGCTCACGTCCTATGCGGACACCCTCATCATCGCGAGCGGAACCTCCGATCGGCACGCGCGCGCCATCGCCGATGCGGTCTCCGAAGCCGTGACGGCGCGAGGCGAGCACCCGCTGGGCGTCGAAGGCTACGAGGAGGGCCGCTGGGTCCTGATCGATCTCGGCGACGTGATCGTGCACGTGTTCCGCCCCGACGTGCGTGAGGAGTACGATCTCGAGCGGCTGTGGAGCGACGCACCGACGATCGACGTCGGCGCCGAGGTCGCCGCCAGCGCCTGATTGCCGGTTCCGCGGTCCCGCGGAGACGCGATGCGAGACCTGCTGCGGGGCCTGCTGGATCTGTGGGTGCCGCCGTCGTGCGCGCGCTGCGGCGCAGGGGTGGACGACACCGCGCCTCTGTGCCGCGCATGTTTCGCCGCGCTGCCGAGCGTGGCGCGCGATCGCTGCGCCCGCTGCCAGCAAGCGCCCGCGCTGGCTCGGAACGGCGTCTGCGCCGCCTGCGACGCGCGGGCATCTCCGCTGCGCGCCTGCGTCGCGAGCGTCTGGTTCCGCGACGAGATCGAGCTCTGGATCCGGCGCTTCAAGTACCCGCATCGGGGTCTCGCCGCGCGCGACGCGGCCGCAGCCGGTGTGGTGCGCGCGCTCGCGCGGGCCGCCGCCGAGCGCGCGCCCGGCGCCGCGCCGGCCTGCGTGATCCCGGTGCCGCTGCACGCCAGGGCGCTGCGCCGCAGAGGCTTCAACCCGGCGGCGCTGCTCGCGCGGGACGTGGCGTGCGCGGTGGCGGCGCCGTTCTCCGCACTGGCGCTGCGGCGCCTGCGCGACACCCCGAGCCAGACCGGTCTCGACCGCGCGGCGCGGCGCCGCAACGTGCGCGGCGCGTTCTCGGCGCCGCACCCGGTCCCGGAGCGGCTCTGGCTGGTGGACGACGTGGTGACAACGGCTGCGACACTCGAGGAGGCCGCCCGCGCATTGCGGCGCGCGGGCGCCCGCGAGGTGATCGCGATCTGCGCCGCCCGTACGCCCGCCCCGCATGCGGAGCGGTTCTAGCGCTTGGTCGTCTCGAGGATCACCTGGCGCAGGCGATCGGGATCGACGGGCTTCTTGAAGATCACGCCCTGGAGCCCCTCCATGCGGCTGCGCTTGATCACGTGATCCTTGTCGTAGTGGAAGGCGGTCATCATCAGCACGGGCAGCTGGGGGTGGCTCTTGCGCAACGCCCGGTAAAGCTCGTAGCCGTCCATGTTCGGCATCACCACGTCCGAGAGCACGACGTCGAAGTCGACGACCTCGGCGCGGCGCAGGCCCTCGGCTCCGTCGACGGCGGTCTCCACCTTGCAGCCCTCCGCCTCGAGGATCTCCTGGAGGCTCTTGCAGATGCCCAGATCGTCGTCCACCACGAGGATGCGCAGCCCCGAGAGGCGCGGCTCCTTCGCGTGCTCGGCGCGGCGCTCGCGCAGATCGAGCATGCGCGCCGGGCCGACGTATTCCACCGTCTCGTACTGCTCGGTCTCGACCATGCGTCCCAGGCGCTTCAAGATCTCCGAAATCCGGCCAATCTCGCGCCGCACCGCGTCGATGCGCTCGTACT
>JAOUNA010000072.1 GCA_029881215.1 Myxococcales bacterium | reverse complement strand
CACGAGGCGCGTCAATGGCAGGCCACGCTCGACGTCCTGGACGCGCTCGAGCAGCACCGCGTCGCGCTGACTCCGGCCGAGCGGCTCATGCGCGCGCGCTCTCTCTATGAGCTCGGCAAGCGCGACGAGGGCCGTCGCGCCCTCGATGCGCTTCTCGGGGAATCCGTCGCGACTCCGGGCGCGGCCCTCGAGTTCTCGCGACGTGAAGGTGCGCGGCGTCCGGAGGAGGCGAAACGCGAGCTCGCGAAGGCGCTGCGCGACGCGCCGGGAAGCCACGAACTGCTGGTCGCCATCACCCGTCTCGACCTGCAGGCCGGCCAGGCGGAGCGCGCGCTGCAACGCCTCGATCGGGTCGTCGAATCGCAGCCCGCGGATGCGGAGATCCTGCTCCTGCGCGCCGAACTCCTCGCGCGAGCCGGACAGCTCGGCCGTGCCGAAATCGACGCGTTGCGCGCGTTCGAGGCGAACCCCAACCTGCCCGGAGCGAGCGACCTGCTCTTCTCCCTCTACGAGCGACAGGGCAAGCTCGGCGAGGCGCTGCGCTCTTTCGAAGAGGCAGACTCGGTCGGCGTCCTGCACGGGAGCGCCCGCGCGCTGTTCGCCCGCTTGTATCAGGCGCAGGGGCGCACGCGAGAAGCGCGCGAGATCTACGAGCGAGTGATCCGGGACGATCCGGCGATGCTTTCCGCCAAGCAGGAGTTGGCGACCCTGCTCGCCAGCGAGGGGCGCGAGATCGAGCGCGCGGTCGCGCTCGCGGAAGAGGCCCAGCGGGCGCTGCCCGATGATCCCGACGCCTGGCACACCCTCGGCTTTGCAGAGCTCCGCGCGGGGCGCCCGGAGCCGGGACTCGAACATCTGCGAGGCGCGATCGCGCGGGCCGAAGCCAGGCGAGGTGAAGCCCCCGCGACCTTCCATTATCATGCCGGCCTTGCCCTGTCCGCTCTCGAGCGCAGCAAGGAGGCCGCGGACGCGTTCGAGCGCGCGCTCGCGATCGACCCGGATTTTCCGGAAGCCGACGTCGCGCGGCGTGAACTGGAAGCCCTGCGCCGCGGCAGTGCTTCGAGTTCGTCCTGAGCAGAGTACGCGTTGCGATCGGGGATCTCCTTGAGCTTGCGCTACCCGCTGCTGTTGATCTGCTTCTTTCTCTCCGGCTTCGCGGCGCTGCTGTACGAAACAGCGTGGACGCGAGAATTCGGCTTCGTATTCGGCACCTCCGAGCTGGCGATTGCCGCGGTGCTCGCCGCCTACATGGCCGGCCTGGCGCTCGGCGCCGCGGCGGCCGGCCGCTTCGTCGAGCGCGTGCGCCGGCCGGTCCTGGTATACGGCGCGCTCGAGCTGGGCATCGCGCTCTTCGCGCTCGCCGTGCCGCTCGGAATCCGCGCAGCGACGACGCTCTACGTGACCCTGTTCGGAGGCCGCCCCACGCTGCCCGATGAGGCAGGGCTCGGCGCCGCGCTGTTCCACCTGATCGGCTCCTTCGCGATCCTGATGCCGTGCACCGCGTTGATGGGCGCGACGCTTCCCCTGCTCACGCGCCACGTCGTGCAGCGCGACGAGCAGGTGGGGCCGCGCGTGGGTGCGCTGTACGCGACCAATACGGCCGGTGCCATCGCCGGCACGCTGTGCGCCGCCTTCCTGCTCCTCCCGGAGCTCGGCCTGCGCCGCACGGTCTACGTCGGAGTGTTGGTCAACGCCGTGGTCTTCCTGGCAGCCGCGTGGCTCGCGCGCGGAGCCGAGCTGCCGATCAAGCCGCGCGCCTGGATCGCGCGGAGCCCGACGCGTGGCGGCTGGATCCTTCCCGCGAGGGCGATCTCCGGCGCCGTCTCGTTCGTCTACGAAGTGCTGTGGACGCGCCTCCTCGGCTTGCTGCTCGGGGGCAGCGTCTACGCCTTCGCCACCATGTTGGCGAGCTTCCTGATGGGCATCACGCTCGGCAGCGCGGCCGCGGCCCGCATGGCGCGCACGCCAGAGGAGGGTGCGCGGGGCTTCGCCTTCGCCCAGATCGGTATCGCGGCGCTGTCGCTTGCGGCCTTCGCGTTGGCGGATCGCCTGCCCATGCTGGCCGCATCGGTGGACGCGGGGGGCAGTGGCAGCCTGCTGGGCAACGCGGCGGTGGCGATCGCCGTGCTGCTGCCCGTGACGCTCTGCATCGGCGCCACCTTCCCGTTCGCGGTGCGCCTGATGGCGGACACCCCGGAGCACGCGAGCGCGGTGAGCGCGCGCGTCTACGCCTGGAATACGATCGGAGCGATCGCGGGCTCGATCGCCGCGGGATTCCTCCTGCTGCCTTGGCTCGGCTGCGCGGGGACGACGACGGTGGGCGTGGCGGCGAATCTGGTGCTCGCCGCCGCGGCGGGAGCGCTCGCGAAGCCCGCGCGCAGCGCGCCGATCGCCCTCGCCCTGCTCGGCGTTGTCGCGCTCGTCGCGCTGCCGCCGACCTCCCCGTGGACGCTGCTGCGCTCGTCCCCGATGAACGCCAAACCGGCCCTGGGAGAGGTGTCCTACTTCGCTGTCGGTCGCTCGGCGACCGTGTTGCTGCTCGACGACGGTCGGGAATGGCAGCTGCGCACCAACGGCCTGCCCGAGGCCAGCATCGATCGGCCGGATGAGATCCCCGGGCGCTACCGCGAAGCGCGCTGGCTCGGCTTGCTTCCCACGCTGACGCGGCCGGACTCGAGCCAGCTGCTGGTGATCGGCCTGGGCGGCGGCGTCGCCCTCGAGGCGGTTCTCCCGACGCTGCGCCGCGTCGATGTCATCGAGCTCGAGCCCGAAGTGGTCGAGGCGAACCGCTGGCTCTCCGACAAACGCGCGACCGACCCCCTGTCGGACCCTCGCCTCACCATCCACGTCAACGACGCGCGCGGAGCGCTGCAGCTCTCCGGGGAGCACTACGATGCGATCGTCTCCCAGCCGTCGCACCCCTGGACAGCCGGCTCCTCGCACCTCTACACGCGGGAATTCTTCCGGCTGGTGCGCACCCGCTTGCGCACGGGTGGCGTCTTCGTCCAGTGGATCGGCATCCGCTTCGTCGATGAGCCGCTGTTGCGCACGCTGGTGGCGAGCCTGATCGATGTGTTTCCCGAGGTCGAGGTCTACATACCCGCTCCCGGCGCGCTGCTCTTCGCGGCATCGGACGCGCCCTTCGACGTGATCCAGACCGCGCGCGAGGCGCTCGATGCCGCACCCGAGGCATTCGCACGGCACGGGCTGTATCAGCTGGAGGATGTCGTGGCGGCGCTCGTACTCGATGCGCCGGGCGCGCGCGCATTCGCGCGGGGCGCGCCCGTGAGCACGGACGACGCCAACCTGCTCGCAACGCGATCCCCGCGGCTCGGCGACGCGGTGCTGAACATGCGCAGCCTCCAGAGTCTGCTCGCCCCCCACGAACCGCTGCCTCGACTCGCCTCCCAGCTCGACGCCCTCGCGCTGGTGCGGATCCTGCTGAACCGCGGGGAGCGGGAGCGCGCGGAAGCGCTGGTTCCGACGCTCGAAGCAGGAGTACTGCGCGAAACGGCGGCGGGCTGGACGGAGCTGGCGCGGGGCAGACGACGCGGCGCGATCCAGCACTTCGAGCGGGCGCTGGCGCTCGAACCCGACGCGCTCGAGGCGCAACAGGCGAGAGCAGTGCTCGCCGACAATCCACCGCCCGCAGGGGATGACGCTGCGCCGTGGCATGCCGTGCTGTGGGGGGGCGCGCTGCGTCAGCGCGGCGACTGGCAGGCACTTGCAGCGCTCGACGCCGCGCTGGCGCGCGTGGAAGCGAGCGATGCCCTGTTTCGCAATGCCCTCGAGCTGCGCGCGATCTGGCGCATCGAGCTCGGCGGCGAGCAGAACGGCGGCGAAGCGCTCGCGCTCGTCGATGTGGCGCTGGCGCGCGGCGCACCGCTGCCCACCTATCTGTTGCGCGCGCAGGCCGCTGGCGTCGCGCGCCGCCCGAACGCCGCCTGGGCCGCGCTCGACGAGGTCGCGGAGCGACTGGGGCGCACTCCGGGGATGCACCGACTCGCGCGCCGCGCCCTCGAGCTCTCGATGCAGCTCCCCGAGCACCCGCGCGCCGAGCTCGTGCGCAGCAAGCTCCGAGTCGTTTCCCGCTGAGCTCAGTCCCGCCCCGGGGCAACCGGCGGATCGGGACGCGCCGCCGACCGCTCGCGCGCTGCCAGACGCGCGCGCGCAAGCGCGAGATCGTCCCGCACCACGCCGCTGAGCGGGCCACCCGCAGCGAGTGAAGCCTCGAGGGCGCGCACGGCCTCGACGAGTTCACCCCGTTCGAGATGGGCGAGCGCGAGCATGTGCAGCTCCGGCTGCGTTCGATAGCCGCGGCGCCGCGCCGTCGCGATCCAGCGCCCGGCCATCTCGCGCACCACTTCCCGAAACGCCGGATGCTCTCGAATCGGTGCGAGCCCCGGATCGTCTCGCACGCTGAGGAAACGGTCCAGGCCGCGCGCGGCGGCGCTTCGCAGGGAGCCGACGGCGCCAGGCACGTCGCCTGCCTGCGCGGCGCTGCGCGCGCGCAGGAAGTGCGCGACCGTTCCGTCCGGAGTGTGCGTGGCGGCGTCGAGCAACAGCAGCGTCTCGTTGTTCCACAACGGTGCGCGCTGCGCGGACTGGAACGCAAACCACGCGCTCAGTCCGACGGCCGCGAGCAGCGCTCCGGACCGCGCCGCGCCGCGCCGCGCCGCCTGGCGGCCGGCGACGCGCAGCTCGTGCCATGCGAGGCCATCCTGCGCCCACAGCAGCGCGCCGCCCATCAGCCCGGGCAGCAGGAAGTAGAGATACCGATCCGCCACCGGGCTGAGGAATGGAAAGACCTGGGAGACGGGTGCGAAGCCGGCCGCGGCCGCGATCCAGAAGCCCGCCTCGGGCGCTCCCCGTCGCAACGTCGCAACCGTGCGCAGCGAGAGCGCCGCGCCCAGGGGCAGCGCGGCCAGCCACCACGGATCGAGCCACGACGCGGCGGGGGCGGGCTCTTGAAACGCCGAGACGCCGCAGCCGCTCGCGGCCATCACCAGATAGCGGGCGCCGACCGCTGCGATGGTGCGCAGATGCAACCACGAATCCGCGTACGCCTCGACCCGCACTGGGCCGAGGCGCTCGAACGACGCGAGCTGCGGCACGGCGATCCAGAGTGCGAAGAACAGCCAGACCGCGAGCCAGCGACGCTCCACGCCCCACCCCGTGCCGCGCCGGCGCCTCAGCCACGCGAAGGCCGCGGCGGTCGGCAGCGCGAACCCCGCGGACGCCTTCGTCAGCAGGGACAGGACGAAGAGCAGCGTGGCCCAGGCGGGCGCGGCCGGCAGGGCGAGGAGCGCACCCAGTGCGAAGGCCAATCCAGCACACGTCTTGAGCTGCGACGCCCACGCGACGGCCTCCACGTTCGCCGGGTGGACGATGAACAGCAGGCCTCCCAGCAGCGCCGCGCGCGGCCACGCGCCCGCGCGGCGAAACCACGCCACGAGCAGGGTCCCGACCAGCGCGTGAACCCCCACGTTCACGAGGTGATAGCCGAGCGGCGCGTCGCCAAACGCCTGCCGCTCGAGCGCGCTCAGCAGAAGATGCAACGGCGCGTAGTTGGCCGTGTAGAACTTGGCCGGACCCCACGGATCCAGCATTGCGAGCACATTGGCGAGGCTGAGCTCCGAAGTGTACGGGTTGGCAACCAGGTAGGCGACGTCGTCGGAGACGAACGGGCCCCACAGCGCAGCGCGATACAGCGCGATCCCGAGCAGCAGAAAGCCCGCGAAGAGCAGCAGCCAGGAACGCAGACCCCAGGAGGCAGCGCTCGCGGAGTTCATGCCGGATCGGATGACGCGCGCGCGGCTCCCCCCGGCGCGGCACGGGGCCCGCGCGTCGCCATCACGTGCACCGTCGCACCGCTGCGCGCGAGCGTCTCGAGCAGCGACGCGGCCAAGGCGAACGGAATGCTCGCGACGAACAGGACCCACAGCAGCGCGCGCGTGCGCCGATCGTACGGGGGGGGCTCCGCCGCGGCACGCTGATGCAGCAGCGCGTAGAGCCCGTTGCGCGGCAGACCCGGCATCGCGTTTGCGAGGCTCTGGATCCACCCGAAAGGATTCTGGCGCAGGGAGAAGTGATGCTCGGAGCGAAGTGCGAAGCCCTGCGACTCGAGCAGACGCCGCAGCGCCGGCAGCGGAAAGTGGTAGAGGTGCCGGGGCAGGTCGAGATGGAACCAGGCGGCGCCGGTCCAACGCGCCTGGGCGCTGGCAAAATTCGGAACGGCGACCACCAGGCGACCGTCCGGCCGCAGGATGCGGTGAATCTCTGCGAGCGTGCCGCGCGGGTCGCGCAGATGCTCGAGCACGTGCCAGACGATGACCTCGTCGAAGTGCGCGTCCGGATAGCCGGCTTCGGCCAGCCGGGGCGCGATGCAGATGCGGGCGCGCGGATCAGCACCGCGGGCGGCTTCGGCACTCATCTCGACGCCGTGCACTTCGAATCCGTGGTCCGCGAGCGCACCCAGCAGCACCCCGCGACCGCATCCCACGTCCAGCACGCGCGCCCCGGCGCGCAGACCGCGCGACAGGAACTGGATGTGATGCGCCCCCACCGCACGCACGACCCACTCGACGGGTGCCGCGAACTTGATGCCCGGCTCGCCGTAGTACTCCTCGGGGTAGAAATGCACGACCCGTTCGGCCGCGACCATGGGCGAAAAGCGGCCGAGCCCGCAGACGTCGCAGCGCACGACCAGCGCCGACTCGCCCTCCACCGCGAACACCGGCCGTGCGCTCCGGGCGGCGCAGACGGGGCACGCGGCGTCGGTCGCAGCGCTCGGGCGGCCGGACAGCGCGGACACGCGGCGGCCGTAGAGTGACGCAGACGTGGCTGCGGGGGCGGTTTCAGACATGCGAGCGGCCGAGCGTGCAGCCGAGCGGCCGGCAGGTCAAGCGAAGCGCGGCGCCACCCCTGCGGGGCATCCAGAATCCTGGGAACCGCTTCCCCGCGTCGGGCGTCCAAGCAGACGATCCTTCATGATCCTTCCCTGTTCTCCTCAGTTGCTACCGGATGGGTAGCCGGAGTTGCCGGGGGCGCGAGCCGCGCTCCCGGCAATTTCGTTGAGGAGCGCCGCGCCGCCGCTCAGCCGATCTCGAGATTCGCGTACTTGAGCACGATGGTCTTCACGCCGGCGCGCTCGAAGCGGATCTTGAGCTTCTGCGCAGGACCGCGGCCGGTCGTGGAAAGCACGACGCCGACGCCGAAGTGGGGATGGCGAACGCGCAGGCCGGCCGCCACCTCGAGGCTCGCCTCCGGATCGGTCTGTGCATAGGAGTAGTCGTAGGCGGATTCCGCGCGCGGGGCGGCGAGCGGCCTGCGCCGCCGAGCGCCGACCGCCTCGACCACCGACGCGGGGATCTCCTGCAAGAAGCGAGAGGGCACGCCGTAGGTGCGCGATCCGAAGCGCAGCCGCTGCGACGCACACGTGAGCGTGAGCCGTTCCATGGCGCGTGTCATGCCCACGTAGCAGAGGCGCCGCTCTTCTTCGATGCCGTCCGCGTCGCGGCTCGCGCCCGCGTGGGGGAACATGCCCTCCTCCAGCCCGACGAGGAAGACGATCGGGAACTCGAGCCCCTTGGCCGAGTGCACGGTCATCAGCGAGACGGCGTCGCCGCGTCGATCGTACTGATCGACGTCCGAGACCAATGCGACCTGATCGAGGAAGAGCTCCACGTCGGAGCGATTCTCGTCCGCGATCTCGGCGTTCGCCCGCGCGAAGTCGTCGGCGGCGGCCATCAGCTCGCGGAGATTCTCGAGGCGCGTCTCGGCCTCCGGGCTGCCGTCCTTCTCCAGCGACGCCAGGTATCCGCTGCGCTCGAGAACCGCCGCGATGGCCCGCGCGGGCGAGGCGCCGCGCACGTCGCCCGCGAGCCCCTCGAGCAGCGCGAGGAAGCGGCCCACCTTCGGCGCCGTGCGAGCACCGCCTTCGTGCGCCGCGCAGCGCCGCAGGCCTTCGAGCAGCGATGTCCCCTCGTGCTCGGCGATCCTCTCGGCGCGCGCGAGCGTCGTCTTGCCGATGCCCCGCGCGGGCCGATTCACGATGCGGCGCAGCGCAGCCCCATCCGCCGGATTCAGCACGAGGCGCAGATACGCGAGCGCATCCTTGACCTCGGCCCGGTCGTAGAAGCGCACGCCTCCGACGACGACGTACGGAATGTCGTACTGAAGCAGCTCTTCCTCGAAGACGCGCGACTGGGCGTTGGTGCGGTAGAAGACCGCGAAGTCACCAAACGCGCGGCTCGCGCCGCGCGCGCCCTCGACGATCTCGCCCACCACGAAGCGCGCCTCTTCGCGATCGTCCTCCGCCTCGAACACGCGGATGGGGTCGCCGCCCTCGCGATCGGTGAAGAGGCTCTTGCGCTTGCGCGCGAGGTTGTTCGCCACCACGCCGCTCGCGCCCTCGAGAATGGGCTGCGTGGAGCGATAGTTGCGCTCCAGCTTGACGACGACCGCGTCGGGATAGTCGCGTTCGAAGTCGAGGATGTTGCGCACGTCGGCGCCGCGCCACGCGTAGATCGACTGATCCGGGTCGCCGACGACGCAGAGATTGCGGTGCTCGCCCGCGAGCTGCTGGATCAGCCGGTACTGGATCCGGTTGGTGTCCTGGTACTCGTCGACCATCACGTACTGCCAGCGGCGCCGGTAATGCGCGAGCACTTCGGGAAAGCGCTCGAAGAGCTCGACCGTCTTGAGCAGCAGATCCCCGAAATCGAGCGCGTCCGCGTCGGCCAGCAGGCGCTGATAGGTGGCGTAGAGCTCCGCGGCGCGCTCCGCCTCGAAATCGGTGGCTGCGGCCGACGCCGCGGCCGGATCGACGCCGGCGTTCTTCCACTGGTCGATGCGCCAGCGCAGGCGCCGCGGATCGAGCAGCTTGGGATCGAAGCCCTGGCGGCGGATGGACGCCTTGACGACGCCGAGGCTGTCGGACTCGTCATAGATGACGAAGCCCCGGGAGACGCCGAGGTGCCCGACGTCGCGCCGCAGAATGCGCACGCAGACGGAGTGAAAGGTCGAGAGCCACAGCGGTCTGGCCTCGGGGCCGAGCAGCTTCTCGACGCGCTCGCGCATCTCTCCCGCGGCCTTGTTGGTGAAGGTGACCGCCAGGATCGCCTCGGGCGCGATCCCGCACGCCCCGATCAGGTAGGCGATCCGCTGGGTGAGGACGCGCGTCTTGCCGCTGCCGGCGCCGGCGAGCACGAGCAGCGGCCCCTTGGTGCTCTGCACCGCCACGCGCTGCTCGGCATTCAGGCCCTCGAGAATCGAATCGTCGAGCACGCGGCGCGGTCTCCTGGGGCGGCGATCGGAATTGTGGGGGCGACGGCGCCGGCAGAGTAGTCGCTCGCGCGGGCCGACTCAACGACGGCTGCGCAAGGCGCAACTCGGACGAGCAGACGCCCGATCGTGACCGGCGTCACAAACTTTCTCGACCCCCGGCCCCGCGCGCTGCGACGCAGGGTTGCGGGCGCAGTTTCATGCCGCTCACCGGAGAGATGCCGCCGCGCTGCACTGACGCTCGAAATCTGCGCTCAAGTGGGAGCAGCGCGTTCCGAAACAGGAGCCCACGATTCGAATGCGACGAAGGGGGGCGTCGGCAGCACGAACCGAGAGGTGTCGTATGCGACGTGTACTGTTCTCTCTGGTGATTCTCTCCATCGCGTTCCCCATCGGAGCCTGGGCCGGCACGATCAGCTTCGACGAATTCCCGGCTTCCAACAACAACCGTGCCGTTCTCAGCACCCAGTACGCCGACATGGGCGCCCACTTCGTGGCGACCGATGACGGCGCCGTCTGGAGCGGCCTCTCGGCCGGCGACCCGGGCGGCTGGGGGCTCGAGGGCACCAATGGCGGCAACTTCCTCGGATTCAACGGGCGAAGCTACGCCGTCAGCATGCTGCTCGACGAGAGCGTTGCGGGCTTCAAGCTCGACGTGGCCCGATCCATGGGATCGAACGGAAGCGCGAGCTTCACGCTCGCGGGCTTCCGCGCGGGAATCCAGGTGGAAGAAGTGTTCGTCGATCTCGGGGCGAACGCCGTGAACGAGTGGGCGACAGCAAGCCTCTCGCAGGACGTCGATGAAGTGCAGATGCTCGGCGGCGGCAGCCAGCCCTTCGGCGTGGACAACGTGCGCTGGGGCGGCGAGCCCGTGGGCGCGATGGCCATCCGGATCGACGTGAAGCCCGGCAACAGCGATGTTCTCAATCCCTTCAGCCGCGGCGTCGTACCGGTCGTGATCTTCGGGTCCGAGGACTTCGACGTCGAGGATGTGGATGCCGGTTCCATCGCGTTCGGGCCGAACGGCGCGCCGGTCTTCGCCGACATGACTCCGAAAGTCAGCGACGTCGACGGCGATGGCTACCTCGATCTCTTCTGCCATCACGCCGTGCCGGATTCCGGCATCGCGATGGGCGACACCGAGGTCTGCCTGACGGGCAACCGGATGAGCGACGGCCGCGCCTTCGAAGGCTGCACCGCGGTGACGACGACACCGAGCAGCTCGCTGTCGAGCTCCAAGGTCAAGGTGAACGGCAAGGCACACGGCCACCACGGCGAGGGCCACGGCCACCCGTAGACCCGAACCGCGTCGCAACGACAGCGCCCGATCGCGAGCCCGCAACGCGGGGCTCCGATCGGGCGCGACCTATTCCACCGTCACGCTCTTGGCGAGATTGCGCGGCTGATCCACGTCCGTGCCCTTGAGCGCGGCCACGTGATAGGCCAGCAGCTGCAGCGGCACGGTCGCCAGGACCGCGGTGAGGTGCTCGCCCAGATCCGGAATGTAGATCACCTCGTCGGCCTTGGCGGCGATCTGCGCGTCTCCCTCGGAGGCCACGGCGATCACCACACCGTCCCGGGAGCGCACCTGCTCGAGATTCGAAACGACCTTCTCGTACACGGGGCTCCGGTTCGCGATCACCACGACCGGCAGGTTCGCGTCGATCAGCGCGATGGGGCCGTGCTTCATTTCGCCAGCGGCGTAGCCCTCGGCGTGGATGTACGAGATCTCCTTGAGCTTGAGCGCGCCTTCGAGCGCGATGGGATACATGATGCCACGCCCCAGGAACAGGAAATCCTCGGCGTGGAAGAACTTCTGGGCCACGCCGCGAATCTCCCCGTCGAGCTCGAGCACCCGCTCCACGAGGCGCGGAAGGCGCGTGAGCTCGTCGATGCGACGCCGCACCTCCTCGCTGCCGACGCGTCCGCGAGAGATGCCGAGCGCGAGCGCGAGCAGGTAGTGGGCGACGAGCTGCGTGGTGAAGGCCTTGGTCGACGCCACGCCGATCTCGGGCCCGGCATGGGTGTAGAGCACATCGTGGCTCTCGCGCGCGATGGTCGAGTCGAGCGCGTTGCAGATCGAGAGCACCCGAGCCCCCGCGCGCCGCCCCTCGCGCAGAGCGGCGAGCGTATCCGCCGTCTCACCGGATTGGGAGACCGGGATCACCATCACGCTCGAATCGATGATCGGCTGCCGGTAGCGAAATTCACTGGCGAGATCGACCTCGACCGGAATGCGGGCGATCTGCTCGTAGAGATACTTGCCCACCATGCACGAGTAGTAGGCGGTGCCACAGGCCACGAGACACAGGCGCTGGATTCCCGCGATCGCCTGCGGTGACAGGTCGATGCCGTCTAGATCCAGCGCGCCGGACAGCGCGGAGATGCGCGTTCCGATCGTGTCTACGATGGCGCGCGGCTGCTCGAAGATCTCCTTCTGCATGAAGCGGTCGTAGCCGCCCTTCTCGGCGGAGACCGGATCCCAGTGGATCGCCTTGAAGTCGCGCTCGACGGGCCGCCCATCCGCCGCGCTCACCTGGACACCGGCCTCGGAGAGCACGGCGAATTCCCCGTCTTCGAGGAAGATCATGTCGCGCGTGTAGGGCAGGATGGCGGGGATGTCGCTGGCGAGATAGGCCGCCTTGTCCCCGACGCCGAGGATGATCGGGCTCCCGCCGCTCTTGGCGGCCAGGATGCGCCCGGGATCCCGCTCGCAGAGGACCGCGAAGGCATAGGAGCCCACCAGGCGCGCGCAGGCGGCTCGCGTCGCATCGAGCGGATCTGCGCCGCCCTCGATCCCGAGGTCGATCAGGTGCGCGATCAGCTCCGTATCGGTCTCCGAATCCAGCACACGGCCCGATTGCCCCAGGGCCGCGCGCAGCTCGCCGTAGTTCTCGATGATGCCGTTGTGGACGACCACCACCGAGCCGGCGCGGTGCGGATGCGCGTTGCGCTCCGAGGGCTTGCCGTGGGTGGCCCAGCGGGTGTGTCCGATGCCCACGCAGCCGGGCAGGGGGCGATCGCGCAGGGCGCTCTCCAGGTTGTGCAGCTTGCCGAGGGCGCGGCGCACCTGGATGTGCCCGTCGTCGAAGATGGCGACGCCGGCGGAGTCGTAGCCCCGGTACTCGAGGCGGCGCAGACCGTCGATCAGCACGTCCATCGCGGGCTGCTGGTGCCCGATGAAGCCGACGATTCCACACATGGAAGGACCCCTCTCGCCCCGCTTGCGCCGGTCAATCCCGCTTGCGTCCGCGCCGCGTCACCCAGCCCTCGATGTTGCGCTGTCGCGCCCGGGCCACGGCCAGCGCTTCGCGCGGCACCGCGATCGTGATGGTCGAGCCCGCCGCCACATAGGAGTCGGGCTCGACCTCGAGCGGCGCGATCAGATTGACGTTGCAGCCGATGAATGCACGCGCGCCCACCACGGTCCGATGCTTCGCGACACCGTCGTAGTTGACCACGACGGCGCCGCAGCCAAAGCTGGCGCGCTCGCCCACGTCCGCGTCTCCGATGTAGCTCAGGTGATCCGCCTTCACGCCGGCGCCGAGCACGCTGTTCTTGACCTCGACGAAGTTGCCGATGCGGCATCCGCGACCGATCTCGCAGCCGGGACGCAGGTGCGCACACGGCCCCATCTCGACGTCGTCGCCCACCGTGCTCGACTCGATGGTGCAGTGGGCCTTGAGGTGGACCCCGCGACCGATCCGCGTGGCTCCCTGGATCACGCAGCCCGGCTCGATGCGCGTGTCCGCACCCACCTCGACGCGGGCGTCGACGTAGGTGGCGGCCGGGTCCACCACGGTGACTCCGGCGTCCATCAGCCGCGCGAGGATGCGGGCGCGCATGACGCGCTCCGCCTCTGCCAGCTCCGCGCGGGTGTTGACGCCGAGCGCCTCGCTCGCGTCCTCCATGCGCAGGGCGTCGACCTGGCAGCGCTCGCGCACGGCGAGCTCCACGATATCGGTGAGGTAGATCTCGCCCTGGGCGTTGTGCGCGCCGACCTGGGCGAGCAGTTTCCAGAGCAGGCCGGCGCGGATCACGTAGACCCCGGTGTTGCGCTCGCGGATCGCGAGCTCCTCCGCCGTGGCGTCCGTCGCCTCGACGATGCGGGCCACGCGGCCCGCGCGGTCGCGCATCACGATGCCGGGCACTTCGACGTCCGCCGAGAGCAGAACCAGATCGGCACCCGTCTCGCGCTTGTGTCGCACCAGGCGCGCGAGGGTCTCGCCGCGCAGCAGGGGCGTATCGCCGTAGAGAATGAGGACGTCTCCCTGGAATCCCTCAAGCGGCTGCTGACACTGCTGCACGGCATGCCCGGTGCCTCGCTGCTCCGCCTGCGTGATGAATTCGGCGCGACCGGCGA
>JAOUNA010000263.1 GCA_029881215.1 Myxococcales bacterium | reverse complement strand
ATCCGCGGCTGCATCTCGGCGTCGGCATCGCCCTGCTCCACCGCCGCAGCGATGGCGGCGAACGCCTGCTCGGCCTCCTCGACGCGCTCGAGATTGAGCAGCAGCGCCAGTCGCGCGATCCGGGCGTCCAGATCGTCGGGCACCAGCGCCAGCAGGCGATCTGCATCGGCGAGTCCCTCCTCGTTCTGCTTGGCCGCGATCCGGGCATCGATCAGGATGCGCAGCGCGTCCACCCGGTCCGGTTCCAGCTCGAGCACGTGGCGCGCGGCCAGGACCGCGTCCTCGGGGCTACCGCCCTGCAACAGCGCCTGCGTCAGCAGCAGCCCGTCCTCGACGGCGCGGTCCGGGTTCGCGGCCGCCTTGCGCAGCGGCCAGATCGCCAGCTCCGGCTGGCGCGTCAGCAGCAGCGCCGTGCCGTAGAGATGACTGAGCTCGGGATCGTCGGGAGTCTCTTCGAGCAGCGCCCGCAGCGGCTCCAGGGTCTGATCGAATCGACCCGCGGCCTGCTGGCTCCGCACCTCGTCGAGGCGAGCCTCCCGGCTCGACCCGCAGGCCAGCGTGGCCAGGGCGATGAGGAGGGCGGCCCACTGGGGGAGGAGCTTCTTCATGCGTGTGAAACCCGACGGATCAAACTGGCAGGTGAGTTGACAAAATGGTTGCCGAGGCAGGGCCCTGCAGCCATTCTGGGCGTCAATCCACATCACATATGCGCATCAAAAGAAACGATTGTGCCCGGGGCTGATCTTGTGCGAAAATACCTCAGGAGTCAATCGGGTAACCCCGGACAGGGAGAGACGAAGATGAAGAATCTTGACTCGAATGTAATCAGCAAGAGCTGCCTGCGCTTGCTGGTGGTTGCGATGGCAGCCACGAATCTGAGTCTATTAGTCGCGGACACCGCGCAGGCAGCGGGCGCGTTGTTCCAGGGACAGCTCACCTACTACACGAATCTTCCGGCGCCGGCGGAAGACTACGTGATCACCTGGCCCAAGACGGCGATGGGCAACAAGGTCGCGTGGGGCAATGCGACCGTGGGCAACACGGCGCCTGCCCAGAAGGTGCGGCTGCCGCGGTCCTTCGTGGATTTCTCCACGTTCTACTACTGCAAGGGCGCGAACTGCTTCGACGGCTATCCGGTTTCGGGCGGCTTCTACGAGTACGTGAACGGACAGGCGAACTTCATGGCGAACGAGCCGAATGGCGCCCTGACGACCACGACGATCCGCTTCCGGACCACGCTGTGGACCGCGGATCCGACGGGGCATCCGATCCCCTACGGCTCCGGCCAGCCGGTCACGCCGACCACGACGTTCGGCGGCCGCTACGACTTCGACCGCGGCGGATCCGTGAAGCTGACACCGGGCCCGAACAAGTTCAGCGGCTCGATGGGATTGCTCTACGGCCCCACCTCCTTCTTCTACCAGGAGATCTCCAAGTACCTGCCGGTCTTCTTCTCGGCGTACGGCAGCTTCATCAATCCGACGGAATTCGATCCGACGGTCATCGGCGAGTTCACCTCGAGCGGCATGGTGACGCGTTTCCGGCTGACGGGACAGATCCCCTTGCGAGAGGGTGGAGTCAGGTCGACGACGGGCGGCACGGCGATGAACTACGTCACCGCGAAGGCGTACTATCTGCACTCGATCGGCAACTGGATGACGGGCATGATCGAAGGCTTCCAGCCGCTCGGCATCTACAGCACGACTTGGACCCACACCGGCTACGACAGCCGGACGCCGGCTGGGCTCAATGGCGTGATCTCGCTGATGCGACCGCGGATCACGCACACCTACCTGAACTACCCGACCGGAGGCCTGCTCAAGAAGAACTACTCGGCGGTCAACACCTGGGGGTTGAAGGTGACCCTCACACCCGAGCCCGGCGCGATGCTGATGCTGGGCGCCGGGATCCTGACCCTCGCAGGGCTGATTCGCCTGCGGAGGCGCTAAGCGCAAGCGGGCCAGCCGTCCGGGCTCGGTCCGATCGACACTGGAGCGGCGAGGTGGACATCCACCTCGCCGCTTTGCTCTGGAACCCTTCCGACAAGCACTGTAGGTTCTGACGCCGAATGACGGATCCGGAACGCAGGGAACGCAGAGCAGGACGGCTGCGACGCAGCGCCGTGCGTCTGGCCGTCGGCGCCGGCGCGGCGCTGCTGGTCTTCGGGCTGTACGCGCTGCTCACCGGCGGTGGAGCGCGAGATCCGCGAGCGCGGGGCAGCCTCGAGGACGTGCTCGCCCTGCGCGAGCGCAGCGACTTCAACGTGCTGTTCGTCCTGGTGGACACGCTGCGCGCCGATCACCTCGGCAGCTACGGATACGAACGGGATACGAGCCCGAATCTCGACGCGCTGGCGGCGTCGGGCATTCGCTTCGCGGGGCAGATCTCGCAGTCGTCCTGGACGAAGTGCTCGATGGCCTCCCTCTGGACGGGGCTCTACCCGGTGCGCACCCGGGTGCTGCGCGCGTACGACATGCTGTCGCCGCAGGCGCGCATGCCGGCCGAGATCTTCCAGGAGGCGGGCTTTCGGACCGCGGGCATCTGGAGGAACGGCTGGATCGCGCCGAACTTCGGCTTCTCCCAGGGATTCGAGATCTACCTGAGTCCGAAGCCCCGGAGAGACAGCCGGCTGCGGCGCGTGCAAGCACCCAACATCACCGCCCAGGGAAGCGACGCCGACATCCTCGTCTCGGCGCTCGAGTTCCTGCGGGCCCACGGTCACGAGCGCTGGTTCCTCTACCTGCACTTGATGGACGTGCACCAGTACGCCTACTCCGAGGAGACCGCGCTGTTCGGGACGAACTACCTCGACTCCTACGACAATGCGATCCGCTGGGTCGACAGCCTGCTCGGGCACCTGTTCGCCGCGCTCGACGAGCGCGGCCTGCGCGAGCGCACGCTGATCGTGTTCAGCTCCGACCACGGCGAGGCCTTCGGCGAGCACGACGGCGAAGGGCACGCCCGCAATGTCTACGGCGAAGTCACGACGACGCCCCTGATCCTGAGCTTCCCCTTCCGGCTGGAGCCCGGGATCGTGGTCCGCGAGCGCTCCGAGAACGTCGACCTCTGGCCCACCGTGCTCGAGCTCGTGGGCCTGCCCGCGCTCCCCGACACCGACGGCGCGTCCCTGGTGCCGCAGATCGCCGCCGCCGCGAAGGACACCGGAGGGGGCGACGAGGACGGGATTGCCTTCGCGCAGATCGACCAGACCTGGGGAAGGAACGGGATGCAGCCACGCCCCATGGTGGCGTTCAACGACGGGCACTGGCGCCTGATCTATCGAGCGGCGGACCCAAAGCGCTCGGAGCTCTTCGACATTGCGCAGGACCGCAAAGAGCGGAACGACGTCGCGGCGGAGAACCCCGAGGTGGTCGAGGCGCTCGCAGCCCGGGCCAGCGCCTATCTGGAGAGCCCCCCACCGCCCTGGGGAGACGATGCGCCCACCGTCGAGGTCGATGAGATGCTGATGAACCAGCTGCGCGCATTGGGCTACGGGGTGCAGTGAAGAGCCCCGGGCGCGAGAAGCGGCGATCCCGTCGCGGTCGGATCGCCGGGCGAGAGGCTCGCCCGACCCGTGCGGCACGCCTGGGCGCGGCGGTATTGATCCTGACCGGCGCCGCGGGGCTCGGGGTCCGTCTTGCGAGCGAGCCCCTGCTTGCGGAAGGCCAGCTG
>JAOUNA010000262.1 GCA_029881215.1 Myxococcales bacterium | reverse complement strand
GGGGTCTCCGCTCATCAGCTCTTTCACGCGCTGCTTCGTCACGGGCTCTCCCCAATCCGGAGCGCGCTCCATACACAGTATGCTGCATGCAGCGTGCCCGTGGCACGCTGCCTGGCTCTCCACGGAGTGGCATCCTCGGATCGCGGGTGCACGGGGAGAGGCAGCTTGCCCCAGAGAGGCTCGCGCGCTAGAGGCCGAGGCGAATCTCGCCCGCCACGAGCCCCCGCCACAGCGTTGCGGCCCCCGCCAGATGCTCGCGCACGATGCGCTCGACCCGGGGGGCGAGCGTCGCGTCGGGAGTGGATCCCTCGCGGCGCACGGCCACGTGCGCCAGCTGCGGGTCATCGATCCTGCGGCCGATCTGGCTGACGAGCCGGCACTCTGCCTCGCGGATCTCCGGGATCTCCCGCACCAGATCCGCGGCGATGGCGTCGGCCAGCACGTTGTAGAGCTTGCCCACGTGGGTCACGGGATTCTTGCCAGCGACCGATTCCATCGTCATGGGCCGGTACGGCGTGATCAGGCCGTTGAGCCGATTGCCGCGGCCCGCCTGGCCGTCGTCGCCCGCCTCGGCCGAGATGCCGGTGACGGTCAGGTAGAGGTTCTCGCGCGCCGGGTCATCCGCTGCGTTGATCGAGACCTCGAGCTCGCAGCGCGTGGTGTGTCGCGCCTGCGCCTCGATCCCCTGGCGCAGCCGCGCCTTCTTTTCGACGTAATCCGCGAGATCCGCGACGTGGCGATCGACGAAGGCGCAGGCGACGGTCAGCGCGATGCGCCGGCCGTGCCGGATGCCCATCACCTTGACGTCCTCACCCCACTCGGGCGCGCGCGCCGCGTCGGACGTGATCCAGCGCTCCACGCGTTGCACCAGCTGCTCGAGCTCGCTCGCGGGGGCGTAGCCCACGCCGCACGACGTGTCGTTGGCGCGCGGCACTGCGCCTGCGGCATCCGCGCGCTCGAAGAGCTCCACGAGATCGAGAGATCCCGAGCGCAGGCGGGGATGGATGAGGATGTGGCGCTCGGCGTCGAGCGCGCGCAGATGGTTGCGCAGCCAGCGGCGCGAGCCTTCGACGACCAGCTCTTCGACCGGCAGCGGGGCGCCGCCGACCGCGGTCGTCGCGCGCCCGGCCAGATACAGCTCCATCGGGGCGGTGATCTTGCCGCCGCCGAATGCCGGCTGCGACGCGCCACCGAAGAGCAGCGCCTTGTCGACGTTGTGGTGGAGGATCCGCTCGAAGCGCTCCAGGTAGAAGCGCGACAGGTTGCGGCTCAGCTCCTCGGCCAGCGCATCGCACAGCGTGTCGGGGTGTCCAAGGCCCTTGCGCTCGACGACTTCGACAGGCGCCGCCGCGCCGGCGGGCGCGTCGATCGGGCTCAGCACGAGCTCCACGCGTCGGCCCTCCTCCTGCTGATCTCTACGCCCGCGCTAGGCCACGCGCGCCCCCGGAGGCGGCGCCACCACACTCGTCGCCTGCAGGCCTTCGAGGCCCGCCTCGAAATTCAGTCCGACGCGCGCGCCCTCGCGCAGCGCATCGAAGACGAGGTTGCCCGTGACCGCGTTGCGGTGGAAATAGACCTGATCCCCTTCGTCGGTGAGGATGAAGCCGTAGTCGTCCTCCGCAAAGATGCGATCCACCACGCCGAAATGCGGAGGCTGCGCCGGCTGTTGCACTCGGAGGGTCGTGCGTCGCTCGCGCAGCTTGCGCACGGCGCGCTCGAAGGCGCGGATTGCGTCGTGAAGAGCGAGCTCGAGATCGGGCCGCGTTCGCGCGGCCACGATCTCGCGTCCCCGCGCCTGACACACGATGTGAACCTCCTGGCCGCCGTGGCGGTGATGCTGGTTCGGCTTCGCCGCGATCCGGATGTCGATCAGATCGCGGTGCTCTCCGGCGAGCTCCTGCAGCCGCTGGTCGACCTCTTCGCGCACGGCATCCCGAATGTCTCCGGCTTCCTTCCAGTGGATTTCCATTCGATCGGGTCTCCTCTTGTACGTGCCCCGGTGGAAACGGAAGAATGGAGCCTCCCCGCGCGCGATCGCGCGCGCACGGTGAGTTGCCGCGCGGCGTGGGCTGGGCCGCGCGCGCACGCGCGAACTCACGCGAAGTCCGCGGCCGCGGTCTGCGGCGCGGGAGGCGTCGGTTCGATCTCTGTCAGCGTGGCCTCCGCGAGCAGCAGGGTTCCTGCCACCGACACCGCATTCTCCAGCGCCACGCGCACCACTTTCGTCGGGTCGATGATGCCGGCCTCGGCGAGATCCCGATACTCGGCGCGGTTCGCGTCGAAGCCGAAATCTCCGCTTCCCGCGAGCAGATGGTCGACGACCACGCCGCCGTCGACCCCCGAGTTCGCGGCGATCTGGCGCACCGGCACCTCGAGGGCGCGCTTCACGATGCGAACGCCCGTCTGCTCGTCGCCCTCGGATTTCTCCGCCTCGCGCTCGACCGCTGCCGTCGCGCGCAACAGCGCGAGCCCTCCGCCGGGAACGATGCCCTCCTCGATGGCGGCCTGGGTCGAGCTGATCGCGTCTTCGAAGGCGTCTTTGCGGTTGCGCATCTCGGTCTCCGAGGGGGCACCCACCTGGATCAGCGCAACCCCTCCAGAGAGCCGGGCCAGGCGCTCCTCGAGCTTGTCGCGATCGTAATCGGATTGGGTCTGCTCGATCTCGCTGCGCAGCTCGTTGCAGCGCGCCTCGATCGCCGCCGGATCTCCGGCTCCGCCGATGATCGTCGTCGTGTCCCGATCGATCACCACGCGCCGCGCTCTGCCCAGGTCTTTCAGGGCCAGACTCTCCAGCTTCAGGCCGAGCTCTTCGGCAACGAGCTGCCCGCCCGTCAGCACCGCGAGGTCCCGGAGCATCGCCTTGCGCCGATCGCCGAAGCCGGGCGCCTTGACGGCCGCGCAGGCGAGGGTGCCGCGCAGCTTGTTCACCACCAGCGTCGCGAGCGCTTCTCCCTCCACGTCTTCGGCGATGATGAGCAGCGGCTTGCCGGCCTTGACCGTGTCTTCGAGCAGGGAGAGCAGGTCGCGCATCAGGTGGATCTTCTTCTCGTGAAGCAGGATCAGGGGATCCTGCAGCACCACCTCCATCTTCTCCGCATCGGTCACGAAGTAGGGCGAGAGGTAGCCGCGATCGAGCTGCATGCCTTCGACCACCTCGAGCGATGTCTCCGTTCCCTTCGCCTCCTCGACGGTCACGATGCCCTCGCCGCCGACCCGGTCGAGCGCTTCGGCCACGAGGGTGCCGATCGAGGCGTCGCCGTGCGCCGAAACCGTCGCCACCTGCTCGCGCTCCACCGAGCTCGACACGGGTCGGGAGAAGCCGCGAAGCGCCTCGATCGCGGCCTTCGCGCCGCGTTCGAGCCCGCGTTTGAGCGAGATCGGATTGGCTCCCGCCGTCACGTTCCGCACCGCGTCTGCGAACATCGCGTGGGCGAGCAGCGTCGAGGTGGTGGTCCCGTCGCCCACCGCGTCGCCGGTGCGAACCGCGACCTCCTTCATCATCAGCGCCCCGAGATTCTCCTCGGGGTCCTTGAGGCGGATCTGCTTGGCGATCGTCACGCCGTCGTCGCAGACGAGCGGACTCGCCCATTTCCTCTCCATCAAGACGCACTTCGAGCGAGGCCCGAGCGTTCCGCGCACCGCGTCGGCCAGCGTGCTGGCGCCGCTGAGGATTCGGCTCCGGGCCTC
>JAOUNA010000261.1 GCA_029881215.1 Myxococcales bacterium | reverse complement strand
GTGGGTGCGGTTCACCGACGAGATCACCAGCATCGGGATGGAATCCTGCCGCGCCTGGGCCATGGCCGTGGCGATGTTGGTCATGCCCGGGCCGGTGATGATGAAGCAGGCGGCCACGCGTCCCGTTGCGCGCGCGTAGCCGTCGGCCATGAATCCCGCGCCCTGTTCGTGGCGCGGCGAGATGTGGCGGAGGCCGGAGCCCGCCAGGCCGCGGTACAGCTCGATGGTGTGGACGCCAGGGATGCCGAAGACCAGCTCCACGCCGTAGCTCTCGAGAATCCGGATCAAGGCCTCACCGCAGGTCGCCACAGCGCTTCGCTCCCTCACTCCGCCGTTCGATCAGGCGCCAATCGGGTGCATCGCCAGCTCTCGCTTGCGGCGCGCGACGTATTCTCGCAGCGCCTCGTCGGTGGCCGGATCCAGCGGCGGCGGCTCGTACTCGGCGAGCATGCGCTTCCAGATGCCGTTCGCCCGTTGGCTGGCCGTGATCCCCCCAGCGGCGAGCCACGTCTCGTAGTTGTCCCAGTTGGACACGAGCGGAACATAGAAGGCGGACTCGTAGCGCTCGAGCGTATGCGCCGTCCCGAAGTAGTGTCCACCCGGTCCGACCTCACGGACGGCGTCCAGCGCCAGGCTCGCTTCCGAGATCTCCATGGGCGCGAAGTAGGCCGCCATCATCTGCAGCATTTCCGCGTCGACGATGAGCTTTTCGAAAGACGCGGTGAGGCCGCCTTCGAGCCAGCCCGCCGCTTGATTGAGCAGATGCGCGCCGCCCAGCAGCGCCCCCCACAGTGACATGGCGCTCTCGTAGGCCGCCTGGGCGTCGACCGCATTCGCCGCGGTGACGTTGCTCGAGCGGAATGGAACGCCGATGCGCCGCGCGAGCTGGCCGGATGCCTGCGCGGCCTGGGTGTACTCCGGCGTCCCGAAGGCGGGCGATCCCGACTTCATGTCGACGTTCGACGTGAATCCGCCGTACATCACGGGCGCGCCGGGCCGGACGATCTGACAGAGTGCGATGCCTGCGAGGATCTCGGCGTGCTGCTGCGCGAGCGCGCCGGCGAGGGTGATCGGCGCCATGGCGCCGGCCAGGGTGAACGGCGTGAGCACCACCGCCTGCCCGTGTTCGGCCAGGGTGACCAGGCCTTCCGCCATCGGGATGTCGAGCAGCAGCGGGGAATTGGTGTTGATGATGCACGTGAAGACCGGTGTGGCGAGCAGGCCCTCCCGCGTGGTGCCGAGGGCGATCGCCGCCATCTCGAGCGCGTCGAGCACGCGCTCGCGGCCCAGCCCCTGGGGCTGCCAGTTCTTGTCCATCAGCGTGTTCTGCGCGTAGTAGAGATCCAGGTGGCGCGTGCCGGCGGGAAGATCGAGCGCTTCGAACGGACCGCCACCTTCCTGGTGCAGAATGTTGAGCGACTGGATGAGCTTCAGGTAATCGCACATTTCTGCGTAGGTTCCCGCACGCCGGCCGCGATCGAGATCGCTGCAGAAGGCGGGGCCGCCGACGGCGGCGAAGAAGGTGTGGCGTCCGCCGACGTGGAGATTGTGCGCCGGGTTGCGCACGCTGAGCGTGAACTCGGCGGGTGCCCTGGCGACCCACTCCTCGACCATCGCGGGATCGAAGCGCACGCGCAGGTCGTCCTCGTCCACGCTTGCGCCGGCGGCGGCGAGCAATCCGCGGGCCTTGGGCTCGAGGATGCGCATGCCGACTTCCTGGAGCACCGTGAGCGCCGTGCGGTGGATGGCTTCGATCTGATCGGCGGAGAGGATCTCGATGGGCGCATAGGGAAGCCGCGGTTGCGACCAGGGTCGCTGGGGGACCGTCCGCACGCGAGTCGAGCGGCGGGTCGAACGCCTGTCCGCACTTCTTCCCGCCATCCTCGAGCCTCCGATCTGCCGGGCGTGGCTGCGCACTCACGCGACAGCATCGATTGCCGCGCTCGATCCAGGGGCTCGTCGCGGCCGTCCGATGGTTCCGCACCCGGATCTCGCCGCCAACCCCGCTGGCAGGGCTCGCGAGCGGCGGCGCCAGGGCAGCCAGCGCGGCGCCTGGCTTCAAATATCCCATGCCCGCGCCCGGGGGCGTCTGATAGAATCCGGCCTGACATCACCACGATCAATCAACACGGACTCGAAGAGCGCCCTGCCGGGTCGATCCGACGGCCGGTGTCCGGCTTGCCCGAGCGTTCTCGTGGCTGAACCATTGCACAAGATCTGGAACGGACGGGAGAGGCCGCCGTGCGCGAGGCCTCGAGGGCGGGTGCCGCACGTGATCGGGCTGCGAGAGACGCTGAGCGGAATGCGAGGTTCGATGCGATCCGGGCGCTCGCTGCAAGGAGCCCTAGAGCGCACGCGCCGTGTGGGATGGCCGTCCTTGGGCCGGGCCGGGCTGGCGCTCTTGTGTGCTGGCCTGATGGGCCAGGCCAGCTGGGCGGAGCAGGAGGGCGAGGCCCCCCGCTGGATCCCGTCCCTCGACCTCGGATTCAGCACCTTTTCTTACTCCGCCGACGCGAGTGTGCAGAACTCGATCAATCCACCCTGGCTCGAGGGGAGCCAGAACGATCCGACCCGCGAGTTCCTGTTTCAGTTCGGGGGCGAGCTGATGGGGCCGATGTTCGAGGGGCTGCCCGGCCGCCCCCGGTTGTTCGCCCAGGGGCGATTGCAGCTGCGACAGTTCTCGTCCGACAAGATCTTCAAGGTCGGCGAGCTCAGAGGTCGGACCGCGATCGAAGTCGACGCTTTCGCTTCTTCTCGTGATTACGCGGTCACGGTGCAAAGTTGCGAGACGAACCCCAGCGTCGATTGCCCCGTCACCGATCCCGAGAGCTTCACGGGACAGGGGAGTGACATCTTGGCGCAGATCCAGAATCCATCCTGGTCCGCCGCGCTGGGCGTCGCGTTCGAGCTACCGGTCAACGAGGCCTGGCTGCTGCAGGTGAAGCCCTCCGTCGCCTACGGCTTCGAGAGGATCAACATGACCGGGCACCTCAGGACCGTGAACGAGGTCGATCCGGTCAACGAGGTGTTCGAGATCCACGAGAGCATCGGGGCCGCCAGCACCAGCGATCACCACCTCGGCTTCGGGCTCGAGCTCGCGCTGTCGCTCTTCCAACAGGATCTTCCGATCCGGACCTGGATCTACGCAGGCGGCCAATTCATGTATCTGCTCAGTGACCCCACCACCGGATTCTTCGATCCGAATGGCGTCGCCACCTACGAGGTCGAACGCGACCGGTTCGGCATTCGGGGCGGCGCCGGCTTGCGCTTCAGCTGGATGGGCTTCGGGGGCCGCTGACTGGGCCTTCCGGCGGTGCCTTCTCGCGTGCCTGACGCTCGGCCACCAGGCGGGCTCGATTCATGTCGAAGACGGGGCGCTGCGCCTCGGTGAGCGATGACCGCATGGCTTCGAAGAGATCTCCGCGGCTCTTGCGCTGTTGCATGAGCTGACTCTGCTCTTCGCGGAGCGTGGCGCGGCGCTGCGGATCCATCTCCGACCCGGCGGCGCGCAGCTCGGCAGCGATCTCCCGCTCGCGTGAGTGATTTTGCAGCAGCGCCTCGATGAGGGCCTCCACCTGGCGAGACTGCTTCGCATTCAGCTCGATCCCGGTGAAGAGCACCTCCCGCGCATGGCTCCACCACTCCGCGCGCATCGCCTCACGCCGCTCGCGTCGGCTCTGCAGCAGCTCGGC
>JAOUNA010000260.1 GCA_029881215.1 Myxococcales bacterium | reverse complement strand
CAGGATGCGCACCTCGGGCACGAGGCGTGCGCCGGTCTGCTCGCGCACGCGCCGGCGCGCCTCGCCGATCAGTGCGAGCACGTCCGATGCGGTGGCGCCTCCCGTGTTGGCGATGAAGTTGGCGTGCACGGGAGAGATCTGCGCGCCGCCGTGGCGGTGCCCCTTGAGGCCGGCAGCCTCGATCAGGCGGCCGGCGAAATCGCCCGGCGGATTCTTGAACACCGACCCGCAGGACGGCACGTCGAGGGGCTGCGTCTCGGCGCGCCGCGCCAACACCCGCTCCACCTCTGCGCGCACGCGGGCGGGCTCGGCGAGCGAGACCCGGAAGAGGGCGGAGAGCAGCACGCTGCCCGGCGCCAGCCCGCGCAGCCCGCGGTAGACGAAGTGAAGCGCCGCACGATCCAGGTGGCGGATGTGGCGGCCGCTCGGGCTCATCACTTCCAGCTCCTGCACGACGTCCTTCATCTCGCGATCGGGAATGCCCGCGTTCATGGCGAGCCAGCCGCCCACCGTGCCCGGGATGCCCGCGGCGAACTCCAGACCCGCGAGGCCGCGTTCCGTGCAGAAACGCGTGATCTGGCTGTGGGAGACACCGACTTCGGCGCGCAGCGTGCCCGCCGGTCGCTCCTCGAGCCGGCGCAGCCGGCCGAGCTGGATCACGATGCCCGGCACGCCCGCGTCGAGCGCCAGGGTGTTGAAGCCCGCGCCGATCAGGTGGTGCGCCACGCGCTGCGCGCGACACAGACGCAGCAGCGCGGCGAGCTGCGCGCGATCCGCGGGGGTGACGACCGCATCGGCGGGCCCGCCCACGCGCAGCGACGTGAGGCGGGCGAGGCCCACGTCGAAGCGCACGGCGTCCGCGAACTGCTCGCGCAGCGCGTCGCGCAGGGCATCCGACATCATCGGCTGCGCTCCCGCAGGCGCGCGAGCAGCCGTGCGCCGAGGCTCGACACGCTGCCCGCACCGAGCGTCAAGACGAGATCGCCGGGCTCCGCGCGCTCCGCGAGCTGCTCGAGCACGCCGTCGAGATCGGCGACGAATTGGACGTCCCGGTGTCCATGGGCGCGCAGCGACTCGACCAGCCGCGCGGCCTCCACCCCGGGCATCTTGTCTTCGCCGGCGGCGTAGATCTCGGTCACGATCAACAGGTCCGCGTCGTTGAAGGCGCGGGTGAAGTCCTCCCAGAGATCGCGTGTGCGCGTGTAGCGGTGGGGCTGGAAGGCGACCACCAGGCGGCCGTCGTGCAGGGCTCGCGCGGCTGCGAGCGTGGCGCGGATCTCGGCGGGGTGATGGCCGTAGTCGTCCACCACGCGGATGCCGTGCTCTTCGCCCACGGTTTCGAAGCGGCGTTCGATGCCGAGGAATTCCGCGAGCGCCTCGGCCGCGAGGCCGAAGGGCACGTCGAATTCCATGGCCACGGCGAGCGTGGCGAGCGCATTCAGCACGTTGTGTTGCCCGGGCATGCGCAGCTGCACCTCGCCCAGCAATTCTTCGCGACGGCGCACCGAGAAGCGCATGCCCGTACCGTCCCGCGCGACGTCGGTCGCCACGAGATCGGCCTGCGACGCGGTTCCGTAGGTGATGATGCGCCGCGTCGCCCGGGGCAGCAGGGACTGCACGCCCGGATGGTCGAGACACAGCACCGCGGCTCCCCAGAACGGAACGCGATTCACGAAGGCGGCGAACGCATCTTGAAGCGCTTCGTACGAGCCGTAGTGGTCCAGGTGCTCCGGATCCACGTTGGTCACCACCGCGATCACGGGCGCCAGCCGCAGGAACGAGCCGTCGCTCTCGTCGGCTTCGGCCACCAGCAGGTCGCTGTTGCCGAGGCGCGCCGTGGTCGGCGCGCTGCCCGCCGCGCGCACGCGTCCGCCGATGATCGCGGTGGGATCGAGACCCGCGGCGTAAAGGACGTGGGCGATGAGCGACGTCGTCGTCGTCTTGCCGTGGCTTCCCGCCACCGCGATGCCCTCCTTCAGGCGCATCAGCTCCGCGAGCATCTCGGCGCGGGGAATCACCGGAATCTTGCGCCGCTCCGCTTCCTGCAGCTCCGGGTTGCCCGCGCGCACCGCCGACGAGTACACGACGACATCGGCCGATCCGATGTTGGCCTCTGCGTGGCCCAGGATCACGGGAATGTCGAGCGTGCGCAGCCGCTCGACGGTGGGCCCCTCGCGAAGGTCCGATCCCGTCACCTCGTAGCCCTGGTTCGCGAGCAGCTCCGCCAGACCGCACATGCCGATGCCGCCCACGCCGACGAAGTGAATGCGCTTGATGCGTCGGTACATTCGCTAGGCCCTCCCCGCCGGCCCGAGCAGCTCGGCGCAGGCCTCGACGATCCGATCCGCCGCATCCGGTCGGGCGAGCTTTGCCGCGGCGTCGCCCATCGAGCGCAGCAGCTCCGGCGCGGCGAGCAGTGCCTCGATCGCAGCCACGACGTGCTCACTGGTGAGCGGGCGCGACGGCAGCACGCGCGCGGCACCCGCCTCGGCGAGCGCGGCGGCGTTGGCGGCCTGATGGTCGTCCGCTGCATGGGGATAGGGCACGAGCAGCGCGGGCAATCCGGCCATGGCGAGCTCCGCCACCGTGAGCGCGCCGGCCCGACACAGCGCGAAATCCGCCTCGCGGTAGCGGCGCGGCATGTTCCGCTCGAACGCCAATACCTCGGCGTCGAGACCGGCCGCTGCGTAGGCGTGCGCGACGCGCTCGCGGTCGTCGTGACCCGTCTGGTGGACGACGCGCAAGGGGATCCGCTGCAGCGCGCCCGCCGCTTCCATCATGGCCTCGTTGATCTGGCGAGCGCCCTGGCTGCCGCCGACGACCAGCAGATGGTACGGAGGCTCCGGCGCGCGGCGCGGCGGCGCGTTCGCGAAGGCCTCGACGAGCGCCCGCCGCAGCGGAATGCCGGGGCAGCGCACGCGCGCGTCGCCGCGTGCGAGCGCCTGCCCCGCCTCGTCGAACTGCACGAAGATACGCTGTGCGAAGCGCGCCAACACGCGGTTCGCGCGACCGGGCCGCGCGTTCGGCTCGACCAGCGCGATCGGCCGCCGCAGCGCGACACCCGCGAGCACGGCCGGCACCGATGCGTAGCCGCCCACCGATACCACGATCTCACAGCGCTGCGACCGAAGTGTCCGCCAGGCGGAGACGCAGCCCTGTGCGATCGCGAAGATCGAGCGCACGCGCGCCCAGGCACCCTGGCCCATGATCTGGCCCGACGGCAGCGCCACCAGCTCGAAGCCGGCCTCCGGCACCAACGCGGTTTCGATGCCGCGCTCCGTGCCGAGCACGAGCACGACGTCGCCGCGCGCGACGATGCGCTCCGAGAGGGCCAGGGCGGGCGTGACGTGTCCGCCGGTGCCGCCCCCTGCCACTGCCCAGTGTCTGCCGTGCGCGATGCTGCTCATGCGCGCACCAGGCCCCGGGGCGTGGCGCCGGCCACCCGGGTGGGCTGGGACACCGCCTCGCGGGCGGCGATCCGCAGCAGGATGCCCACCGCGAGCGCGGCGCAGCACAGCGAGTTGCTGCCGTGGGACAGGAAGGGGAGGGTGAGTCCCGTGGTGGGCAGCACGCCCATCACCACCGCCGCGTTCACCAGGGCCGGCAGCGCCACGAGCCCGGTCATGCCGAACGCGGCCAGCAGCGCAAACGGCTGCTTCGCGCGGCCGGCCACGCGCATGCCCGCGATCGCGAACGCCGCGAAGG
>JAOUNA010000259.1 GCA_029881215.1 Myxococcales bacterium | reverse complement strand
CAGGCAATGGGCGACACGCTCTACGCAGATCTGCTGCGCGGCCGGCTGCGCCTCGCGCAGGGCGATCCTCGGGCTGCGCTCGAGGCGCTCGACAAGGGCATCCGACTCTGGCCGAACAACTCCGCGGCTCGCTTCTACGCGGGGCAGGCGGCGGAGGGCATCGGCGATTTCGAGCGCGCCATTTCGGAGTATCGGGAATCGATCCGCTCCGACGTGCGGCACACCAACGCGGCGCTCGACCTCGCGACGCTGCACGAAGCGATGGGCAACAACGCGCAGGCTCTCGAGATCATTGGTCGCTACGTCCGCTCGCATCCCGACGATCCCGAGGGCTACGCGGTCACTGTGCGCGTCGCCGGCCGCGTTGCCCGGCACGATGTGGCTGCCGAAGGGCTGCGGCGGCTGGCCATGCTGCCCGGCCAGGCGGGCCGTGCCGTGGCCATCGAGGCCGAGCTGGTGGCCGGCTCGCGCGGCGAGGAGGCGGCGGCGAATCTGATCGAGCGGAGTGGGCTCGATCTGACCGATCCCGCCAACGCGGCCGCGCTGCGCACGCTGGTCGGGAGCCTCGGCAACCTGGGCAGACGGGACGAGGCGCTGCGGCGCGTCGAGGCGGCTCTGGAAGCGCATCCCGACGCCGCCGTGCTCCACGTGCTGCGCGGGGAGGTGTTGCGGGACGCGGGACGGCCCGCTGCGGAGGTGGGCGCCGCCCTCGAACGGGCGATCGAGCTCGACCCGGATCGACCCGAGGCGCTGGCTGCACTGGCGCGCCTGCGCGGGGAGGCTGGACAGATCGACGCAGCCCTCGGGCTCGACGCACGCGCCGCGTCTGCGGATCCGAGCGAGCCGGCGTATCTCGAGGCGGCGGTACGCCTGCTGCGCGCTGCGGACCGGTCGAAGCAGGCGGATGAGCGCCTGGAAGAGATGATCGTGCGGTATCCGCGCGAGCCGCAGCCGGCGATCGACCTCGCCGCGGAGCTGGTGCGCCGCCGGACGGATCTGGATCGCGCGGTCGCCCTGGCGAAGCGCGCGGTCCTCTTCCAGGGAGGCGCCGAGGCGCTCGAGGTGCTGGGGAAGGCGCAGCTCGAGCGCGGTGACGCCGTCGAGGCCGTGAAGGCGTTCCAGAACGCACTGAAGCTCGACCCTGGATCCAGCAGCGTGCGCTATCGGCTCGGGCTCGGCTTGGCCCGATCCGGGGACGTGGAGGGCGCTCGCGACGCGTTCCGTCAGGTGCTCGAAAGCGCCGCGGCGCCGGAGGCGGAACAGGCGCGAGCCGAGCTCGCGCGCCTCGAGCAGCTCTAGCTCGCGCGCTCCGGTGCCCCCCGCACGGGACTCGGGTCGACCTCCGCTGAATCAGGGCGTGTCGGCGGCCTCACCGGCCGGAGCGGGCGGCGCGTCGGGCCTGCCCTGCAACGCAGCCGGCGGGCGCCGCCGCGGCCTGCGCACCATCGGTCGTTTGCCCGGTGTGCCCTTGCCCGCGGGTGCGTCCAGGATCGTCTGGCGCAGGTCGTCGGTGATCTCTGCGCTGGCGAGCCAGGCGTCGAGTGCCTCCGGATCCTGGCGCTTCCAGCGCACGGCCACCTCGCGCACGCTGCGCGCGCGGCTCTCGGGATCCTGGATGCGCTCCGCCCAGTGCATGGCGCGCTCCGGGGAATCCGACAGCGCGTTCTGGAAGGCAATGCGCAGCGCCGTGTCGAGCGAGTCGGCGGGTGTGTGCGCCTGTAGCCACTCCGTGGCCTCGTTCGGCGTGTCCTTGAGCCAGGCCCGATACGCCTGGGCCACCGCCCGTTCGCGGTCGTCCTCGTCGGGCAGGGTGAGCGACCAGTCCAGGGCAGCCTTCGCATCCTCCTTGGCCCAGTTGCGAACGACCACCGGCGCCACCCGGCGCGCGTAATCTTGCCCGAAGTGGCCCTCGATCCAGGTCTTGGCGCGCAGGTAGTCCTGCTGCGCGAGCGCGTTCACGGCCTTGAGCACCGCTGTCTTCTTGAAGCCGTCATGGGCGTCGAGCGGGACCGCGTCCGCCCAGGCCAGCAACATCTCCGGGTCGCGTCGCAGCAGCTGGCGCGCGAAGCGCCCCGTGTAGCGCTGGCGCGTCTGTCCTTCGGGCAGCGCGGCGATCCAGTCGCTCAGATCCTGCGTCTCGTCGCGAGCCGACCAGCCGGCCACGAGCTCGTGACGCAGCTGCATCTGTGTGGCTCGAGATTCCAGTCCTTCGATGGCTTCGAGCGCGGCGGAAGGATCGTAGAAGGCCCAGGCGTATACGGCGGCGCCGAGGCCGAGCTCCCGCAGGTTGTCGGGCCAGTTCGAGACGTGTTCGAAGGCGCCGGCCGGATCGAAGCGCGCCCAGGCGAGCATGAACAGCCGCAGGTCCTCGGGCGTGAGCCACAGGTGGTGAGCCTCGAGATCGGCGATTGCGCCGGGCAGCTGCTCCGGCGTCATCTGTCTGAGGAATGCGCTGTAGCGATACGTGCGCAGCAAGTCGTTCGACTCGTCGAGCGCTCGGTGGAACGATTCCGGCGACGCGAGTCGCACGGTCTCCGCACTGGGCACGACGTAGTGGGCCAGTGCGAAAATGGCTGCGAGAGACACGAGCCAAAGTGCTACAAGGGAAGCTCTCATCGATGGTCGAACCTCTTGTTGATGCCGCGTCGGCTGGCTTGCTTGACGCGCGACCCCCGGGGGGCGCGCTGGGGTGTCGCGCGTGCAAATGTGGTACTTGATCCCGTCGTCGTAGGCTGCGAGCTTACCCGCCTCACCGCTTGGCGTGCACCACTCCGAAGAACGGAAGCGATTCATGCAGAGAAACGCGGATAGACAGCGTCACCCCTCATTGCGGCTCAGTGCCCTCCTCGGACTGCTGGCGCTCCTGTTCGCCGCGCCCGTTTCGGCGCAGGTCGACGATCCCGCCGAGCAGGACCGCGACAGCATAGTCGAAGAGGCGACAGCGGCCGACGAGCCCACGGACGAGGAAATCGGTGGCTTCGGCGTCGACGAGATCGAAGAGGAAGTCGTAGAGCCGGCCGCTCCCGGGAAGGGCAAGGCGGAGGGCGTCGAGGAGATCCGGGTTACGGCCACGATGAGCGAGCTCACGTCTGCGGACGAGGCCGTCTCGGTTACCCAGTTCTCCGCCGCCGACATCCAGGACTTCCGCATCCAGGACATCTCCGATCTCTCGGACTACACGCCGAACCTCGAGATCAACACCGCGTTCGCCGCTTCGAATCCCACGGTCTTCATCCGCGGCATCGGACTCAAGGACTACAACGCCAACTCAGCGGGCTCCGTCGCGATCTACACCGATGGCATCTACGTCAACTCGCCCGCAGGCCAGCTCTTCCAGCTCTTCGACGTGGCGAACATCGAGGTGTTGCGCGGACCCCAGGGCAGCCAGAGCTCCCGCAACGCGACGGCGGGTGCGATCAAGGTGTACTCGAACAAGCCCGACGGCGAGTTCTCGAGCGCGGCTTCGCTCAGCTACGGCCACTACAACCTGATGGAATTCGAAGGCGCGGTCGGTTTTCCCGTCTTCGGCGATACGGTGTCGGCGCGCATTTCGGGCGCGGCCAACTTCATGGACGGCTACACCAAGAACAAGTGTCAGGGAGCGCTGCAGGATCAGACCAACGGAACAGACATCTTCTGCGATTACCTGAACCGATTCTGGATTGGATCGAATCCCAATCCAAATCTATTTCCCTATGCCGTCCTGCGTGACTTCG
>JAOUNA010000071.1 GCA_029881215.1 Myxococcales bacterium | reverse complement strand
CGCTCCTGCTCGCGCACACGCTGGCGCGGCGCGCCGGGGATCCGGAAGGGAGGCGCCGCTGACGCGGAGCTCCGGATCGCGCCTCCAGCTCAGGCGGAGCGCTTCCGCTTGCGGAGACGGCCGGTACCCGGCTCGTCGTTCCCCGTCACGGCTTCGGCGAGATCGGCCAATGCGTCGTTCGCGCGCAGCTTGTCGAATGCGGCGACCTCGATCTGGCGAACCCGCTCGCGAGACAGTTCGAGGCGTTCACCGACCGCTTCGAGTGTCTGCGCGGGCTCGCCCCCCAGGCCGTAGCGCCACACCAGCACCTGACGCTCGCGCGGCTGCAGCGCCGCCAGGCTGCGGTCCAGCGCACGCGCCATCTGCGTGTCGCTCACGGAGTCGATCGGATCGACGACGGTCGCGTCGGGCAGGCGGTCTTGCAGCGTCCGATCTTCACTGCCGGGAACGAGCTCGTCGAGCGAGCGCAGCGGCGCCATGGCCCCGGCGAGGTTCTCGACCTCCGCTTCCGGCAGATCCATGATCCGCGCGATCTGCTCCGTCTCCGGACCGGAGGGTCCGAGGTTCCGCGCCTCGCGCTCGGCGTGCCGGTAGCGCAGCTGGCGCTCGTAGATGTGCGATGGAACGCGCACGGTTCTCGAGTGATTCTGGATGGCGCGGATCAGCGCCTGCTCGATCCACCAGACCGCGTACGTCGAGAACTTGAAGCCACGGGTGTGGTCGAACTTCTGCACGGCGCGGATCAAGCCGAGATTTCCCTCCTGGACCAGATCCAGGAAGTCGATGCCCATGCCGCGATAGCGGCGCGCCATGTTGACCACGAGCTTCAGGTTGTGGGCCACGAAGGTCTGCAGCGCCTCGTCGCGCCGCGCGAGCGCGTGTTCGGCCCGGCTGAACGCATCCCGCACCACCGCTTCGCGCAGCCCGAGGCCATCGCGACGGGCCTTGCGCCGCGCTGTGCGCAGGCGCCTGCCGATCTCGCGGTGCACATCGAGCGCGAGATCGAAATTCAGCTTGGCCTCGTGCAGCAGCTGCTGCACCTGCAGGTCGAGGCCGGTCTCGGGTTTGCGAGAGCACCCGCGCGCTGCGCCGCGCTGCTCGCCGCTCTGGGCGCGCAGGCGCGCCACCTCCCCGAGCACGCGATCGATGTGGCGGCTCCATTTCGGATTGCGATCGGTGGGATACGCCTCGGCCAGTACGCCGGTCACGCGGCCCGCGGCCGCGCGCTCGGTCCAGCGGTGCACGACGAGATCCGCGGCCTCGGGAATCGAGTACAGCGCGTCGCGGAAGCGCGCCTCTTCGCAGCGCATCGTCTCGGCGAGCGCGGAGGTCTGCTGCGGCGCCAGCACCGGAACGCGCCGGATCGAACGCATGTACTGATCCAGCGCATCGCGTGAGCTCGGCGCGCGCGACGCGGGCTGCGCCCCGGCGCGGCGCGCGGGCGCATGCGCGGCGACCGCTTCCAGCGGGCGCGGCTCGGGGTAGAACGAATCGATCGCCTCGACCGCGTCGAGATCGGTCCGCGTGTCCGTATCGAATGCCATGCTCGTCTTGCCCCCCTCTCGCTTCTTCTCGATGCCACCCGCCCAAGCGGGTCACACGCGCTGCGTGAGAACTTTGACCACCGAACTTCCGACTCGGTTCGCTCCGCATCCTGCGGCGCCCTGCGCCTCCCAGCTGCACCACGCGATATCGGAGCGGCGGATCAAAATGTTTAGATATTATCTAAACAAAAAATCCTCCTGTCAATCCGCGATCAGATTTTCGGGAGATTTGAAATCATTATGGATTTCAAAATGTTATGAATCTACTTGCCGTTGCGAGATCGAACCGGTGCGGATCCGGACTGCGAAGGCCGCGATTCGAGGGGATCGAGCGGCCTGGCTCGGCTGCGCACGAAGGTGCTCTCGAGGTGCGGCGCAGGCCGCGAGCCGGCGTGGGGACAGCCAGGGGAGCGCGCGGGGGCTGGGCGCCGCGCGAGCTACTCGTCCGCCGCGTCCACGCCGCCGCAGCTGCAGGCCGGAGCGCCCCGCGTAGCGAGGCGGAGGTAGTCCGCCTCGGTGAGAATGCCCACCACACGCCTCGCGTCGTCGACCACGGGCAGGCAGCTGCGCTTCGAGCGCAGCATGTGCCGCGCGGCCTCGGCGGCGCAGCACTCGGGGCGCACGGTATCCACCTGCTTGTGCATGAACTGGGAGACCGGCCGCTGATCGGAGAAATCCACCACACTCGACGCAGAGCGCGCGGCGGCGAGCAGATCGCGCTGCGTCACCAGACCGAGTAGCCGCCGATCGGCGCCGGCCACCAGCATGTGGCGGAAGCGCCGCTCCGCCATCCGCTGCCACACCTCACCCACCGGGGCGTCCGGCAGAACCGTCACCGGATCCGGCGTCATGAGATCCTCGACCTGGCCGTTGACTCGGCAGAGCACCTCGGATGCCATGCCTGCTCTCCCTGGCGGATGCGCGCAAATAGAGCCCCATCCGGGGCCCGTGTGCAACACACTCGCTCCCCGCCCGCAGCGTGCGCGCGCGACCGGGGCCGTGGCGCTCGATGATACCGGCCCAGCCCCCCGTGGCGCGCCTCCCGCGCGTCAGGGGCGCCTGCCCCGAGAGCGGCGCTCGAGCCAGCCGCGGCGGCGAAACGACAGCAGCATGCCGACCGTCACGGCGAGCATCACGATCCAGACGCCTGGATACCCCCAGCGCCAGCCCAGCTCGGGCATGTCCCGGAAGTTCATCCCGTACACGCCGACGATGAAGGTGAGCGGAATGAAGATGCTCGCGACGACCGTGAGTGTCTTCATCACCTCGTTCAGCCGATTGCTCACACCCGACAGATAGATGTCGATCAGGCCGACGCACATCTCGCGAAAGGTCTCGATGGCATCGAGAGTCTGCATCGCGTGATCGTGAATGTCGCGCAGATAGACGCGGACCGGCTCCGTGAACACGCTCGAATCGTCGCGCAGCAGCACGGCGATCGCGTCGCGCTGGCGCCACTGGGTCTGGTGGAGGGACATCAGCAGGCGCCTCGCGGCGTGGATGCGGGACAGCGTCCCGTGGGTGGGCGAGTCCACCACCTCCTCTTCCAGCGCGTCGAGCACGTCGCCACACGACTCGACCACCGGAAAGTAGCCGTCGACGATCGCATCCAGCAGCGTGTAGGCGAGATAATCCGCGCCCATCTGCCGGAGCTTCGATCCGGCCGCGCGAACGCGCTCGCGCACACCGTCGAAGACGTCCCCCTCCTGCTCCTGGAACGTCGCCACCCAACCGGGCCCGATCACGATGCTCACCTGCTCGAATTCGACGTGGCCCCCCGGCAGCACGCGCGCCATGCGCAGGACGATGAGAAGGCGGTCGCCGTAGGCCTCGGCCTTGGGGCGCTGCGGCACGTTGACGATGTCCGCCATCGCGAGGGGATGCAGCTCGAGCACGTCGCGCAGCTGATGCAGCACCGCCGCGTCCCCGAAGCCGTGAACGTCGAGCCAGACCGTGCGGCCATCCTGCATGAATGAGCGCAGCGCGCCGGGATCCTCGACCTCGCGCTCCACCAGATGTTCCCGGTCGAAGGCCATCGCGCGGATCCGCGACGCCGCGCCACCCGGCGGCACGACGAGGTCGCCGGGGGCGGCGCCCACGGCGGGCGTGCGCCCGTGGAAGAGATGGACCGCTCGCGCGGCCGCCCGCAGCGAACGCCCGGGCGCCGGCTGCTCTCCACCGCGGCGATCCGGGCGGGCGCGCCCGCCCGGAGCCGCGTCGTTCTTTCGGCGCATCGAGCTCCCTCCCCAGGCCCGCGATTCCCGTGCGGCGACGGCGCAACCCGGCCCGCGCCATCGACTCCGTGCCGTCGATCCGACGCCGGCGTGTCGGCGATGGTGCGGGCCCACCCCCCTGGCACCGGGCCGGCGCGGCGCGGACGACGGCTCGCCGCCGGGCGGGAATGGGACGCGCTGGCGATTGCATAGCGAGTCCCGCTCGGCTGCGCCCGCAGCAGCGGACACGCATCGGGTGCCGATGCTCGCGGCGCGGAGCGGGTTCGTGCACCATCGCCTCGCTGAACGCGCGGCCCGCGGGCGCGCAGCCCGTGTGTGGGAGCAGAGCATGAAGGTCCGATTCTTCGGCGCGGTGGGAACGGTCACGGGCTCGAAGTTCCTGGTCGAGACGCCCCGCGCCCGACTGCTCGTCGACTGCGGCCTCTACCAGGGCCTGAAGCAGCTGCGGCTGCGCAACTGGAAGCGTCCACCGCTGGCGCCCGCCAGCCTCGACGCCGTGATCCTCACGCACGCCCATCTGGACCATTCGGGATACCTGCCCGTGATGGTCCGGGAGGGTCTCGAGGCGCCGATCTACGCCACGCCCCCGACGCGCGACCTCTGCCGCATCCTGCTGCCGGACTCGGGCCGCATCCACGAGGAGGACGCGCGCTACGCGAACGAGAAGCGCTTCTCCAAGCACGAGCCCGCGCTGCCTCTCTACACGGAACGGGACGCGCAGCGCGTGCTGCCGCAGATCCAGCCCCTCGACTACGCGGACACCCTCGAGATCGGAGATCTGCGCGTCCGCCTCTCGCGCGCGGGCCACATCCTGGGCGCGGCGAGCGTGGCCATCTCCGATGGGCACCGAGAGATCCTCTTCTCGGGCGATCTGGGCCGGTCGGACGATCTGCTCATGCAGCCGCCCGAGCCCCCCGACGCCCCGCAGTGGCTCGTGGTGGAGTCGACCTACGGAGACCGCAATCACCCCGTGGCGGATCCGGTCGACGTGGTCGCGAACATCCTGGCGCAGACGGCGGAACGCGGCGGCGTGCTCCTGATCCCGTCGTTCGCCGTTGGGCGCGCGCAGACCCTGCTCTACTGCCTGCACGAGGTCTTCGCGCAGCACCCCGAGCTGCGCCTGCCCGTCTACGTGAACAGCCCCATGGCGACGGACGCCACCGATCTCTTCGAGCGATACGTGGACTATCACCGGCTCTCCAAGGAGCGCTGCGCAGCGGTCTGCGACGTGGCGACCTTCACGCGCAGCGTCGAGGAATCGCGGGCGCTCGCCGAGCAACGAGGCCCCCTCGTCATCATCTCTGCGAGCGGCATGGCCACGGGCGGTCGCGTGTTGCACCACCTGAAGGCGCTGGCACCGGATCCATCCAACACGATCCTGATGCCCGGATTCCAGGCCCCGGGAACGCGCGGGGCCGCGCTGGTGGCGGGTGCGGAGGCCATCAAGATCCACGGACGCTACGTCCCCGTGCGCGCCCAGGTGATTCCGCTCGACATCTTCTCCGCCCACGCGGATCAGGACGATCTGGTGCGCTGGGTCGGCGCGTGCCGCGTGCCGCCCCGCGAGGTCTTCGTCGTGCACGGAGAGCCCTCCGCGTCGGACGCCCTGCGCCACCGCATCCAGGAAGCGCTCGGCTATCGCGCGAGCGTGCCGGCGTACGGAGAGCGCGCCGGGCTCAGATGAACGGCGCGGGCGCGCTTCAGAAGTCGATGCCCCAGACCAGATCGGCGCCGGCGCTGCGATCCGTGGCCATCTCGCTCTCGACGCTCCAGTGCTCATCGATGCGGTACTGGATCCCGACCTCGTCCTTGGGATCGGTGCCGAAGCTGCGGTCGTAGCGCACGAAGAGGTCCTGCCACACGTACTTTCCCACTCCGATCTGCTCGGGCACGCCCCCCTCCCCGACGCGCACCTCCAGCGTGTCGATCGGAACGTAGTCCCGCAGCAGCGCCGTGAGCTCGCTGGCCGCGACGCCCGCGGCGAGCTTCGTGGCCGCCGCGTCGAAGCCGCCGGCTTTCTCGTCGAGCTCGTCGGCGCGGCGCCCGACCAGGAGCAGCGAGAGCACGTCCGTCTCCTCGTAGGCGGGCTCGCTGCTCAGGCGCAGGGTCGGATTCGAGAGGCGGCCGGTGAGCACCGCAACGATGTCGACGTCGCGCACGCGGTGCAGCGCCTCGACGTCGATGAGCGGATCCAGGCGCTCCGATCCGTCGAAGGTCGTCGTTCCGCTGCGCATCTCGAAGCGCTTGCCCAGGAACGAAAAGCGCCCGCGCACCGCGTCCAGCGTACCGGCGTAGCGCACCGGTCCCAGGGCGGACTTCTGCACATCGAGATCGCCCTCGAGCTCGAGCTCGAGGCCGCGTCCCCGAATCCAGCTGTTGCGCGGCAACGAGAGCGCGAGATCCATGCGCGCGCGCTCGAGAGCGCTGGGCGGCGCGGGGGGACGCTCGACGAGCGACACGTCTGCGCCCGCCTGGCTGGCGATGCGGATCTCGCGGAGGATCGGATCGCGCGGCTCGGGAACTCGCAGCTGCGCGTGCTCGAGCCGCAGCCCGCCGAGCAGTGCGAGGGCGCGCACCGGGCCGACCAGGCGCAGACTGCCCGTGACATCGAGTTGCAGCACGCGCGATCGGGCCAGGGCGAAGTGCGTGAGCACGAGCTCGAGATCGGAGACCGAGGGCCGCACGCCCTCCAGCTCGACCGAGCCGGTCAGCGATCCCCGAGCTTCCGGGGGACCCACCCGCAATTCGGGCAGCACACGCTGGGCGTCGAGCCGCACGCGGCCCTCGATGGGCTCGTACCTGCGCCCGAGCAGCGGCACCGAAAGCGCGCCGTCGGCGATGTCGAGCTCTCCACTCAGGCGCGGCGCCGGCAGCCCCCCTTCGGCGCGGAGCACGAGGTTGGCTCGCCCGCGAATGTCGCGGAGCTGGCGCGGAAAGAAGGGAGACAGGGCGGCAAGATCGAAGTCCGCTCCCTCGATGTCGACGCGAGCGCCCGGGCCCAGCCACTGCGCCGCGTCCCAGTGCGACGGTCTCGGCAGCACGGCGCGCGCCTCGAGCGCAGCGCGGCCCGCCTCCACCAGCTGCGCGGAGGCGCGCAGCTGCGCCGCGTCCAGATCGATCTCGAGCGCGAGCCGCTCGGCGCGCGCCGTCGCCACCCGGGGCGCTTCCCAGCTGCCGCGGCCGCGCAGCGTGAGATGCGCGAAGGGCCCGGCGAGATCGAGCTGCGCCGCGGCCACGCCTCCCACCTCCTGCACGGCCCCGAGCTGCGCCGCCAGCGCGCCCACGTCGAGTGCTTCGAGCGCCAGATGCGCGTCGCGCAGCGACTCTTCCGACACGATTCCGTGTGCGTCGAGGCGTCCGAGCGGCGTCTCGACGCGCAGCGCCTCGACGAAGACGCCCGCGTCCGCCGGGCGCAGCGACGCGCGCGCCCGGAACGGCGTGAGCGCGTCTCCGAGCCGCGGCAGCGAGATCTGCCCCTGCTCGATTTCGAGCCAGCCCTCGACGGCCGGCGGCGTGCCGCCGCGCAGGGCGAGCTCGCCGCGCGCCGTGCCGCCCAGACTGCGCAGCTCACCCGGCAGCGCCACCGCGAGCAGCGCGAGATCGAGACCGTCGGAGCGCAGGATCGCCGTCATCTCGCGCGTCGGAGAAAGATCTCCGTGCAGCGCGGCGGAGTACGGCATCCGCACCTCGGCGACCGCCAGCTCGCGCTCGCCCGCCTCCGCGCGCAGCGTGGCTTCGATGCGAGGCTCGGCAGCCACGATCGCCGCGACGATCCGACCGCGAGGCATGCGGCCGATCCGGGCCTCCTGCCAGCGCAGCTCGCCGCGCACCTCGGGACGCGCGAGCGCGCCGTCGAGCTGGAAGTCCGCATCGATGCGCCCTTCCACCTCGGTGGCGACGCCGGCGAGCGCCGCCAGCCGCGCCGCCTCGACAGCGCGCAGCTCCAGGGCCAGGGCCTCGAAGCGCTCGGGCGACACACCGCCCTGAATACGCAGCGAAGCGCCGGCGCTGGCCAGGCCGAGATGCTCGATGCGAAAGCCGCCCGGGCGCAGCGCGATCTGCGCCGGCGCGTCCAGCGCGATCTCCCAATCGCCCGCGCGCAGCGCGAGGGATGGAACGTCGAGCAGACGATCCTCGAGTCGTAGCGTCGCGTTGCCGTGCAGGGCGAGCGGCTCCGGCGCAGCGACGCCGGGCACCACGCCGTCGAAATCGGCCTCCGCGTCGAACACCAGCGCAGCGAGCGCCTGCTCGGAGACGGGCCAGACGAGGTCCTGCGCCGAGGCCCGTCCGCGCGCAGCCAGGCGACACGGGCCCGCACACGCGTCGCCCCAGATCAGCTCGATCTCGGCGTCTCGCAGCTCGGCGCGGCGGATCGACCAGCTCGGCGTCGCGGGCTCCGCGATGTCATCTGGCGGGAGAGCGGGCCACGCGGCGCCGCCTGCGCGTCGATCGATGCGCACGCGAACGCCCGCGAGGCGCAGCACCGCGATCTTGACGCGTCGCTCGCCGAAATCGAAGCCGCCGATGCGCACCGCCGCGCGCTGCACCTCGACCCAGCGCGCCGACTCGGGTCCGATGGCGAGATCGCGCAGCGCGAGGCCGGGCAGCAGGCGCCCCTCGAGCGCGCCGATCGCAACCTCGGTTCCGAGCGCGTCCTCGAGCGACGCCTCGACGAAGGCGCGCAGACGCTCGCGTTGGAAGCCGAGCGCCAGTGCGGCGAGCAGGACGACGACGCAGACCGCGAGCAGCGCAATGCCGGCGGCCACAGCCCAGGCAAGACGCAGACCCCGCCGCATCAGAACGTGTTTCCCACGGAGAGGTGGATGCGGAACGTGTCGTCGTTCCCCCTCGGATCGAGTGGAAAGCCCACGTCGAGGCGCAACGATCCGATGGGCGTGGCAAAGCGCAGACCCGGCCCCGCCGCGGTGCGAATCTCGTCGAGCGGGTAGTGGAACGGCTCTTCGTCGACGAGGCCCGCGTCGAAGAAGGCCACGCCGCGCAGGCGCTTCCAGATGGGAAAACGCAGCTCCACCGACCCCTCCGCGAGACTCAGGCCGCCGATCGGATCCCCGTCGGCATCGAGGGGACCGAGCTCCTGGTACGCGAAGCCGCGCACCGAAGTGCTGCCGCCGGAATAGAAGCGCTTGTACACCGGCACGTCCCCGTTCCCGCTGCCGGCGACGGGCTGGATGGCCCCGCCGCGCAGGCGCAGCGCCAGCACGGACGTCCACCACAGGGGAATGTAGCCGCGAATCTCGCCGCGCAGCGTGAGGTGATTGGCGCTCGAGCCGATCGCGCGCAGGGCCGAGTCGAGCGAGAGATCGAAGATCGAGCCGCGCCTCGGGTTGAGGCGGTCGTCCGTGTGGCTGCGGCCGATGCCGAGCTGGATCGCGCTGATGCGGCTCTCGCCTTCGTCATCCGGGGGGCCCTCGCGATCCTCGAAGACCCGGGCAATCTCGAATTGGTGCCCGCCCCGCAGCGTCCAGACGTCCGTGAGCTTGCGAAACAACATCGCGCCCACGGCACCGCGCAGCGCATCGTAGGCGGGAACCGTCTCGTAGCGCACGAAGCCACTGGATTGAATCTCTTGCTTCGGGTGCAGGAAGTGCGGCTGGGCCAGCCGCGCGTCGATTCCGGAAGACAGGGAGTTGTACTGCGCGCGCAGGTCGAGCTGACGAGCTTCGCCCAGGAAGTTGCGGTGCCGCCAGCTGACACGAGCGCGAATCAGCTCCTCCGTGCCGTAGCCGACGCCGATGCGCAGCGTGCGCGGAGGCCGCTCCTCGACGCGGATGCGCATGGGCCACACCTGCGCCTCGGGCGTCGGCGCTGCCTCGTCGCGCCCGTCCTCCGCGTCGGGGGGCACCGCGGGCTCGACGGCGACGGCCCGAAACAGACCCAGCTCGGCGAGCCGCTCCTGGCTGTCGCGCTGCACGCTGAGGGAGTAGAGCTGTCCAGGCGCAAAGGTCAGCTCGCGGCGCACGAGGTGCTCCGCGACGCGATCGAGACCCGCGATCTCGATCGCGCCGAAGCGGACCCGCGGACCCGGATCCACCCGCCAGCTCACGCGCGCCACGCCCGCCGCCACGTCGATCTCTACGCCGCCTTCGAGCTTGGGTGCGGGATGCCCGGCCTCCGCGAGCTTGCGCAGCAACACCGCCCGCGCGCTGCGATAGTCCGACACGCCAAAGGGTCGATTGAGCGCGAGGCTCGGATCCACCGCCAGCTCGCGCCAGCGCTCCGGGTCGAAGGGCGCCCGACCGACCTGCAGCACCTCCGCACCCGCGAGAAGCACCGGGGAGCCCTCTTCGACGTGAATGCGAATGTGAACACGCGTGCGCGCCTCGTTCCACTCGAGGGTGTAGCTTGCGCTCACACCGAAGTAGCCGCGCTCCCGGTAGAATGTCGCGAGGCGCTCCAGGTCTTCATCGAGCGTGGCCGCATCGAAGGGCTCCGGATCCGCCCAGGGCAGGCGACTCGGCGCCTGGGTCAGGAAGGACGCGGCGAGATCCGCCCGAGAGACGTTCTTCACGCCCTCGAATGCGAGGGCCGCGACCTCGGGCACGGTCGACTCCTCGGCCGAGGCGGACGACACCACGGAGAGCAGCGCGAGCCCGGCGACGAGCGCGCGAAGTCCCGTGCGAATGAGTTCGAGCGTGAACAGCGATCCGACCTCGACTGAATCATTCCCGGCATGCGGTGCGGCGAAACGCTGCGCACAGGGGCAACCCGATGGGGCGCGCAGCATACCGGCCGGCAACGAATCCCACGAAAGACACGATCCGCTGCGAGTGCATCGCCCGCAGCTCGGCATCTTGCAGGCGCCCAGGGTGCAGAAGATGCCGATTCTACAGCGCCACTCCATGCGCCGCCCGCGGCCTGCACCGCGCCGGTTTCGAGAACGTGGTAAACAGGTTGCACCGCGCCGCGCCGGCACGGGATCCGGCGGCGCGCCATGGCGAAGGGGTCGGCATGACATCCCAGCTGTATACGCTCGAAGGCAAGGTCGCACTGATCACGGGCGCGACCTCTGGAATCGGAAGCGCTTGCGCGCGCGAGATGTCGGAGCTCGGCGCCCGCGTGATGCTCAGCGGCCGCAACGAGGAGCGCGGCGCGGCGTGCCTGGGCGCGTTGGGCGAGCTCGGCCGCGAAGCGGCCTTCCTGGCCGGCGACGTTCGCGACGCGGCCTTCTGCGAACGCGTCGTCGCCGAGACGTGCGAGCGCTTCGGCCGGCTCGATATCCTCGTGAACAGCGCGGGCATCTCCCACGCCGCGTCGACGCTCGACACGACGGACGCCCAGTGGTACGAGACGATCGAGACGAATCTCTCGGGCCTCTTCTTCGTCAGCCGCGCGGCGCTGCGCGTGATGCGGGCGCAGGGCGCCGGGGCGATCGTCCACGTCTCCTCGGACTGGGGCCTGGTCGGTGCCGCCCAGGCCGCCGCCTACTGCGCGAGCAAGGCCGGTGTCGTGGCCCTGGCCCGGTCGATGGCACTCGACCACGCGCGCGACGGGATTCGAGTCAATGCGATCTGTCCGGGCGACACGGACACGCCGATGATGCTCGAGAGCTACCGACAGCTCGGCCTCTCGGTCGAGGCAGGCGAGCGCGCCTCTGCGGCGGATATCCCGATGGGACGCATGGCGACCCCGGAAGAGGTCTCCCACGCCATCTGCTTCCTCGCCTCGGATGCCGCGCGCTTCATCACCGGCGCGGCGCTTCCGATCGACGGCGGCAATACGGCGCGCTGACACGCCGCGCAGCGGGTAGAGCTCAACGCGCTGCGCGCGCAATCCCCCGGAGCATGCCGCCGAAGATGAGCGCGTGGAGGGCGTAGATCGCGTACCAGTAGGCGAGGCCCTTGAGGCCCCGGGGCTCGAAGATCGCCGTCTGCCGGATGCGCGAGCCGTCCGCGTCGGGCGTCACCTCGAATTCGAGCCAGGCGCGTCCGGGCAGCTTCATCTCGGCGAAGAGCCGCAGGGAGCGATCCGGCTCGTACTCGACGACCCGCCAGCAATCGACCGTATCCCCGATGCGGATCCGGTCCGGATGTGGGCGACCGCGTCGCATGCCAACGCCGCCTGCCAGGAGATCGAGGAAGCCCCGCAGCTGCCACAGCCAGTCGTGCGCGTACCATCCGGTGCGGCCGCCGATGCGGCGGATCGGCGCGAAGGCGACCGCGGGCGGCGCCTCGACTCGAATCTCGCGCGAGTCGACGAGGCGCGGACCGACGCGCACGCCGCCGTAGGCCTTGGCTTCGGATCCGCCGGCAGACAGCGCATCGGACCAGCGCGTCTGCGCGAACTCCCGATCCTCGTTCTCGAGGGCCCGGGCGATCGCCTCCCGCACGGTTCCGGGCTCGATGTCGAAATCGCGGCGCGCCGCGTCGTTCTTCACGACGCTGGCATGCCGAATGCTGTCGATGAGCTTGCGGCCCACCCGTGCGTAGAGCGGCGTGACGAGCCCGAGCCAGAGACTGCTGAGCCGGGGCGTCAACACCGGCACCGGCAGGAGGATCCGGCGCAGCCCGCGCTGCCGGGCGTACTCCCGCATCAATCCGGCGTAGGAGACGCGGTCCGCACCCCCGATCTCGTAGATGCGGCTCTCGGTCGCATCGCACTCGAGCGCGGCGATCAGATAGGCGAGCAGATCGTCGATGCCGATGGGCTGCGCCGGCATCGAGACCCAACGCGGGGTGACGAGCACCGGCAGGTGTTCGACGAGTGCGCGCACCATTTCGAACGACAGACTGCCCGAACCGATCACGATGGAGGCCCGCAGCTCGATCACCGGCACGCCTGCGCTGCGCAGGATGCGCCCCACCTCGACGCGGCTGCGCAGATGCGGCGAGAGCGGTTGGCTCGTGTCGGCGAGGCCCCCCAGATAGACGATGCGCCGCAGCCCGGCTGCGCGGGCGGCCGCGGCGAAGTTCTCCGCCGCTCTCCGATCCCGCTCCTCGAAGCCGTCTCCGGACCCCATCGAGTGGATCAGGTAGAAGGCGGTGTCGACGCCACGCATGGCTTCGGAGAGGCCTTCGCCGGAAACCGCATCACCTCCTATCACAGCAACCCGCGCGGTCAGACGCGAGGCGAGATGCGCGGGATGCCGCGCGAGGCAACGCACCGCACAGCCCCGCTCGAGCAGCGCCTCCAGCAGACGCCCGCCGACGTAGCCGGTGGCTCCCGTCAGCAGTACACGTCGCGCGGCGGCGGCTTCCGTCTGCTCCCGACTGGCCGTCATGTGCGCTCCCTCGCTGCTCCGCAAGCGGGCTAGCGTACGTCAGATTGTCGATAAAATCACTGGACATCTATATCGAGAGCGTCACGCTGCGCCCGACAGGCATGACTTCAAGAGATTGCAGAAAGTTCCATAAGTTATTGTATCAATAGGTAAATATTGAAATTCGGACAATTCTTCGAGTAGTGCCTCGATCTTCAATCTGTCTAATCTATACTTTGACGTTTGAACGTGAGGCGTTCGCCTCGGCGGCGTGGAAAGAGCGGCCCGTGGGTGACCGAGAGATCGAGCGACTGAGCTACTCGCTGGGCGCAACCTCGCGCCTTACCGGAGTCTCCCCCGCGCTGATGCGCGCCTGGGAGAAGCGTTACGGCGCAGTCTCGCCGCAGCGCACGCCGGGCGGGACGCGCCGCTACCACTCGGCGGACGTCGAGCGCCTGCGTCTGCTGCGCGCGCTCGTCGACGCGGGCGAGCGGATCGGGAGAGTCGCAGCGCTCGACATGCATGAACTGCAGCGCCGCGCCGAGGCACTGAGTCGGCCCGTGGCGCCGCCCCTCGAAGCGGTGCTCCTCGCGCTCGAGCGCCTCGACGGCGCCGAGGTCGAGCGGCTGCTGTCGCTGCAGCTCGCCTCGCTCGGCCCCCTGCGCTTCGCGACGGATTTCGCACTGCCTCTGGCGCAGGCCATCGGGGAGCGCTGGGTGAGCGCTCGCTTGTCGATCGCAGCGGAGCACCTCGCAACGGCGGCGCTGCGCTCGCTGCTCGGTTCGGCGCTGCGCCCGACGCCCACGGCGATTCCCGGACCGCGCATCGTGTTCGCGACGCCGGAGGGCGAACGCCACGAGCTGGGCCTGCTGGTCGCCGCGCTCGTCTCGATCCACGCGAGCGCCGTGCCGATCTCGATCAGC
>JAOUNA010000070.1 GCA_029881215.1 Myxococcales bacterium | reverse complement strand
ACATCGAGGGCTTGACCGTCGTGGAGGCCGTCCATCCGCGGAGGCGCGCTTCCGGGCGGCTCGCCTCGCGGAGGGGCTGACGATCGGCGCGGGGGTGCCGGGCTGCATGCACGGCGGGGGCTTATCCGATGGCGCCCGGATGGTCGTGCGCGCCGAGACACCGCTGCAGGAGGAGGCCGACTACGCCCGCAGGATCATGGGCATCGAGGAGGAGTTCCCCGATCCCCAGCAGCCGCGCACCCACGGCGGATCCCGGCGTTGTCGAGAGCGTTTCGTCGCCCAGCGAGCGGAGAGATGCTTCGAGGCGCGGCGCCGCCTCTGGGGGCAGATAAAGGATTTCCCCTCGGGGGCAGGCGTGCGTGGCCTTTTGCGCGGAGCGTGACGCGCGTCACATCCGTCTCGCCCCGCCAATGAAACACTCGACGCCGCCCAACGCGGAAGCAGAGCAGTCGCATCCGGGGGGTGAGAGGGGATTCGGTTCCGCCGCGCTTCCGGCGGGCTTTTCCAAGCAGTGCGCGGGCTGTCGTTCCGAGCCGATCGGCAGATCGCCAAGAAGGGTACTAGGCCGCCCTCGTAAGTGTGGGCCTCGATCACGAGCGGGGGCTTCCGTGGTCGAAACGAGGGCGGCCTATTCCTTCCCCGCTGCCGTCGGTGGCGATCGCGCGTCGGGCGCGACGCCGCGCTGTGGCAAGCTGTGCCGGCGCGAGGCTCGAGCCCGCGGCAGGGAGCGGCGCCATGGTCCGAGACGCAGCAGACGCCCGCGGACACGTCGGCAGGGCGCGCGTGTTCGATGGGGCCTGGCGCATCGTGCTGCGCGTTGGCTACCGGCTGCAGCTCGCCGTGTGGTTCGTGCTGCGTCCGCGAATCCGCGGCGCGTACGTGGCGGTGTGGCACGGCGAGCGCGTCCTGGTGATCCGCAACTCGTACCGCCGCGCCTTCTCGTTTCCCGCAGGCGGTCTGAAGCGCGGCGAGCGGCCCGTCGACGCGGCGGTGCGCGAGCTCATCGAGGAGGTGGGCATCGACGCGTCGCCCGGCGCGCTGCGCTACGTCGGTGTGATCGTCGACCCGTCTCGATATGCGGAAGACCACGCCCACGTCTTCGAACTGCACTGCGAAGAAGAGCCCGACCTGCGCATCGACGGACGCGAGGTGGTGTGGGCGCGCTTCCTGCACCCGGAGCAGGCGCTCGAGCGCGGCGTGGTGCGCGTGGTGGGGCGCTACCTGCGGCGCGCCGGCGATTTCGGATGAGTCGGCGCTCGTGGTATGCTCGCGCGCACGGTTCGTGCAGCGGGTGCGCGGCGTGCGTACGCCCGCTATGCACCAGCCAGAGGCGAGTCATGAAGGTATCCATCACCTATTGCGTGCGTTGAAACTACCTTCCGCAGGCCGCCAGTTTGGCGGCCAAGATTCGGGAGGTGTTCGGGGTAGAGCCCCAGCTCGTCAAGGGAGACAACGGCGTCTTCGACGTGGTGGTCGACGGCCGGCTGATCTTCTCGAAGCATGAGGCGGGGCGCTTCCCGCGAGAGCAAGAGGTGCTCGACGCGCTGCGCGACCGCTGAGAGCGCGGCGCGAGATCGGGAGCTTCGCATGTCCACACGCATCCTGCGGCGAGCGCTCGGCTGCGCAGCGGCGCTGCTGCTCGCCGCGCTGGCCCCGCAGCTCGCGCGGGCCGGCAAGGCAGACGTCGTCGACGTCAAGGCGGAGTGCAAGAAGGATCAGTGCCGCTTCGCCGTGACGGTGCGCCACGACGACGAAGGCTGGAGCCACTACGCGAATCGCTGGGAAGTGCTGGACATGGACGGCAAGGTCCTCGTGACGCGCGTGCTCCGCCATCCCCACGTCAACGAGCAGCCCGTCACCCGCGGCGTGGGCTGGACCCGGATTCCAATGGAGGTCGTGCGCGTGCGCGTGCGCGCCCACGACATGGTGCACGGCGACGGCGGCGCGGAGATGGTGATCGATCTCGAGCGCTGAGCGCAGACGCCACTCGGTCGGGTGGCGCGCGCTCAGACGTTGAAGCGGAAGTGCACCACGTCGCCGTCCTGGACGACGTAGCTCTTGCCCTCCACGCGCAGCTTGCCCGCTTCCCTGCACTTGGCCTCGCTGCCGAGCGCAACCAGATCCTCCCAGTGGATCACCTCCGCGCGGATGAAGCCGCGCTCGATGTCGGAGTGGATCTTGCCCGCTGCGCGCGGCGCGTGGATGCCCCGCGGCACCGGCCAGGCACGGCATTCGTCGGGGCCGGACGTGAGCATGGAGATCAGATCGATCAGCTCGAAGGCGGCCCGGATGAAGCGGTGGCTGGCTGGCTCGGCGAGCCCGAGGGACGCAGCGAAATCCCTCTGATCCGCCTCCTCCATCTGGGCGATCTCCATCTCGACCAGCGCAGAGAGCACCACGAGACCCAGGCCGCGCTCGCTCGCGGCGTCGCGCAGCGCATCGGGCGCGGGCTTCGCCACATCCTCCTCCTTCACGTTGAGCACGAGCAGCAGGGGCTTGAGTGTGAGCAGGCTGTAGCCCGAGAGCGTCTTGCGCTCCTCCTCGGAGAGATCGAGCGCGCGCGCCGGCCGCTCGGCTTCGAGCGCTTCCTGGATGCGCTCGAGCAGGTGGAGCTCGTTCGGATTGCTGCGGTCCTTGCGCAGCCGCGCCACGCGCGCCTCGACGACCTCGAGATCGGCCAGCAGCGTCTCCATCTCGAATCCCGTCAGCTCGGCGAGCGGATCGCCCGGCTGGCCCGCCGCGTCGGGGAAGTCGCGCAGCACCTGACACAGGGCGTCGACGTTGCGCATGGCGTTGAGTGTCTTGCGGTCGATGCCCTCGCTGTGGCCCGCGGCGAGATCCGTGAAGGTGATCTCGGCGTAGGTGACCTTCTTCGGCGCGTAGAGCCGCGCCAGGGCGTCGACCCGCGCGTCCGGAACCTTCACCACGCCCACGTTCTCGCGCTGCTTGCCGAAGCCGGTGTCCACCGCGATGCCCGTGAGCGCGCCGAACACCGCGCTCTTTCCGCTGCCCGGGTATCCCACGAGTCCGATTCTCACGAGAGCAGATCCTCACGCAGGCCGGCCGCACCCAGGTGATCGACCTCGTTGAAGTTCTGGAGCGACCACACGTGCCCACCCGGTCCGATGGGCCGCGCCTGCAGCACCGAGAAGGCGGCGAGCTCGCTCTCGAAGCGCAGCCACTCCCAGGGGACGGGGCGCACGTCGAGCAGGTGCGCGAGCGCCACCGCGTTGGTTCCGCCGTGCGCGACGACCGCGATGGCAGGACGCTGGTCGCCGAGCTGCCACACCCTGAAGTCGTGCTCCTGCACCGACACTACAGCATGACGGGACAGCATCGTCTCCACGGCGCCGGTGACGCGCGCGTGGAAGGCGCGGAACGTCTCGGCGCCGGGCCAACCCTCCCAGTGCTCGCTCAGTGGACGCTCGGACCCCTCGACGAAGTAGCGGTCCACGTCGTCCTGCGACATGCCGTCCACGGCGACGCCGATCTCGGCCAGCGCATCGAGCGTGACGGGGCGGATGCCCGTCGCCTCGGCGATGGGCTCCGCCGTCTCCTGCGCCCGGCGCAGCGGACTCACGTAGATCGCGTCGATCGATTCGCGAGCCAGCCGCTTGGCCAGCGCGAGAGCCTGCGCCCGTCCGAAAGGCGTGAGCCCCGGATCCGGCACGGTCGGACCGCCGTCCGGTGTCCAATCGGGCTCGGCGTGGCGCAGCAGCGAGATGCGCGCGTGGGGTTCGGCGCGCACCCGCGCATCGCGCGCGGCCACGCCGTTCTCTGCGGGTCGCACGGCCGGCTTCTTCAACGCAGCACCCTCTCGCCGGGAATGCGGAGTCCCGAGCCGCTCCGAGATTAGCTCGCCGCGGGCGGCGCGGAGGTACCGAACGCTCTCGCGCCGAGCGCGGCGGCTCCGACGCCCGGCCAGATGCGCAGCACGCCGAACGACGCACGGATGGAGATCCAGCCGGCGGTGATCCACCAGATCCCCGCGAGGCTCGCGTGCCCCAGGGCCTCCACGCCGAACAGCGCGGCGCATCCGGCCGCGGTGGCCGCGAGCATGGCGTTGCGCAGGTAGCGGTACTCGCGCGCCCCCCAGTGGATGCCGTCCGTCACGAAGGAGATCGCGTTGAGGGGCTGCGCCAGCGCTGCGATGCGCCACGCCAGCGAGAAGATCGGGCGCGCGTCCTCGGGAACGAGCGCGCGCGCGGCGCCGTCTTCGAGCAGCAGCATGCACGCGCAGACGAGGATTCCGCTGCCGAGGGCCCAGCGGCTGGCCACGCCCGCGGCGCGGCGCGCCAGCGCGTGACACCGGGCACCCAGGAAGTAACCCACCAGGCTCTGCGCGGTGGCGGCGTACGCGTCGAGCGCCAGCGCGGTGAAGATCCAGACCTGGCGGATCGCCTGGTGCGCGGCGCCGGATTCCGGGCCGAGGCGATTCGCCGCCCGCGTCGCCACCAGCAGGAAGGTGATCAGCAGGCCGGTGCGCAGGAAGAGGTCGCGACCCACGACGAGCAGCGTCCCGGCGTCGCGCCAGCGCACGCGCGCCGGAAGCCCGAGCTCGCGCCGCACCGCCAGCGTCGCCCAGATGCCGCCCAGCCAATGACTCGCGGTCGTGGCCCAGGCTGCGCCCGCGACGCCGAGCGCTGGGATCGGTCCCCATCCGAAGATCAGCAGTGCGTCGAGGACGATGTTCAGTGCATTGATCGCCAGCGCGATGCGCAGCGGCGTGCGCATGTCGTGCAGACCGCGCAGCGCGCCGAACGCGGCGAGCATCACGAGCAGCGGGGGTCCCGCCAGCAGGCGGATGCCGAGATAGGCGATCGCGGCGCTCGAAACGTCGCCCGAGGCGCCCAGCGCACCCGCCAGCAGCGCCAGCGCCGGCCAGAGCAGCGCGCACACCGCCGCGCCGATGCCGGCGCCCAGAGCCAGCGCCAGCCCCGTGGTCTCGCGCGCGCGGCGGCGGTCGCCCGCGCCGAGCGCGTGCGCCACCTCGGTCTGTGTGCCGACGCCGAGAAAGTTGAAGATCCAGAGTGTCCCGGAGAGCAGGGCGGCGCCGATGCCCAGGCCGGCCAGGGAGGAGGCGCCGAGCCGCGCGACGAAGGCCGTGTCGACGAGCCCCGTCAGCGGCTCGGCGATCAGCGAGACGAGCACCGGCAGCGACAGCGCCACGAGCGTGCGGTGCGGACGCGCGACGAAGGGGTGCCGCTCGGGCGGCACGCCGCGCGGATCTCCTCCAGCCGCCGGCTACGCCCCTGCGTCCGCGCTGCGCCGGCTGATGTGCCCGGCGAGCGCCCGCTTGACCCGATGCTTGAGACGCAGACCCTCGGGCGCGAGCTTCGCGTCGGCCGTATCGACGAGGTAGGCGTCGAGTCCGCCCTTCTTCTGCACCGTTCGCAGCGCGCGCGTGCATACGCGCAGCGCGACGCGCCGGCTCAGGGCGTCGCTGTAGAGGGTCACCTTCTGGAGATTCGGATCGAAGCGGCGGTTCGTCTTGCGATTCGAGTGCGAGACGTTGTGCCCGAACAGGGGCTCCTTGCCGGTCAGATCACAGCGGCGGGCCATCGTGAGCGTGCCTCCGATCGCGTCGAGGTCGGGCCGACCTTACTTCTTCTTGCCGTAGCGGCGGCGGAAACGGTCGATCTTTCCGTCCGCGTCGAGCTCGCGCATGGTGCCGGTCCAGAAGGGGTGGCTGCGCGACGAGATCTCGAGCTTGATCACCGGGACCCGTTCCCCGTCGATCTCCCGGGTCTCTTTCGCGGTCTTCGTCGAGCGCGAAAGCCACTCGTCTCCCGTCGCGGTGTCGACGAACAAGACTTTGTGGTAGTTCGGGTGGATGCCTTCCTTCACCGCGCGCTCCTCCTACCAGCTCGACTTGCGCACGCCCGGGAGCTGGCCGCGCAGGGCGAGCTCGCGCAGCGCGATGCGCGAGATGCCGAACTTGCGGTAGTAGCCCCGCGCCCGGCCCGAAACCTCGCAGCGCCGCTTCAGGCGCGTCGGGCACGAGTTGCGCGGCAGCTTGGCAAAGCGCTCCTGTGCCTCGAGCTTCTCGTCGATCGAGGCGTTGCGGTCTTTGAGCGTCCTGCGCAGCGCCGCGCGCCGCTCGGCGAACTTCGCGATCAGTCGCTTGCGCTTGAGATCGCGCAACACCTGGGACTGCTTGGCCATGGACTCGCTCCCGAAGGGCTTGAGCGCGGGCGCACAGCCCCGCGCCCGCCCGACGCTCGTATCGATTTTCGTGTCGCGCTGCCCGCGCGCGACCGCCGCGCCGGGTCTCCGAGCAATCGCGGCCGTCCTGGGACGCGCGGCACGGATGCGGACCCGGCGAGCACGGGAAACTATCCTTGGCGCCGGCTCCGTGCAAGGTCTTGCCCCGCGGGGCCAGCGGCTATTTTCTCCGCGCCGTGAGATAGATACACGGCTGCCCGCGCGGGGTGGCCCGACCCCGGGCTTGGCTTATGCTGACGGCCCCAGTTCCCCAGGATCGTCGAGGGATTGCCCGCATGACCCTCCAGAAGCCGCGCTTCGCCAGCATCGACGCGGCCGCGCTGCCCAAACACTTCGACGCGGCCGCCGCCGAGGCGCGCTGGGGCGCGGCCTGGGAGCGCCAGGGAATCCATCTCTACGACCCCGCCCGGCCCCGCGGCGAGAGCTTCGTGATCGACACGCCGCCGCCCACGGCCTCCGGGTCTCTGCACCCCGGCCATGTGTTCAGCTACACGCACACCGACATCCTGGCGCGCTACATGCGCATGACGGGCCGCAATGTCTTCTATCCGATGGGTTGGGATGACAACGGCCTGCCCACCGAGCGCCGCGTCCAGAACTACTTCCACATCCGCTGCGATCCGTCGGCGAAGAGCGATCCGGATCTCGTGCTCGAGGAGGCCACGGCGAAGCGGCGCAAGCAGCGGCCCCTCAAGGTGTCGCGACCCGATTTCATCGCCGCCTGCGAACGCGTCACGCGCGAAGACGAGCGCACCTTCAAGGAGCTGTGGCAGCGACTCGGGCTCTCCGTGGACTGGAGCCAGGAATATCAGACCATCGATGCGCGCGCGCGCCGCGTTGCGCAGTACTCCTTCCTCGATCTGCACGCCAAGGGACAGGTGGAGAGCCGCTTCGCGCCCACGATGTGGGACGTCGACTTCCAGAGCGCCATCGCCCAGGCCGAGATCGAGGAGCGCACGCTGCCCGGCGCGTACCACGACATCGAGTTCGGCGTGGAAGGTGCGGACACGGGCTTCGTCATCTCGACCACGCGTCCGGAGCTGCTCGCCGCGTGCGTGGGCGTCACCGCGCACCCGGATGACGCGCGCTACAAGAATCTATTCGGCAGGCGCGCGATCACGCCGCTGTTTCGCGTGCCCGTTCCGATCTTTGCCAGCGACAAGGCCGATCCGGAGAAGGGCACCGGCATCTTGATGGTCTGCACCTTCGGCGACGCCACGGATGTGGAGTGGTGGCGCGAAGAGGGGCTGGCGTTGCGCCAGATCATCGCGCGCAACGGATGCATCGCGCCCGTCGACTTCGCGAGCGCGACCTACGCGAGCCTCGACGCCGGCGCGGCCGCTCGCTTCTACGCAGACATGGTCGGCATGCGCGTCGATCAGGCCCGCGCGCTGATCGTGGGCCTGCTGGCCCGGCCCGAGGGCGGCGCCAGCGGCCGACGCGCTCCCCTGGTCGCTGCGCCGCGCCCCATCGAGCACGCGGTCAAGTTCTTCGAGAAGGGCGATCGGCCGCTCGAATTCGTGCCCACCCGCCAGTGGTTCGTCAAGCTGCTCGAGCACCGCGAGGCGCTCCTCGCAAAGGGCGACGAGGTGATCTGGCATCCGCCGCACATGGCGAAGCGCTACCGGGACTGGACCGAGAACCTGGCCCAGGACTGGTGTGTCAGTCGCCAGCGCTACTTCGGCGTGCCGATTCCGGTGTGGTATCGGCTCGACGCGGACGGCGCGCCCGATTACGCGGCGCCCCTGCTGCCCGAGGCGGAGCGCCTGCCGGTGGATCCGACCACGGACGTTCCGAGCGGTTTCGAGGAAGCGCAGCGCGGTGTTCCGGGTGGCTTCGCCGCCGATCCCGACGTCTTCGACACCTGGTTCACCAGCTCGCTCACGCCGCAGATCAGCTCGCACTGGGGAACGGATCCCGTGCGCCACGCCGCGCTCTTCCCCGCCGACCTGCGCCCGCAGGGCCAGGACATCATCCGCACCTGGGCCTTCTACACGATCGCGAAGGCGCTGCTGCACGAGGGCAGCGTGCCCTGGAAGCACGCGGCCATCTCGGGCTGGATCCTGGATCCGGATCGCAAGAAGATGTCGAAGAGCAAGGGCAACGTGGTGACGCCGCTTCCGCTCATCGAGTCCTACACGGCGGACGGGGTGCGCTACTGGGCCGGCGGCGCGCGCCTCGGCGTCGATACGGCGCTCGACGAAAAGGTGTTCAAGGTCGGCAAGCGGCTGGTCACCAAGTTCTTCAATGCCGGCAAGTTCGTGCTGTCGCAGACGGCCGAGCGCCACCCCGTGCACTGCGAGCTCGATCGGGCGTTCGCCGCCAAGCTGCGCGCCCTGGTCGAGAAGGCGGGGCGCGACTTCGAGGGGTTCCACCACGCCCAGGTGCTGCAGGACGCGGAGAGCTTCTTCTGGAGCCACTTCACCGACACCTACATCGAGCTGGTCAAGCTGCGCGCGCGCGACGACCACGCGAGCCCGGCGGCGCGCGGCTCGGCGGTCGCGGCGCTCCGCCTGGGGCTGGACGTGCTGCTGCGCCTGCACGCGCCGTTCCTGCCCTACATCACCGAGGAGGTCTGGTCCTGGGCTTTCGCCGAGGAAACCGGACACGCGAGCATCCACCGCGCAGCGTGGCCGAGCGACGCGGATTTCGCGGACATCCAGGCGCCCGACGACGCGGCGAGCTTCGACGTGGCGGTGGCTTGTCTGGCCGCGATCAACAAGGCCAAGGCGGACGCCGCCGTCTCGATGGGGCGGGAGGTGTTGCACCTATCGATCGCCGCGAATCCGAAGACGCGCGCCAAGCTCGACCCCGTGCTGGCCGACGTGTTGGCCGGCGCGCGCTGCGCCGAGTGTGCCCTGGTGGAGAGCGACGCCATCGAGGACGGCGCCTTCGAGATCCGGGACGTTCAGTTCGCCGAGCGCGAGGTGCGCTGACCCGCGCTCGATTCTGTTACCCTCTCTGCGATTGCACGGGAAGAAAACCGGGAGGAATCCAGATGGCTGCACAGTTCGAGCTTCCGCAGGCGTACCGGCCGGTCGCCGCGATCGGCGTGGACGCTCGCGCGCGCTTCATCGCGCGCACCTACAACCATCTCCTCGGGGCGATCGTCGGCTTCACGCTCTTCGAGTGGATCCTCTTCTCGAGCGGCTTGGCGGAGCCGATCGCGGCCACCCTGCTCGGCGGCTCCTGGCTGCTCGTGCTCGGCGGCTTCATGCTGGTCAGCTGGTTCGCGTCGCGCGCCGCCATGAGCTCGACCTCCCCCGCGACCCAATACGCGGCGCTCGCCGGCTTCGTCGTGGCCGAGGGCATCATCTTCGTGCCGCTGCTCTACCTCGCGAACACGCTGGCGCCCGGAGCGATCCAGAGCGCTGCCCTCGTGACGCTGCTCGGCTTCGGCGGCCTCACCGCCATCGCGTTCCAGACGCGCAGGGACTTCTCCTTCCTGGCGGGCTTTCTCCGCTGGGGCTTCTGGCTCGCGCTGATCGCGATCGTGAGCGGTGTGATCTTCGGCTTCCAGCTCGGCACGTGGTTCAGCGTGGCGATGGTGGGCTTTGCCGGCGCGGCGATTCTCTACGATACCTCGAACGTGCTGCACCACTTTCCGGAGGATCGTTACGTAGCTGCGTCCCTGCAGCTCTTCGCCTCCGTGGCGCTGATGTTCTGGTACGTGCTGCAGCTGTTCATCGCGAATCGGGACTGATCGAGCGGCGGCGCGCGCCGAGGGCCGTGAGCATGCAGCGCGTCGAGCTGCGCAAGTGGTCGGTGCTTTCCGACCCCGATGAGACGCGCGAAGCCTACGCGCGCATCGAGTGCGGCGGCGCCGAGAGCTGCGGCTGCGAGGCGTGCTTCAATTTTGCCTCGACGCGGCATCTCGTCTACAGCAGCGAGTTGCTCGACTTCTTCGAGCGTCTCGGCATCGATCCGCTGCTCGAGGCCGAGGCGTGCCACGAGCGCTGCCTCGGCGGCGGACGCCACGCCTACACCGCCAGCTTCTACCTGGTCGGGGAGATCGACTCGGGCCCGGCCACCACGATCGCGGTGGCCGGAGCCGAGCGCAGGGCCTCGCTCGAGGCGGCCGATGGCGTCACCTCGGTGGGTTTCTCATCCGATGTCCGGGAGGCGCCCGAGGCATTCCGCGGTCATTGCGTCGTGCGCCTCGAAGTCTCCGTCGTCGCGCCGTGGGTCTCGAACGCGCCCGAGCCGTCGGGCCGCTGACAGCCGACGCCGCGCGGCGCGCCGCCGCATCGCCGCTGCCCCGCGCCGAGCGCCGAATGGGCGGCTGCGCCTCAGACTTCGACGTCGTGGAAGCTGAGCGCGACGCGGTATGCCTTGAACGTCAGGCTGCCGGCTGCGCCGGCTGCGGCGTAGGCGACGGCTTCCGGGAGCTGCTCCAGCACCACGACGCCGTGCACTTCCTTGCCCGCGCTCGCGAGGTGCTTCCGGACCCAGCCCATGCGCTGCAGGACGTCGGGAACGATCCGATCCGGATCCGCCGTATCCGGCACCATGATCACGGTGAAGTTGCCCTTGGCATCGCGCGCCAGCACGTCGATGGCGCCCACCGGTGTGGGAAAATTGGTGCCCGCCGCCTTGCCCTTCTCGTCCGCGTGGAGCACGAGAGCCGCCCCGAGCAGATTCGGCTGCTCCGCGATGAGCGTGCGCACCTGGTTCGGACTCAGATGGAAGACGTTGGGTCCGGGCTCCCGGGTCGGATGCACGCGTGCCGGGGGCGGCCTCGCCGCGCTGCCGCTCGCGCCGGCGCTACTCGGCTTGATACCGCTGCCCGTGCTGCCCGAGCTCGGCTTGATGCCGCTGCCCGTGCTGCCCGGGCTCGGCTTCCCAGCGCTGCCCGTGCTGCCGGGATTCGTTGTGCTGGCCGGTGACTTGGCTCGGTTCACCACCGCACCTTCCTCGAGCACCACTTCCGGCTCGGCGCTGCTCGCGGAAGTGGGCGCCGGTGGCAGCGGGGACGCCTCGCTGGAAACCGGGGACGGCGCGCCTTCTTCGATCGCGTGCTCTGCCGCGCGACGCCCGCAGTTCGGACAGGCCGTCATCGTGCCACCGAAGCGCGTATTGCAGGCTTTGCACACGAGCATGGTGGACGCATCGGCACGCGGCAGCCTCGGCTGTAACACGTTGAAGCGGAATGGTTGTCGTGTGTAGGGTAAAACCACCCGCCGGGGAGCGCGCGCTCCCCGGCCGAATCCATGGACCCACGGGGTCGGACGCTCGCGTGGGCCCCTGAAGCCTCTCCGCGCGATGGGGTGCACGGAGCCGTGCCGGCTTCCGCTGGGGGGGCGGGGCCAGCGACGCCGGGCTCAGGCGCCGAAGTGCCCGCCGAATCCGCCGCGGCCGACGCCGACCCGGCCCGGCATGACCTGGCGGGCGATGTCGAGCATGCGCTCCCGGTAGGCGAGCTGGATCGACTCCGGAGCCACGGCTCGCATCGCGGCGGGCAGCCCCGTGCGCGCCGTGCGCGTGCCGTCGGGGCTGCCATCGCCCTCGATGAAGTGGTCGATCACCACCGCGTCCGCCACCTCGGCCAGCCGCGCGAAGAATGCGCCCGGATCCGCGATGGGCAGCAGGGGCGCCACGGTGATCACCGTGCGAATCCGCGCGCGCTTGAGCTCGAGCGCCGCGTCGAGGCGTCGCGCCACGGAGCATGCCGGCCGCGGCAGGCCGGGCAGCCTGTCGCGATCGCTCTCGATCGAGATGTGGACGCGCAGCGCGCAGTGCGCCGAGAGGCGTCGCAGGCGCGGGAGCGCATCCAGGACGCCATCGCTGTGGGTCTGCACGATCAGGATATCGGGAGGCGCCTCGATCATCGCGTCGAACACGCGCGCGGTGATCCGGAAACGCCTCTCCTGGGGCACGAAGGGATCCGTCGCGCTCGACAGGAAGATCGAGAACGCGCCGCCGGCGCGACGCGCAAAGCGCTGCTCGCGCGCGAATTGCGCGCGGTAGAGCTCCGCCGCGTTGACGCGCGCTTCGAGGAAGCTTCCCCAGGGCGCTCCGCGCGTGAGCAGACCGTTGTGCTGCACGTAGCATCCCACACCGCACAGCGCATTGCCGAAGCTGCAGCCCCGATACGGCTGCAGGGAGTGCGACGCGATGCCCTTCAGATATCCCGAGGTTCGGGTGAGGATGCTTCGGATGCTGGCTTCGGAGATCTGCATCGGCGCGGGGTCCGGGGTTCGCGATCGGGCCAGCCTAGCAGCCGCGCCCCGGGGACGCGGCCTGGGAGCGGCTCGAACCATTGCGCGGGCAGCGGGAGCTCGCCCGCGTCTGGACAACGCCGCGAGAGGTCTCGATCATCCGCGCATGGCCCCGCACGCGTCGCTGACGCACTCCTGCAGCCGGGCGGCGCTGCCTGCGGCGCCGGCGTGACCCGGCGCATTCCCGCGCTGATCGTGTCGGGCTTCCTGGGCTCCGGGAAGACCACGCTGGTGCGCCATCTGTTGGCGGATGCGCAGCGCACCGGTGCACGCCTCGCGGTCGTGTCCAACGAGTTCGGAGACCTCGGAATCGATCGCGAGCTGCTCGGCGACGCCCAGCGGGACATCGTCGAGCTGAGCGGTGGCTGCGTGTGCTGTCGACTCTCGGACGCGCTGGTCGATACGCTGCAAACCCTGTGGGAGCGCGCGCGGCCCGACCGCATCGTGGTGGAGACCTCGGGCGTGGCCCTTCCCTTCGAAACCCAGCTCAATTTCTGGCGCGAGCCCGTGTGCCACTGGATCGGAGACGACGTGGCGGTGGTGGTGGTCAACGCGGAGCAGCTGGCGGAGGAGCGCGATCTCGGCGACATCTTTGCGCAGCAGGTGTCGTCGGCGGACTTCCTGCTGCTGAACCAGATCGACCGCGTCCCGGCAGCGGCGCTTCCGCGGCTCGAGGCGCGCCTGCGCGAGCTCGAGCCCGAGGCGCCGATCCTCCGCACGCAGCACGCCGCCGTGCAGGCAGAGCTGCTGTTTCTCCCGGAGCCCGCCGAGCCGCGCACGCGCCGCAGCGGGCGCGCGTCTCAGCCCCGCCCGCACAGCCACGAAGCCTTTTCGACCGAGACGCTCACGTTCGAGGCGGGCGTCTCCTGCGCCGCGCTCCTGGAGCGGCTGCGCGCGGCGCAGACACTGCGCGCCAAGGGCTACGTGATCACGCGCGAGGGGCTGCGCCTGGTGCAGGGCGTCGGTCCGCGTCTCGAGCTCGTCGAGGCTCCTCCAGCGCCTCGCCCCGAGCTGATCGGCCGCGTCGCCGTGGTTCGCCGCGGCGGCGTCTAGGCGCGCGACGCGTCTGCGCATGGATCGCCCGAGCGGGGTATCCTCGACGACCATGCACGCTGGTCCCCAGACCCGACGCGTGCACGGGTCTCTCGTGCACGCGGAGAGCCGCAATCTCGACACGCGACACGGCGCCTTCGCGGTCGATGTCTTTCACGATCTGGCCGGACGCCGCTCCGTCCTGACGATCTCGCGCGGCGACGTCGGCAGCGCGCCTGCGCTGCTCACGAGCGTGCACGGCGCCTGTGCGACCAGCGAATGCCTCGGCGCCTGCGATTGCGATTGCGCGCAGCGGCTCGACGCTGCGCTCGGATTCATCGCGGCCGAGGGACGCGGCATGCTCTTCTACCTGATGCAGGAGGGGCGCGGCGCGAGCCTCGCAGCCCGGGCGCGCAGTCGCATGATGGTGCAGGCCGTGCGCGACGCGATCACGGCGGCGGAAGCCTATGATCTCATGGGCATCGATCGCGACCTGCGCGGCTACGACGCCGTCGC
>JAOUNA010000069.1 GCA_029881215.1 Myxococcales bacterium | reverse complement strand
GCGCCGGCGTCACCAGCTGATCCAGCTGGTGACGCCGGCGCTGACCCGCTGGGTTTGGGCTGGCATCAGCCCGGCGTACACCGGACACATCGGCATCCTGAAGATCCAAGTACCCGAGCCCGACGCCGTGCTGCTCCTGGCCGTCGGCACCGGCGCGCTGCTGGCGCTGCGGCGCCTTGGCCGACGCCGCTGAGGCGCGCGGCGCGAAGAGACGAGATCTCGCCCCCTGTCATCCAGCCTTCCACTCGCCTCCTTCGCGATCCTGCTCGTCGCCTCCGTATCACCCGCCCGGGGCGCACAGGAATCATCAGCGGGGTTTCCGCGAGTTCCGTGGCCTTCATCACCGGATCCAATGGGGGCGTGCGTCATCATCGTGCCGATCGCCGCGACCCGCGATTGACGGCAAAGTCACGGACGAGGCATGATCGACTTCAAACAAGGAGTCCCCATGCGCCGGTCGCCTTCGAGAACGGCATGCACCATCGCTGCAACGCTGCTGATTGCCAGCTGCTCCGCGCCTGAGCAGCCGGGGGTGGATGCAGTCTTCTTCAACGCCAGAGCGTATACCCTGAATGACGCGCAGCCATGGGCCGATGCGGTCGCTGTCGCCGGCGGCAAGATCGTCTACGTCGGCGATACCGCGGGGGCGCTCGCGCTGGCGGGCGCGAAAACGGCCCGACACGACCTCGCCGGGCAGATGCTGTTGCCGGCATTCATCGATGCGCACATGCACCTGATCTCCGGCGGCGCCTACGCGCTGGCTTTGTCGCTCGATACGTTCGGCACGATCGACGACTGGGTGCAGGCAATCGAAGGCTACGCCAGGCAGAACCCGGACGCGCCGGTGATCTTCGGCTACGGCTTTCTCGCCAGCACGTTCGGCCCGACCGGACCGACGCGGCAGCGGATCGACGCGGTGGTTTCGGATCGCCCAGTGCTGATGATGGATGAGGGCTTCCATGGGGCCTGGGCCAATACGCGCGCACTGGAGGCGCTGGACATCACCCGGAACACGCCGGATCCAACCCCAGGCTTCAGCTACTACAAGCGTGACAGCGACGGCAATCCGACCGGCTACCTGCTCGAAGCCACGGCCGAGATGGCGATGGACGGGCTGGAGGTGATTACCGAAGACATCATTGTCGAGGGCACGGCGCGTGTCATCGACGTGCTCAACAGCTACGGCGTGACGTCCGTATTCGACGCCGGCGCGATCGGCGACGAAGCGTCGCTGGGCAGGGTCTTCGAGCGACTCGAAGAGAGCGGCCGTCTGACGCTGCGCGTCGTCGGCTCCTACAACCCGCAAGGGCCCGAGGACCTTCCGCACGCGATGCAGCGCGCCGAGGCGTGGCGCAACCGCCTGAACGGCGAGCGCTACCACTACCGCGTGCTCAAAATCATGGACGACGGCACCGTGGAAGGCCGCACGGCTGCCATGTTCGAGGACTATCAGGGGGAGCCGGGCAACCGCGGCGAGACCGTGTTCAGCGAGGAGCAGATGACCGGACTCGTCAGCGAAGCAGCCGCCCGGGAACTCGACGTACACATTCACGCCCTCGGCGAGCGCGCGGTCCACGAAGCGCTGAACGCGATCGAGGCCGCGCGCCGCGCGCATCCGCACAGCGCGTCGCGTTACGCGATCTGCCACATCCAAGTGATCACGGATCAGGATCTGCCGCGCTTTGCACAGCTCGACGTCATCGCGCAGAGCACACCGTTGTGGGCCTCCTACGACGTGCACGGCAGGCAGTTCGTCAGCGAAGATCAGTTCGAGCGCTTCTGGCGCTTCAACAGCCTCGAGAAGCTCGGGGTGAGACTCACCTTCGGCAGCGATTTTCCGGCGAGCGGAGCGGGCATGTCGGGCCTGTCCCCGATCCTGCAGATGGAGATCGGCCATACGCGCCAGGAAGCAGGCAGACCCGATGCGCCCGTGCAGCCCAGGCAGTCGGAGCGCCTGGATCTCGCGGCGCTGATTCGCGGATACACCCGCGACGCCGCCTATCAGCTGCGTATGGAGGATGAGATCGGATCTCTCGAAGTGGGCAAGCGGGCGGACCTCGTCGTGCTGGACCGAAACCTGTTCGAGACCGATCCCTACGAGATCCACGAGACGGACGTCACGCTGACGGTGCTGGACGGTGAGGTGGTCTATCGGGCCGGCGCCGATCCGCGGGGCGGGGCGTAGCAGCGGATTCTTCCATCGCGATCCGATTGCGAATGGCGCACGCGGAATCTCATGGGGGCTCTCGGTATTCTGGTTCGCCGCGAGCTACGGGATCCTCAACCCCTTCAGCGTGCCAGCCGCCAAGGTGTCCGAGGTCTTCCTCGTCCTGGCCGGCCTGACATTCGGCGGGGAGGATCCCTTCTTCGTTATCCTCGACGCCATCCTCTGAGCTTCGCCCTTCTCGCAAAGAGCCCTGCGTCGGGAGAACTGCGCTCTGTCCCTTGCCGCGAACCTGCCGCTTTTCCAGGAAACAGGAGAGATGAGGCATGGCGGAAGACAAGAAACCCGGCAGCGACAAGGCATGGGAGATGCTTGCGACGCTCAACCCCGCGATCGTCTGCAGGGAGGCGGCGGTGTCCTACGCAGGGGCGTCAGGCTCCTACAGGATCCGGTCGCTCGGCATGGACATTGCCGTTTCTCTGCAGCAGCGTGCCATCGCGGGCAGCTCGCCCGGAAGCGACATCCTGCTCCAGCGGCTCGGAACCTGGTTCGAAATCTCCGCTCTCTGGTACCTCGTGAGTGCCAAAGACTTTCCCCAGACCGGGAGGCTGGTGACACCGCGGAGCATTCAGGGCGGCCAGATCTTTGCCAAGGGTTCGCATGTGCTGCCGCTCGATCAGATCGCGATGAAATACGGAAAGGATCGGGAAGCATTTCTGAAACGAGGCCTGGAGCTTGGCGGGGAGGCGACGAACATCGGCGATGCATCCGTGAAGCTCCAGCCCTTCCCGCGCATCCCTGCGCTCATGGTGCTCTGGCTCGGGGACGAGGAGTTCCCGGCCCGGGCCGACCTGCTCTTCGATTCCACCTGCGGCCTGCAGGTCCCGGTCGACATCCTCTGGTCGATCGCCATGATGACCGTGCTGGCCATGGAGTGATCGCGCCTGGCATTTCTCGTGCTGAGACACACCGTGTGGTCGTGCTTCGAGCAGGCCGGAGCACCGCTGAGCACAGCAGACGAGGATTCTCAGCGGTACAGCGGATCGGCGCGGGTGAGCGGTGGACGAGACGGGCTGCCTGAAGGTCGGCGCAAGTCTCGAAGATTCAGACGGGCGTCCAGCCCCGCCCAGCACAGCCCCGCGTTGCGCCGCATGCGGGAAGGCGGGCTGCGTTCGCGGGGGCGCGCGTGGAAGATCTCGAGCTGCTCGCGCAGCGCGCTGCGCAGCTCGGTCTGCTCCGGGGGCGCCGCGGGGCGTTCGCCAATTCAAGAACTCGACAACGCCCCCGCCCAACTAGAGCGCGGCGCGCATTTCGGCGGCGAAGGCGTTGACGTGCTCGCCGGCGATGCGGCGGGCGGCGTCGGCGTCGCCGCGGCAGATCGCTTCGAGCAGGTCGCGGTGCTCGCGCACCCGGTCGGCGAGCGGCGGCAGGCGGTCGGAGGTGAGGTGCCAGATGCGCAGCGACATGTTCAGGTAGCGGTCGAGATCCTGGGTCAGGTAGGGGTTGCGGCAGCAGCGGTAGACGAAGCGGTGGATGCGGGCGTCGAGCTCGATCATCTGCTCCTGGCCGACGTCGAGCGCCTCGAGCTCGGCCACCAGCGCGCGGGCCTCGTCCACGTCGGCCGGATCGGCCAGGCTGGCGGCGCGGGCGGCGGCGTGGGCCTCGAGCACGGTGCGCACGTCGGTGATGTCGGACAGGCTGGTGATGTTGATCGCGCTCGCGAACGTGCCGCGGCGCGGGTACACGACCACCAAACCTTCCAGCACCAGCCGCCGCACGGCCTCGCGGACGGGGGTGCGGCCGACACCCAGCTCGCGCGTCAGCGCGTCCTCGTCGATCGGGGCGCCGGGCGGGATCTCGAGCGTCACCAGGCGATCGCGGAGCGCGGCGTAGGCGCGCTCCGAGAGCAGGCTCGGGCTGGCAGCAGTTTGGACGCCGGTTTGTTCTTGCACGGCAGATGGGGCTCTGATATATCAGATGTCGATTAGAGCCATCCTAGCACGCCTGCGGCTGGCAGACAGCGCGGCGTAGGGCACGCGCCAGCGGCGCGGGAGGATTCGCATGAGCACTCTGCCGGGCCGCGCCCGCGCCGTCGTGATCGGTGCCGGGATCGTCGGGAACAGCCTCGTCCACCACCTCGCCCGGCTCGGCTGGTCGGATCTCGTCCTGCTCGACAAGGGCCCGCTGCCCAACCCCGGCGGCTCCACCGGCCACGCCTCCAACTTCATCTTCCCGGTGGATCACTCCAAGGAGATGACCGCGCTGACGCTCGACAGCATGCGCCAGTTCAAGGCGCTGGGCGTGTTCACCGAGAGCGGCGGCATCGAGGTGGCGCGCACCGAGGAGCGCATGCAAGAGCTGCAGCGGCGCATGTCGTCGGCGCTCTCCTGGGGCATCGAGCCGGCGTCGATCCTCTCGCCAGCCGAGGTCGTGCAGCTCGTGCCCTTCATCGACGCGTCGGTGATCCTGGGCGGCTTCTACGTGCCGAGCGTCGGCGTGGTGGACTCGCTGCGCGCCGGCACGCTCATGCGCGAGGCGGCGCAGCAGGCGGGCGCGCTGCACGTCTCGGCCAACACCGAGGTGCTCGGCATCGACGTCGGGGGCGGACGCGTGCGCCGCGTGCGCACCCACCGCGGCGACATCGAGACGCAGGTGGTGGTGGTGGCGTGCGGCGTCTGGAGCCCGCGCATCGCGCGCATGGCCGGCGCCTGCATTCCGCTCACCCCTGCCGTGCACCAGATGATCGACATCGGCCCCGTGCCGCGCTTCCAGGACGCCAAGCTGCACATCGAATATCCGATCGTGCGCGACATGGACGCACTGATGTACGAGCGGCAGGACGGCGGCGGCCTCGAGATCGGCTCCTACGCCCACCGCCCGATCCTGCACGACCCGGACGAGATCCCCTCGATCGAGGAGTCGGCGCTCTCGCCGACCGAGCTGCCGTTCACGCAGGACGACTTCGATCCGCAGATGGAGGACGCGCTCGAGCTGATGCCCGAGATCGTGGGCGACGAGTCCGTGGGCGTGAAGTACGCCATCAACGGTCTGCTCTCGCTCACGCCGGACGGCATGCCGCTGCTGGGCGAGACGCCCGAGGTGAAGGGTTTGTGGTCGGTGGCGGCGGTGTGGATCAAGGAGGGCCCCGGCATCGCCCGCGCGGTGGCCGAGTGGATGACCCACGGCGAGTCCGAGATCGACCTGCACGCCTCCGACATCGCCCGCTTCCACGCGCACCAGAAGACTCGAGCGCACGTGGAGGCGCGCACCTCGGAGGCCTTCAACAAGACCTACGGCATCGTGCACCCCGGCGAGCAGTGGTCCTCGAACCGCAACGTGCGGCTCTCGCCGTTCCACGCGCGCGAGACAGAGCTCGGCGCCGTCTTCTTCGAAGCGATGGGCTGGGAGCGGCCGCAGTGGTACGCGTCGAACGCGCCACTGCTCGAGGCGTACGCCGACCGCGTCGAGCGCCGCGAGGCCGAGTGGGACGCGCGCTGGTGGTCGCCCATCATCAACGCCGAGCACCTGGCCATGCGCGACCGCGCCGGCCTGTTCGACCTGAGCGCGTTCCAGATCTTCGACGTGATCGGCCCCGGCGCCCTCGAGACCGTGCAGCGCGTCGCGCTGCGCCAGATGGACGTGGCCGTCGGCCGTGTCGTCTACACGCCGCTGCTGACACCGGGCGGCGGCTTCCGCTCGGACCTGACGATCATGCGCCTGGGTGAGGAGCAGTTCCGGGTCGTCACGGGCGCCGCCCACGGCATGGCCGACCTGAAGTGGTTCTCCGACCACCGCCCGGAGGGCGGCAGCGCGCAGATCGCCGATCACACCTCTGGCATCTGCACGCTCGGGCTGTGGGGCCCGCGCGCCCGCGACATCCTCGCGAGCGTGACACGCGACGACGTCTCGAACGAGGGCTTTCGCTTCGGCACGTGCCGCACCCTCGAGGTGGACAGCCTGCGCGTGCTGGCCTCGCGCATCTCCTACGTGGGCGACCTCGGCTGGGAGCTCTACCTGCCGATGGAGCAGGGCCAGCGGTTGTGGGATCTGCTGTGGGAGGCCGGCCGGCCGCACGGCGTCGTGCCGGTCGGGATCGGCGTCTACGGCACCACCGGCCGGCTCGAGAAGGGCTACCGCGCCTACGGCACCGAGCTCGAGAGCGAGTACAACGCGATCGAGGCGGGCATGGCGGGCGCCGCGCTGAAGCGCGAGGACTTCGTGGGCCGCGAGGCCCACCTGCGGCAGCGCGCGGAGGATCCTGCGGCGCTGCTGTGCACGCTGACCGTGGACGACCCCACGTCGGCCTCGGGGGTTGCGCGCTACATGCTGGGCCGCGAGCCGATCCTGAGCCGCGAGGGCGCGCCGCTGGTGGACGCGAAGGGGCGGCGCTCGTACGTGACCAGCGCCGGGGCCGGCCCCTCGCTCGGCAAACACATCCTCATGTCGTACCTGCCGCCCGCACAAGCCCGTGTCGGCGAACGGCTGCAGGTCGAGTACTTCGGCGAGCGCTATCCGGTAAGCGTCGCGGCGGTCGGCGCGACGCCGCTCTTCGATCCCGAGAACAAGCGGATCCGGTCGTAGCGTGAACGTCCTCGTCTGTGTCAAACGCGTTCCCGTGACCGGCGGCTCCATCGTGCTGCGCGACGACGCGCAGGCCCTCGAGACCCGCCACCTCGGCTTCGCGATCAGCCCGCACGAGGAGTGCGGCGTCGAAGAAGCGGTGCGACTGATCGAGCAGCACGGCGGCCGCTCGACCGTGCTGACGCTGGGCCCGCCCGAGGCCGAGGAGCAGCTCCGCGACGCGATGGCGCTCGGCATCGAGCGCGGCCTCCTGCTCGAGGTCTCCGAGGAGTGGGACGCCCAGGCCAGCGCCGCCGCGATCGTCGCCGCGATCCAGGCCGAGCGCGCCGCCGCCACCGAGTACGACCTGATCCTGTTCGGCAACGAGTCGGCCGACACCGGCAACTACCAGGTCGGCATCCGCGTCGCGCACGCGCTCGGCCGGCCCTGCGTCACCGGCGTCAAGAAGATCGAGGTGGCCGGCGGCCGCGCGCGTTGCGAGCAGGAGACCGCCGATGGCCGGGACGTCTACGACGTCGCCCTGCCCGCGGTGCTGACGGTCAAGGAGGGGCTCAATCTGCCGCGCTACCCGTCGGTTCCGGGACGCCTGCGTGCGAAGAAGAAGCCGGTGGAGCGCAGCACGCCCGACGCGCGCCCGGCGGCGCTGGAGCGGGTGCGCTTGAAGCTGCCGCCCGGCGAGGGCCGGCAGACCGAGATCCTGGGCCGCGGCCCCGAGGCGGCGCCGGCGGTGGTCGCGCTGCTGCGACAGATCGGAGTGGTCTAGATGGCGGTGCTTGCGGTGCTCGAGCACGAGGGCGGCGTCCTCGGCGACGTGGCCGCGCAGGTGCTGTCGTTCGCCGCCGCCTACGCCGCCGCGGCCGGGGTGCCGCTGCACGCGCTGGTGACGGGACCGGGCGGTGACGCCGCCGCGGAGCAGGCCGGCGCCTTCGGGGTCACCGCCCTGCACGTCGCCGAGCACGAGGGACTTGGCGCGTACGCGCCCCAGGCCGTCGGCCGCAGCGTGGCGGAGCAGATCGGCCGCCTCGCGCCGCTGGCCGCGATCGGCGCCGGCACCGAGCGCGGCAACGAGGTGTTTGCCCACGTCGGCGCGATCACCGAGCTTCCGGTGGCAGCGAATTGCATCGAGGTCACACCGGGCGATGTCGCGCAGGTGACCCGCATCCGCTGGGGCGGCAGCTTGCTCGAAGAGGCGCGGCTGCACGGCGCGGTCAAGCTGCTCACCCTCGCCCCACACACCTTCGAGTCACGCCCGGCGGCGACCGCCGCGCTGCCCGCGGTCGAGCGCTTCACCCCCACCCTGAGCGACGCCGACCTGGGCGTGCGCGTGGTCGAGCGCGTGCGGCCGCAGAGCGGCGACGGCGTCTCGCTGGCAGCCGCGCAGGTCGTGGTCGGCGGCGGGCGCGGCACCGACTCGGCCGAGGGCTTCGCCCCGCTCGAGGAGCTGGCCGCACTGCTGGGCGGCGCCGTCGGCTGCTCGCGGGCGGTCACCATGGCGGGATGGCGGCCGCACACCGACCAGATCGGGCAGACCGGAACGAAGATCGCGCCGGAGATCTACATCGCCTGCGGCGTCAGCGGCGCGACCCAGCACATGGCCGGCTGCAAGGGAGCCAAGCGCATCCTGGCCGTCAACAAGGACGCCGAGGCGTCGATCATGTCGAAAGCCGACTACGCGGTGATCGGCGACCTGCACGCGGTGTTGCCGGCCATCTCGGCCGAGCTGCGGAAGGCCGGCGTGACGTGAGCAGCGCCGCGCTGGCCGCGCTGCTGCTGATCGTCGCGCTGTGCGGCGGCATCTTCGCGCGCCGGGCGCGGCTGTTGCTGGATCTGGTTCGGCAGGGCAAGCCCGCCCCGCGTTTCGACGACGTCCCCGCCCGCATCCGCAACGAGGCCGTGATCGCACTCGGCCAGCGCAAGCTGCTGCAACGGCTGGTGCCGGGCCTGATGCACGCGTTCATCTTCTGGGGATTCCTCGCGCTGCTGCCGACCATCGCAATGGCGATGATCGCGATCGTAGACCGCGGGGCCTCCCTCCCCTGGCTCGGCCAGCAGGGCTGGTTCGCACTGCTGGTGGACGTGTTCTCGGTGCTGGTGCTCACCGGCGTCGCCATCATTCTCTGGATTCGCAAGGTGCAGCGCCCGGCGCGCTTCCAGGGCAGTCACCTCGGCGAGGCCGACGCGATCCTGGCCATGATCACCGGCATCGTCACCACCTTGCTGGCCTGGCACGCCTCTCGGATCGCGCTCTCGTTGAACGAGTGGCCGGCCGCCTGGTCGCCGGTGTCCCACGCGCTCTCCACCCGCTTCGACGGCGGTGCGGGCACGCAGATCGCCGAGCGAGCGCTGGTGTGGGCGCACGTGCTGATCATCTTCGCCTTCCTCGCCTACGTCCCCTACTCGAAGCACCTGCACATCTTCACCGCCGTGATCAACGTCTTCTTCGGGCGCACCCGGGCGCGCGGCAGGCTCGAGCCGCTGCGCTTCGACGAAGAAGGGCCCGAGGAGGAGATGCGGCTCGGCTCGGGCAGCGTCGCCGACATGACCTGGAAGCAGATCGTCGACACCTACTCGTGCACCGAGTGCGGCCGTTGCCAGGACGTCTGCCCGGCCCATGCCACCGGCAAGGCGCTCTCCCCCAAGCTGCTGATCATGGGGCTGCGCGACCAGCTCTTCGCCGAGGGCCCGCGCTTGCTGGCCGCCGCCAAGCCCGGCGCCGATCTCTCGCCGCTGGTCCCGAATGCGGTCCGCGACGACGTCGTCTGGGACTGCGTCACCTGCGGCGCCTGCGTGCACGAGTGTCCGGTCTCGATCGAGCACATCGACCACATCGTCGATCTGCGCCGCCACCTGGTGATGGTCGAGTCGCGCTTTCCGGCGGAGGCCGAGCCGATGCTGCGCGACCTCGAGCGCTCATCGAATCCGTCGGGCAAGGCCCAGTCGGATCGCGCGGCGTGGGCCGACGGGCTGGGCGTGCGCGTGCTCGAGCCGGGCGATCCCCCTCCCGAGGTGCTGTACTGGGTGGGCTGCGCGGCCGCGTTCGACGAGATCGCGCGCCAGACCGCCGTCTCCACGGCGAAGCTGCTGCAAGCGGCGGGCGTCGACTTCGCCATCCTGGGCCCGCGCGAGTCGTGCACGGGCGACCCGGCCCGGCGCATGGGCAACGAGTACGTCTTCCAGTCCTTCGCCGAGCAGAACGTGGAGACGCTGAACGAGGTCAAGGCGCCCACCATTCTCGCGTCGTGCCCGCACTGCTTCAACACGCTCGCCAACGAGTACCCCGACTTCGGCGGCCACTACCACGTGAAGCACCACAGCGAGTTCCTGGCGGAGCTGGTGCGCGACGGACGGATCGCGCCGACCGCGAGCGACACCCAGATCACCTACCACGACTCGTGCTACCTGGCGCGACACAACGACGTGCTGGACGCGCCGCGCGAGCTGGTGGCGGCGGTCGGCGAGCCGGTCGAGATGCCACGCAGCGGCAAGCGCACCTTCTGCTGTGGTGCGGGCGGCGCGCACATGTGGATGGAGGAGCGCGGCAGCCCGATCAACGAGGAGCGGGTGCGCGAGGCGGCCGAGACCGGGGCGCAGACGCTGGCCGTGGCCTGCCCGTTCTGTACCGTGATGCTCGACGACGGCGTCCGCACGTCGGGCCGCGCGCTGCGCGTGGCGGACGTGGCGACGCTGCTGGCCGAGTCGATCGAGCGACCTGCCGAGGGAGACTGACGCCATGGCCCGTCGAGCGCTGCCGCTGCTGCTGATGTTCGGCGTTCTGAGCGCCGTGCCGGATCCGGGGAGCGCGGCGCCCCGCGCCGACGCGAACCGATCCGAACCCGGCTCGACCGCTGCAATCGCAGCCGCGACCTCGGAGCCGCGCTTTCTCAGCACCTGGGTGGCGGAGCTGCCCGATTCGGACACGGTTCCCTCGCCGCTCGACTTCTTCGGCCACATCGCGGGTGCGCCCGGAGAGCTGCCGGGCAGCGGGCCGATCTACGCGTACCTGCGGGCGCTGGCCTCCGCGTCGGAGCGCGTGCACCTCGAGGTGCTCGGCACCACCGAGGAGGGGCGCGAGATCCTGCTGCTCGCGATCGCCGACGAGGCGGGCATCCGCGACCTCGACGCGCTCCGCCAGGCGACGGCGGCCCTCGCCGACCCGCGGCGCACGCCACCCGAAGCGCTGGACGGGGTGCTCGCGCGGGCGCGGCCCTTCTACTACTTCAACGGAGCCATTCACGCCGACGAGTCGGTGGCGCCCGACATGCTGATGGAGCTCGCCTATCGGCTCGCCGTCTCCGAAGCACCGAGGATCCAGCAGATCCGCGAGCAGCTGGTGGTGCTGATCAATCCGGTGGCCAATCCGGACGGGCGCGACAAGATGGCCGACTGGTTCCGCCGCTACCTCGCGGGGCGCAGCGACTACGATTCGCTGCCGCGCCAGTCACCGCCGTACTGGGGCAAGTACGTCTTCGTCGACGCCAACCGCGACGCCCACCAGCTGGCGCTCGCGACCACGCGGGCGGTGGCGCGCATGTTCTTCGCCTGGCACCCGACGGTGATCCACGACCTCCACGAGGCCATCCCGCTGCTGCAGACCTGGAACGGCACAGGCCCCTACAACCCCAACCTCGACCCGATCGTGTGGAGCGAGATGCTCGAGCTCTCCTTCCACGAGATGAGCGCGCTCGCGGCGCTCGGCATGCCGGGCGTCTGGACCTGGAACTTCGGCGAGGGATTCGGTCACCACTACACCGACTCGGTGGCAATGAACCACAACGCCATCGGCCGCGGCTACGAGACGTTCGGCAACGCCGTGCCGCTCACGCTCACGCGCAAGCTCGAGCCCTCCGACCTGACGCGCGAGTGGTATCGGCCCATTCCGCCCCCCGAGGCCACGTTCACCTGGTCGCACCGCGACGGGGTCAACTACTCGCAGACGGCGGCGCTGGCCGCGCTCGACTACGCCGCCCGACACGCCGAGGCGCTGCTGCGCAGCTTCTGGACCAAGAGCTTCAATTCCTGGCAGCGCGGCCTGGCCGGGAATCCCTTCGCCTTCGTGATTCCGGCGCAGCAGCCGGACCGGCGGCGCGTGGCGCAGCTGGTGCAGCGGCTGCTCGATCAGCACATCGAGGTGCAGCGCGCCGCTGCCGGTTTCGCCACCGCCGAGGGCCGGTTTGCCGCCGGCGACTTCGTGGTGCGCCTCGATCAACCCTACCGAAACTACGCCGTGGACCTGCTGCTGCCGCAGCAATTCCCCGCCGGCGCCGAGCACGAGCCCTACGACGACATCTCCTGGTCGCTGCCGTTGCACTACGGCGTGCGCGTGGTGCGCGTCGACGACGCGGCCGTGCGCAACGTCGCGCTGACGCCGCTCGACGCGGTGGCGGCGCCGGCGGGCCGCGTGGCGGGCAAGGGCGCTGCCTACCTGCTCGCGGATCTCGGTCAGGAGGCGCTGCTCGCGGCGCGCTATCGCCTGCAGGACGCCGGGCTGCGCGTGGCCGAGGCGGCGTTCCGCGACGGCAGGCACGATTACCCCGCCGGCTCGTGGATCCTGCCCGACCAACCCGGCCTGCGCGATGCGCTCGAGACCGTGGCCGAAGAGCTCTCCCTCGACTTCCGCGCCAGCCGCGCGCTGCCCTCGGTGAAGAGCCACGCAGCCCCCGCCCCGCGGCTCGGAGTCTGGGTGCCGTGGGCCGACACCGACATGATCGGCTGGATCCGCTACACGCTCGACCAACGCGGTGTTCCCTACACGTATCTGCGAGACGACGACATCCGCGCGGGCGATCTGCGCGCGCGGGTCGACGTCGTGCTCTACGGCACCGTGCTCCTCGATCTGCAGGGTCAGATCCACGGCATCGAGTCCAGCGCCGGCCCGATGGCGTTCGAGGCCACGCCCGAGTTCCCCAGCCTCGGATCGCCGGTGAGCTCGCCCGACATCACCGGCGGCATCGGCTGGGAGGGCCTCGCGAATCTCGAGGCCTTCGTGCGCGACGGCGGCCTGCTCATCACGCTCGGCAACGGATCCACCCTGGTGCTCGACAGCGGCTTCGTGCGCGGCGTCCGGCGTGCGCCACTGCCGGGCGTCACCACACCCGGCGCGCACCTGCGCGCCCGCTTCCTGCAGCCGCAGCACCCGATCGCGTACGGCTATCCAGAAGTCACCAGCGTATTCCGCTCACCCTACGCCTTCTACGATCCGCCGCGCCGCTGGCTCACCATGTCGTACTGCACCTCCTGCCTGGACGGCCCCCTCGACGTGCGCCACGTGGTCCTGCAGTGGGGCACGCGCGCCTTCCCGGGCGTCGAGCTGCCCCCGCTGCCCGAGCAGGATCTCCCCATCCTCGTCAGTGGCGGCGGCCAGAATCCCGACGCGCTGCAGGGCCGCCCCGCCATCCTCGACGTGCCCGTGGGCCGTGGCCACCTGCTCGCCTACAACTTCAACCCCATGCACCGCGACCTGAACCGCGCGGACTACCGCACGCTCTGGAACGCCATCCTCAACTGGCAAGCCATCCTCGACCGCTAGCGGGGACGTTGGTTGGCAACGAGTGGGCACGCCTCGATGCCGGCTTGGCTCCACAGCGGGCGCAGCTACTCCGTGGCGTCGCGCCGGGGCGAGAGCCAGCGCGTGAGCATCTCGAGCAGCTCCCGCTGCGTAAAGGGCTTGCCGAGGTAGTCGTCCATGCCGGCCGCCAGACAGCGCTCGCGATCTCCTTCGAGACGGTTGGCGGTGAGCGCGATCACGCACAGCCGCTCTCCCCCCGCAGCGCGCGCGTTGCGCCGGCGGATCTCGACCGTCGCCTGGTAGCCGTTCATTCCCGGCATCTGACAGTCCATCAGCACCGCGTCGTACCGCTCGCGTTCGATCCTCTCGAGTGCTGCGCGCGCATCGCCGGCCACATCGACGCTGCAGCCGAAGCTGTTCAGCATGGCGACCGCCACCATCTGGTTCACCTCGTTGTCCTCGACCAGCAGGACGCGTGCGTCGAGTCGGGCGCCGCGCGCGCGATCTTCCCGCGCCGCCGTGTCGCTGGGCGTCCAGCCCGACGCCCGCATGCCACCCAACACCCCCGCGATGCAGTCGTAGAGCTCTGTTTGTCGCGCCGGCTTCGTCACCCGGCACGCCGCGCGGTGCGACGCCGCCTCGCCGCCCACACGCGCAAGCATCGAGTCCAGCAGCACGATGCGCACGTCTCCGAGCTCGACATCGTCCGCGATGGCGAGCGCGAGCTGGGATCCCGCCGGACC
>JAOUNA010000258.1 GCA_029881215.1 Myxococcales bacterium | reverse complement strand
CGACGACACGCTCTCCGCGGTCGATGCCGAGACCGAGGCGGCGATCCAGCGCCAGCTCGATGCGGTCTTCGCGGGACGCACGGTGTTGATCGTCTCGTCCCGCGTCAGCGCCGTGCGGGACGCGGATCAGATCGCGGTGCTCGATGCAGGCCGCCTCACCGAGCGGGGCACACACGCGGAGCTCGTGGCCGCGGGCGGCTTCTACGCGCGGCTGGCGCGCGAGCAGGCAGTCGAGGAGGCGCTCGAGAGCGGACAGGCGCCGGTGGGAGTCGGGCCGTGACCGATGCCGGGCGCAAGGACGGGATGTCGCGCCTTCCCGAGAGCCTCTTCGAGGAGGAGGCGCTCGGCAAAGCGTACGACGCGCGCTTGTTCGCGCGCTTGTGGCGCTACGTCTGGCCCTATCGCCTGCAGGTCGCGACGACGCTGCTGCTGCTGATTCCGCTGCTCTTCGTCGAGCTGGCGCCCGCCTGGGTGGTGAAGACCGGACTCGATCGGCTCATCGTGCCCGGCGTGGAGGCCGTGGACGCCGGGACGCAGCGGGTCGAGGTGCCGCACGATCCGGTTTCTCCCGTGCTGCGGGCGCTCTCCGAGACGGCCGCCGTCGCCCTCGACCCCCTGCCGGGCTTTCCCCCGCTGGTGTGGCTGGCGCTCGTGTATCTCGCCATCGCTGCGGCGGGTGCCGCGGTCCAGTATCTGGATCAGCTCGTGATGGCGCGCACGGGGCAGGCCGCCATGCGGGACCTGCGCCACGAGGTCTTTGCGCACATCCAGTCGCTGCATCTGGGCTTCTTCGACACGGTTCCGGTGGGTCGGCTCGTCACGCGTGCGACCAACGACATCGAGAACGTGGCCGAGATGTTCTCGGCGGGCATCGTCGCCCTGGCCCGCGACCTGATCAAGATGATCGCCATCGCCGTGGTGCTCTTTCTCGTGGACGCGCGACTCGCGCTCTACACCTTCCTCGTCGTGCCCTGTCTGGCGGTGGTGGCGGTGATGTTCCGCTTCAAGGCGCGCCAGGCGTTTCGCCTGGTGCGCGTCCGCATCGCGCGCATCAACGCGTACCTGCAGGAGAACGTCACGGGCATGAAGGTGGTCCAGCTCTTCACCCGGGAGCGGCGCAACTACGGCGAGTTCGACGCGATGAACGCCGAGCACCGGAACGCCTGGCTGCGATCCATCCGCTACGACTCCGCGCTCTACGCGGTCGTCGAGCTTGCCTTCAACGTCACGGTTGCCATCGTCATCTGGAAGGCCGCTGGAATTGCCGCGGCGGGAACCATCTACCTCTTCGTGGAGTACATGCGTCGCTTCTTCACGCCGCTTCGGGATCTCTCGGCCAAGTACTCCGTCATGCAGTCGTCGATGGCGAGCGCCGAGCGCATCTTCCAGCTGCTCGACACGGAGCCCGCCGTGAGAGACGCGCCCGATGCGATGGCGATCCCCGTTGGGCGAACCGGTCTGGGCAGCGTCGCCTTCGAGAACGTCTGGTTCGCCTACGGCGGCGCATCGGACGCGGCCGGCGAGCCGGACTGGGTGTTGCGCGACGTCTCCTTCCGCGTCGGGCCGGGCGAGAGCGTGGCGTTCGTGGGGGCCACGGGTGCCGGCAAGACCACGATCATCAAACTGCTCACCCGTTTCTATGATCCCACCCGCGGCCGGGTTTCGATCGATGGCGTCGAGCTCTCCCGCTGGCCGCAGGCGGCGCTGCGCCGGCGCGTGGCGATGGTCCTGCAGGACGTCTTCCTGTTCAGCGGATCCATCGCGGACAACATCTCGCTCGAGCGCCCGGAGGTGGACGCCGCGGAGGTCGAGCGCGTGGCGCGGGCGGTGCAGGCGCATCGCTTCATCGAGCGGCTGCCCGGCGGCTATGCGACGGACGTGCGCGAGCGCGGGGCGAACTTCTCCGTGGGCCAGCGCCAGCTGCTCTCGTTTGCGAGGGCGCTGGCGCACGGAGCCGACATCCTGGTGCTCGACGAGGCGACCAGCTCGATCGATGCGGAGACCGAGGCGTTGGTGCAGCAGGGCCTCCACACCCTGATCGAGCGCAAGACCGCTCTGGTGATCGCCCATCGGCTCTCCACGATCCAGGACGTCGACCGCATCTACGTGCTGCACAAGGGCCGCATCGTCGAATCGGGAAGCCACGCCGAGCTGCTGGCCCACGGTGGCCTGTACCGGCATCTCTACCATCTGCAGTACGCGCGGCAGCAGCGGGGCGCGCCGGCGGCCTGAGGCCGCGGCTGCCGGGGCCCGCCCCCGGACGCGGCGCGGCGGGCCGCGAGGGCGCCGCGCGGCGGCGGCCGCTCGGCCGAGAGCTGGCCTGGCGGGATCTGCCCTTGCATCGCGACCCGCCCGAATGGTAAACAGTCCCTACCCCTCCTCGCCTTTGCCGTCCCCCCAGATACGCGTCATCGCCGCGGCGCCGCGGGCGCCACGCAGGGGTGGTGAATCATCCGGGGGCGACCGAGACCAGGTGAGACTCAAATCCCTCGAGCTGCACGGCTTCAAGTCCTTCGTCGACCGGACCTCCGTGCGCTTCCGACCTGGCATCACGGCGGTCGTGGGTCCGAACGGCTGCGGCAAGTCCAATGTCGTGGACGCCATGCGCTGGGTGATGGGCGAGCAATCGCCCCGCCGGCTCCGCGGCAAGGGGATGGAAGACGTGATCTTCGCCGGATCCGAGGGCCGGACCCCGGTGGGCGTGGCGGAGGTCGTCCTGACCTTCGACAACAGCGAGGGCCTGGCTCCGCCGGCCTACGCGGCCTTCCGCGAGATCCAGATCGCGCGCCGTCTGTATCGCTCCGGAGAGTCCGAGTATCGGCTCAACAAGGCGCCGGCCCGGCTTCGGGACATCCAGGATTTCTTCCGCGACACCGGCATCGGGACCAAGGGCTACACGATCGTCGAGCAGGGGCGGATCGCGGAGATCGTCTCGGCCAAGGCCGAAGAGCGCCGCGTGCTCATCGAGGAGGCCGCGGGGATCGGCAAGTACAAGGCGCGGCGCCGCGAGGCGGAGAGCAAGATCGCATCCACCGAGCAGAACCTGCTGCGCGTGACGGACATCCTGTCCGAGATTCGCCGCCAGATTGCGTCGATCGAGCGCCAGGCGAAGAAGGCCGCGCGTTACAAGAGGCTGCGGGAGACCCTGCGGACCCTCGAGCTCTCTCTCGCAGCCGACGATCGCCGCGCGCTGGTGGAGCAGATCGATTCCGCCGAGCGCGAGCTGCGAAGGCTGCGCGACGGCGTGATGGCCCTCGAAACCAGGCTCGCGGAGCGCGAACTCGGCGTGCAGGAGAAGCGCATCGAGCTGGCCGAGCGGGAGCGCGTGCTCAGCCAGGGCAGCGAGGCGCTGCTCGCCCTGCGCACGGAGATCAAGGAGTGCGAGGGGCAGATCGACTACGCACGCCGCGAGCGCGAGTCGCTGGCGGAGCTGCTGGACGCGCGCCGGGGCGAGCGCGAGCAGCTGCGCGAGCAATCGTCGGCCCAGGGGATCCAGGTCGCGGAGATCGAGGGCGAGCTGCACACGGTCGAGCGCGCCGTGGCGTCCGATCAGGAATCGCTCGCGTCTGCCGAGACCGAGGTGCGCGAAGCGCGCGCGACGTTGGAGGTGCTCGAAGGCGAGCGCGACAGCGCCAGCTCGGAGTTCGTGGAGGTGCTGACACGAATCGCCCGCTCCGAGGATCGGCTCGCCACCATCGAGGACCGGATCGCCGAGCTGGAGGCGCGCATGCGCGGCGCGGACGAAGGCCTCGAGGTGGGTCAGA
>JAOUNA010000257.1 GCA_029881215.1 Myxococcales bacterium | reverse complement strand
GGCAAACGCCAAGCTTTGCCACGCACCTGGTGCATTCGGTCCGGGGTCTGCGAGAAAGCCCAGACCCACAATCGCGTCATCTTCCCAGCGAGCTCCATGAAGGTCCAGAGCGTCGCCGGTGGTGCCCCAACCAACGGCCACCTCACCATCGCCGGACACACCTCGCGCTACACTTCTAGACAGCCCACCGGGTAGGTCGCCGAGCCCCTCCATCGAACCGCCTTCCCAGCGGAATGCCTCCCAGCCTCCGGCAACGCGGGAAGCGCCGACGATCACCGAGCCATCGGCCGAGGTGCCGCGTGCCGTGCTGAAAAAATCCCCGCCCGGAAGATCACCGAGGCCGTTCATCACCCCGTCTTCCCAACGGAAGGCCTCACCGCCCGAGGCGCCGCTGCTCCAGCCCACGATTACCCGGCCATCCAATGAGATGCCGTACGCGGTGCTTTCGAAATCCCCCCCCGGAAGGTCGCCAAGACCCGTCATGAAGCCGTCTTCCCAGCGGAAGGCCTCGGGGCCGGATGCGCTGACGCTGCTGCCTACGATGACCCGACCATCGGCCGAAACAGCGTTGGCCGCGCTCTCGAAGCTGCCGCCTGGAAGATCACCCAGGCCCGAGAACGTCGCCTGTGCTCGAGCCACCTCGGCCGTTGCGACAGCGACAAGCCCCATCGCTGCGGCCATGGCGAGAGCGCAGGCCAACGACACGATCCGCCCGAACAATGAGACGGCGAGGGAGCGCAAAGGCGGTGAGAGAGGCGCGCGGGGGAACTCGGCAACGGGCATGGCTGCGTGCTTCATGGCTGACCTCCGTGAACCGCCACCTGGAGCCAGCAGGGCCGCGAATCCTTCCGTCACCGAGAGCGCGCGAACCAGCCGGTCTCGCCCGAGACGGCGGAGGGCGGCGGTGCCCGGCCTCACCGGGCGGTGTCTTCAGTCTACCTCCTGAGGATGGAGCCGAGGCCACTAAGAGCTGGTCGCCAATCGGCGGATAGGTGACGATCAGAAGCAGAGTCCCGCAAGCCTCCGATCTTGCAGGACTCGTGCGATCCCGGTCGAGGTGGGCCTCTTCTTGTACAGACCCTCGCGGGTGATGCCGAGCTGGCGGGCGGTGCGCACGCGCTGGTGTTGGTTGGCCTCGAGCGCGCGGCGCAATAGCCACGCCTCGACGCGCTCCACCGCCTCGAGGCTGCGGCCGAGGTGCTCGGTCAAGCGCGTCAGCCCTAGCATCACGGCGTGATCAAGTCTGCTGGGGGTTGCTCTGCGCGGAGTAAGAGATGGGGGAGCGCCGCTCACCGGCGCCCCCGCACCCAATACAGCGCCACCAGGCATCCCAGCCCCGCGGCCAGCAGCAGCCAGCGCGAGGGCTCGGGCATCGGAATTCGCTCGGTCGTCTCCGCTTAGCGGCGCCGTCGGCCCGGCCGCCTTGGCTTCTCGACGGGCGCAGGATCGGACGCATCCAACGGATCGGTTTGCAGCACGAGGACTTCTTCTCCGTCTGAGAATCCGTCACCGTCGCTGTCCGGGTTCAGGGCGTTGGATCCAAGGCTTGCCTCGTCCACGTCGAGGAGCCTGTCGCCATCCACGTCGGGAGCCGTGCGCACGCTGTCACGCTCCTGGAACGACTTTCCGTCGCGGGTTTCGCCAGCAGGACAAGCCAGCTTCTCCAGCCTCAAGATGCGTCCGCGGCTGCCTGCGCCGCGAAGTCACCCGGCCCCGCGGAGCAGGTTTCCGCCGTGGCGACTCATCGCTACCACAACAAATAAGCAGACGGCAGTACGAGAAAGATGGAATAATGATCTATTCGAACAATCCTATTTCGATCCGAAGCAAAGGAGCCGGAGATGAAGAGACTTGCCATTGCGTGGATATGTTCACTGCTGCTCGTGATGAGTGCAGCTGGCGTTGCCAGCGCAGTTACCGATGGTGAGCTCGATGGCGACGCGCATCCGCACGTCGTTCTCTTGCTCATGGAAGTGGGCGGAGAGCCCATGTATCGCTGCAGCGCCACTTTGCTCTCGCCGACCGTGGTGCTGACCGCCGGTCACTGCACCTCCAACTATCCAGATGAACCGTTTTCCGGCATGCGAGTATTCACAGAATCAGATGTCGACAATGGGAACAACAACTATCCATACAAGGGCAAGAATAGTGTAGAAGCACAATCTTGGTACGCTCATCCGCTCTATGAAGCCGCTCCATTCTATGTCCATGACATTGGCGTTGTCATCCTCAAGAAACCGATCCGCATGGATACGTATGGTGAGCTGCCCGAAGCGAATCAACTCGACGAATTGGCCTCCCAGGTCACCAACCCGGACATCACATTCACTTCGGTCGGCTACGGTGCCCAGAAGAGCTTCCCCGATGCGGCCTCCTGGAAGGATCAAGCCGACCGCGTGCGCATGTTGGCTCATCCCAAGCTGATCCAGATCAATACAGGGTTCACGGGAGATTTCTCCTTGCTGCTCTCCAACAACACTGCGACCGGTGGAACCTGCTACGGCGACTCGGGTGGGCCCAATTTCCTGTACGACACCAATATCATTGCCGGGGTGACCTCCTATGGCCTCAATTGGGCTTGCGGCGGAACTGGCGGCGTCTTCCGCATGGACAGGGAAGATGTCTTGGACTTTGTTACTCCTTTCCTGGAATAACGCTCGCGTGTAGCAATGACTTGTAGGTCTCTTCCTCTCCCCCGACTCAAGTGCTTGCTGCGGTGACCCCGCGACTCAGCGACCCGTCCACACCGGCGCCGTCCACGCCGTCACACCGTCTCCGCCGGCGAGCCCAGACGCGGTGCTCACGCGGACGTAGTAGTAGCGCGCGGTGCCGGACTCGAGCGTCACGCTCCAGTCGAAGACAGTGTCGTCTCCAGCCATGCTGGCCACCACCTCGCCGTGGTCCGAGACGATCTCCACGAGTGTAATGGTGTCCTCCGGGCTGTCGTCGGGATCCTCAATGTGGATCTCGGCGGTGTAGACACCCATGGGCGAGGCCAGGATCGAGCCCATGACCGCTCCGTTCAGGCTGTACTCGACGCGCAGGTTCTGGTCGAGCGTCGCGTAGCCCCTGCGCGCGCGCATGGCCCCGTAGAGCTCGGCGGGTGTGCGCTTGCCCGCAAGCAGCACCGTGCGCACCGGCAGTCCCGTAATCCAGTCGGGACTGTGCGTGTCCGAGTTGGCGGTGGGCATCAGGTGCCAGCCCGCATCCAACGCCATGACATAGCTGTCCTCGGTGAACTCGGTGTTCCACACCTCGATGAGGTTCATGGCGCGGTCTCTGGACTCAGAGTAGTGGCTGTAGTTCTCGTAGTCGTCTGTCATGTAGTACGGGTGGTTGAACTGGCCGATGCCACCGGGTTGTTCCGCGAGCCAGTCATAGAAGTCAGGAAGCCGATCGAATCGATATCCCAGCTGTTCCTTCGGGGGAAGATCTCGAACGTTGAATACGTTTACCTCCCCGAGATGTCCGAGCATCCACGTCTCGTAAGCCGGCATCGCCACGAACTTCTTCGATCTGTTGTAGTAGTCCGCCGCCGCCAGGGTGTCGGCCCACTCCTCTGGGTCCAAGGCCAGCCCGGTATACGCGTTCCAGAATGCGACGTGGTCTGTCGTGGCCATGAAGTCCGCACCGGCATCCTTGGCAGCTTGGTAGGCGTCCCACGGCGTGCCCTCCCAGGCATCGGAGTACGACGTGTGCGAGTGCAGGTCTCCGAAGTAGAGATTGAACCCGAGCCCTCCGCCCTGTGCCGCGGCGTTCGCCTCGCCGAGTGGTGTCCCGATGGACGCCGCG
>JAOUNA010000256.1 GCA_029881215.1 Myxococcales bacterium | reverse complement strand
CGCTGGGTCAGTCGCGTCCGAGACGCCGGAAGATCTTCTCGGCGTCCTCGATGCGATCTGCGGCGGCTGCCTCCGGCGCGCTCGCCACTTCCTTGAGCACGGTACGGCAGATCGAGGCCGCCCCTTCGACGCCCCGCTTCTCGAGCTCTCCCGGCAGCACCTGCTCGAAGACGACGGCCAGCTGCTCCCCGGAGAGGGTGGCGAGATCCAGGCCCACGATCTTGAGCGCGATGCGCAGGGTGCCGCGTGCCTCGAGGCGGTCGAGGCTGCTGTGCTGCTCGAGGCGCTCGGCTGCAAAATCGAAGAGGGCGTGACTCACGACGGGTTTGCCTCCTGCGGTGCCGCACGCACGCTCTGCTCGACCCATCGGCGATACATCGCGGGCGGGAAGAACGCGAGCCACACCATGGCGATCGAGAGCGTCTCGCAGGCGCTCATGGCAGAATCTGCCCAGGTCGAGAAAGTGCCGTGGAGTTCGTATTCGATATTCATCGGAATCAGCACGAGCATGGTACCAGCCTGCGCGATCCCGAACACGCCCCAGATGAAGAAGCGATTGGCGACGATGGGATCGGCCAGCCCGAAGCGGGCCCGCTTCGTGGCGCTGCGATGCTGGCGGAAGCCCTCGACGCTCACCCACAGCGCCGGAGCGATCTCGCCCGCCCATTCGAGCCAGAAGAAGGGATTGGCCAGCGGCGTGAGCCCTTCCCAGTCTCCCCGTGCGACCGAAGCGCAGATGCCCAGCACGATCAAGGCCGCGCTGCCGTAGGCGAGCGTCCTTCCCCAGCGCGTTTGACTGCGGAAGACGAGCCGAGTGAAGAACGCGAGCGCGGCCATTGCCGCGCCAGTGGCCACCCGGCCCAGGAAGCTCAGCGGTGTCATGAGCGAGGCCATGCCGGGCAGGAACGGCGTCTGATAGAAGAGGTAGGACAAGCCGAGGAGCAGGAACACCCAGCCGAGCAGGCGCTCGGGGTGCTGTCCGGTGCGTGCTGCGAGGCGCAGCAGCGGAAGTGCGGCCGCGGTGTAGAACACTCCGGTGAGGAGCTGTGCCAGGTACGCGCTGTCTTCCATCGTCTCCGTCTCGGCGAACCGTTGCACGGCCCCTCGCGGCACGGCGCTCGCTGTTTCCAGCTCTCGCCCCCACGCAGAGATGAGATCGGCCCTGTCTGTGTTTCGTGTGCGCGAGGACCGATCTTGAGCGGAAATTGCGTGCGTGTTTTGGCAGGCTGCGCGCGGCTGCGCAGGACCCCGGGGCACGCGGCCCCGGGGTCGCGCAGCGGCAGAGGCTCGAGGCTACGGCTGGTAGCCGTCCGTCAACGCCTTGAGGAAGACCACGATGAGATCCTCCTCCACGGAGGTGAGCCCGAGATTTCCGAGCTCGCTCGTGTTGATGTTCTCCGGAACCTCCGGCGCCGGCCAGCAGCTCTCCCCCGCGCCCTCCAGATCATCCGGCGGGCACTCGGGGAGCACGTCCCGCGTGTTGTAGAAGTGGACGATCTCCTTCAGGCTCTTGAAGTATCCGTTGTGGCCGTATGCCTTCACGAAGTCCGGCGAGGGCCGCTTGTCCACGTTGCGCAGCGTCGGCACCTTGTGCTTGCCGCGATTCTCCTCGGCGTATTCCGCGTACTCCGGGCGATTCGCGAGGAAGCCCCCGAGCCCGAGGTCCACGAAGTCGGGGTCGACCTGGTACATGGGGTTCTCCGGGTTCTTCGGAATGCCCAGGTTGTCGTAGGTGAAGTCGGTGAACAGCGGCATGCGTCCCGAAATCAGGTGGCAATTCGAGCATTTGCCCTTGCCTCGGAAGAGCGCGGCGCCGCGCCGCTGTGCCGGCGTCAGCCGCGCCATGCCCCGCATCGCGTAATCGTACTGCGACGTGAATGCGTTCACCTCGGGCGAGCCCTCGTAAACGGCGATGGAGAGCGCGATGCGGTCGTAGTTCGCGTCGGAAACGATCCGGTCCTGGGTCGAGAGCGCCACGCTGCCGCCTTCCTTGGCGCACTTGATCTCGACATTTGCCGGCCAAGCGATGTCGCAGGTCCCGGCGCCCCAGATGTCCTCGAACGAGACCGGATAGTCGTCGGGATTCACCGGATTGCAGACCCGGTACACCACGCAGGCCGAATCGGGCAGCGCCTGCTCCGCCGGATTCAGGAAGGGCCCCTGGGCCTGATCGGCCGCCGGGTTGCCGAGCTTCTCGCCCGTGGCGCGTCCGTCCCAGAAATTGCCGCCCACGAAGAGCGCATCCTTGTTCGAGAGGAGCAGATGCAGAATCGGGCTCTGCGTGGCGTAGCCGGAGCTCGGCGGCTTGCGGTCGCCGAAGCGGCCGGGGATCGAGCCCTCGTAGACGGCTCCGTGCGCATTGATCGCCTCATCCGGCCCGGTCCAGCCCACCTCGGGCGCATGACAGGCCGCGCAGGACTGGTTCTGGTTGATGGATAGATTCTGGTCGAAGAAGATCGACTTTCCGAGCTGCGCCTCCGGACCGAGCTCGGCGGCGCTCGCCGAGACGCCCGTGAAGAGCGCCAGGAACGCCGCGCAGCACAGGGCTGCTCCGGGTCCGCGGGCTCGCGCGGTGAGGTTCGAGATTCGCTGAGAGATCATGTCGCGTCCTCCCTGTATGGAGCCCGAGGCGGGCGCGCTCTCGCGACCGACATGCGCCGCTCTCGAGAGCTTCCTCCGGCGCGGCTCGGGCCACGGCGCCGTCTGCTCCCGACTCGGGGGGTGCTACACGCGTGTGCAACTTGCATACCAAGAACCCGAGTCTTGAATCCAGAACCTCGACGCGACGCTGCGGCACATCTGCGGCGGCCCGCCTCGGGCAACATGTCTCTGGAGCGGGCCGTCGGGGTGGCATTCCGCCTCGACGCGGGCGAGGCGGGCGCCGGAGGATTTCGTTTCTTTGCGCGGAGGGCGGCGTCGATTGTATAAAGCAGCCTGGGGTCGACCCCGCTTGACCCGCCGGGACGCGGGCGCGCCATGGAATCTCGCGATGGAATCTCCGGAAGGGAGCAGGATGTGATGAGTGAGCTCGACCAGGCTGATGATTCTTGTGTCGCGCAGAGCGAGGGGCGGGGTCGCAAGGTGCGCACGTCGGACTGCCGTCACTGTCGGCTGATGAGGAGCCTGCGAGCTGCGAACATGCCCGGGGCGACCGTCCAGGCGATCTGCGATCGCATGTGGCTCAACCGGGTGCGACGGCGCCAGGTCCTCTACGACGAGGGCAATCGGGCAGCGCATCTCTTTGCCGTCCGATCTGGCCGCGTCAAGCTGCTCAAGATCGACCGCAGCGGACGGGAGCATCTGACCGCGATCCACGAGACGGGCGATCTGTTCGGCTTCGAGGCGGTCTTCGACACGGCCTACGCGACCCGTGCCGAAGCCCTGGACGACTCCGAGCTGTGTCTGGCGTCCGGGCAGGAGCTGAAGGCGCTGATGGCGAGCGTGCCGAGCGTGGCCGTGGATCTCGCGCGCTACCTCCACCAGCAGCTGGTCCGGACCCAGCAGCGCCAGGTGTGCCTCGGCGCGCCGAGCGCCTCCGCCCGGCTGGCCGGATTCCTGCTCCAGGATCTCCCGGAAGACGCCGACGCCGGCGAGCATGCCGTGGCCCGCGGTCTCACCTTGCGAGATCTCGGCGGGATCCTGGGGCTGTCTCCCGAAACCGTCTGCCGGACCCGCAGCCAGTTCGCCGCGCGCGGCCTGATCGAGCCACTCGCCTCGGGCATTCGGCTGCGCAACGTCCGCTGCCTCGAGGAGCTGGCGGGCGCCTAGACCGCATCGCCCGCCCCGACGAGCG
>JAOUNA010000255.1 GCA_029881215.1 Myxococcales bacterium | reverse complement strand
CCTGCGCGACGAGTTGACGACCCGTTCCTCCCGTGGCCCCCACGATCAAGACACGCGTCGGGTTCTGGGGCGGTACCTCACCCGAGGACGGCACGCCCGCTCGGTGCCCCAAGCGCGCCAGTCCAAACGAAAGGCCGACCGCGTACAGGAGGAATAGGAGAAACAGCGTCATTTCAGGTTCCAGTGCCCCCAACGCCTTCGGCATCAGTGGAGGCGCACAGCGCTGTCCGCTGCATGCTGTCAGACCGCTCACACACCGGCACGCAGCAGGCCGACCACCCGACGATCAGAAAGCACTTCTCATGTGTGCATATCATTTCGTTTCCAACCTGGCGCCGGTGACCAGAGGACCGGAGTACAGCGGATTGCGCGGGGCTCCGCGCAAATGGACATCGAAAAACTCGCGGACATAGCGGGCCGTCGACGCCAGCCCGGTTCGCGGATCCAATCCGCCGCCCGGTCCGCCGAGCGCTACGAGCATCGATCGCAGGATCCGGCTCTGGATGAGTGGAGCGTCGCTGAAGCTGAAGTGGTTCGCGCCCACCAGCGTCACGATCAGACTGCTTTCGGGATCGCGGTGCGCGGTGGAACGAATGAGGTCGAGGATCTCGCGATCCGCCGGGTCCGTGGCCTCCCCGTGGTCGCTAAGGAGAAACAGGAAGGGCCTGCCCACGCCTTCGCGGGCGACGCTGCCTCGCAACGCGCCATCGAGGTCGATCCCCGCTCGGCAGCGCGCGTCGAGATGACAGACCTGAGCGGCAGTGGCACCGCCGAAAGAGTGCCCCACAATCCCAGTGGAGACGAGATCGATCCGACCGGAGAACCTCCCCTGCGGGTCGCCGGCGTTCAGGTGTGCGATTTGGTCGAGCAGGAAGCGCGTGTCGGCGACCCACACATCGAGCAGGTCGTCCAGCAGGCGGCTGCGTTCGGCCTCTGAGATGAGTGCGTCGCCGGGGTTCCCTCGGTCGGTCTTGTGTATGACCCGGCCGTCCGGCATCACGACTGACCAGGTGCTATAAGGCGCGTCGGCGCTGACAACGATGTTGCCATGACTCGCCAGGTCTTCGGCGACCGTCGTATAGTCGACGGACGCCGCGCCGATGCCGCTGCGAAACACGATCACTGGATACTTCTCGCGCTCAGACGAGATCTCCGCACTTTCCAAGCTGTGTGCCTTGACCTTGGTCGGGTTCCGCCAGAGGAAAGTGCTCAGAAACCACGAGCTCTGCTCGTCGGGCGCCTCCTGCCAGAAGCGTGGCAGGTACTCGGCCGGTGTCGATCGCTCGGTGAGCTCCGCCGGATACCAGATCCAGACGAGCAGTTCGCGGTGCTGATCTTGTGTCGGCGCGTACGGATCGGTGCGCTCGGTGTCGACCCAGGTGGTGACGAGGCGGCCCACCGCATACGGTCCCGTGGGCGCTGGCAGTTCCAGGGCTGTGTTGTGCTCCAGCCACAGGGCGGTCAGAAAGAGCACGATGGCCAGCGGGCCAGCAACAAGCGCGACCTTCGCGGCCTTCCACAGGGCCCTACCGATACGTCGCATCATGCGATCTCCTCAATTCAGGCTGGCGCGCTGCGACCATGCCAGCCCAACTAGCAGGACGAGGAAGACTGCCGGGCGGAGGGCCGCGGTGATTGGTGGGTGAGTCAGATTGGTGTAGGCGGCTCCGAGCATGATGATGGCCAGCAGGGCGACCGCGTATTGTCGCAGACGCGGTACCCACAAGCCCATAGCCCCGAGGGTTTCGAGCGAGCCGACCATGGTCACAAACCAAGCCGCATAGCCCCAGCCGGCAAAGCGCTCCACCCACCCACTTTGCGGGGTCAATTTCGTGATTCCTGGGACGAGGAACCCGATGGTGAGAAGCGCCCTCAGGATCCAAGGGGCTGCGCGCCGGACGATTGGAGGGGCCATGGCTCATCCTCGCAGAGGGATTGCTGCGACTACGGGGCCGGGGTCGGAAAAGTTCCGTCGGGAGTAAGTGCGATCCACCATGTGCGACTCCAGCGTCTTCATCTACAGAGCAGTCGATGGGGGTTGTGGGGCGGTGTAACGTCTCGCGGTTCAGCGGCAGCGCGCAGCACGGTCCGCTGCAACCGGCTGTTATGGGGCGCCTCGTGTAGGAGGCTTCTCATGGCGTGAGTGGGCCGATCAACTGAATCGCGCAGTCGGCGCCTGCGTGCGCCCAAATGGCCGCCACTATGCCGCGCGTCACAAAGACGTAGCCAAAGACGACGCCGCCCAAACCGTTGAGCATCATCACCATGAGGGCCGAGGCGAGGCTCAGGGGCCCCATGGCACTCCAAGCAGGAAGATGACCCGCCGCAAACACGAAAGCGGATAGCCCTATGGCGCCCCAAGCAACTGCTCGGCTCGGTACACCTGCTTCACTTCGGACGAGGCGAATCGTCAAGCCGGTGACCACTGACAGCAGGAGAAGCCTAAAGACAAGCTCCTCGCTGACCGCGGCCACATAGATGACGACTACGCGTCGCCATATTGGCAGCGCGGCTGCTGCCGCAATCCTCGCGCCGGCAGCAGGAACTGTGGGTTCTATGGCCAGCCGGATTACGCCGAGCAGTAGGAGCCCGACGATCAGCCCGAGTCCCAGCGACGCCGCGGGAAGAACGACGCGCTCGAATCCGCCGGGAGCCTCGATCTTCAGCAAGCCGGGCAGGCCTGACCAGTGCCATAACCGCAGACCGAGGAAGCCAATCAGTCCAGCCACCAACGCAGATACCGGTGAGGTGACCGCGTCCACTGGAAACGCGAGCGCGCCCGCGATCACGCACGCAGCCACGAACGCCCAGGTCGAAACCGGAAGTGGCCTGGTTACGACAATCGTCCGATCGTTATGCACTGCAGCCCCTCCTGTCGCCCGTGACTCCATGGTGCTCCGGCTCAGCAGCGGCGCGAAGCGCCGTCCGCTGCATCCGGTGGTTGGGCAGCACCATTGAACATCACCGCCGAACTTCACTCATGAGCGCAAGAAGATTGTCGTCAGGATCGCGGAAGAAAGCCATCCACAATTCATGGTCGGGTAGTCTTGCTATGAGATGAGGTTTTGCTTCAAATACCACGCCTCGTGCCGACAATGTTCCGAAAGCCGTATTGAGGTCGGCGACCATGTAGTAGATGACTGAACTGTGATTCTCGGACTGGGTTTTGGCAGGAGCATCCAGCATCAGCCGGACACCGGCGCAGTCAAAGAAGCCGAGGCCTGGTGGCGCTTGAAAGAGAAATCGCATTCCCAGAGTATCACGGTAAAAGGCGACTGCTCGATCGATGTCACTGACCGGGACGGCAATTTGCCCGATTTGGTCCAGTTCAAAGTTGGCTGTCACAGAGTCGCTCATGAAGGTTTCCTCCAGTGAAGTATCAGTCCGCCCAACGCTCTGCGGCGCGTAGTTATCGGGCCGGTTGTCCTGATGGTTTCCGGAAATGCGTCCCGGATTACCATCAGGTCGCCCCGGTTTCTATCACCCTGGCGATCGCGGTGATGGTATTCCAGTTACGGGTGGTGACCGGAACCCCGAAGAGCCGGTCAAACGTGCCGAGGTAGCTGATGACCTTCATGTTGCGCCGGTACACGCCGAACACGAACCGATTGTCCCTCGCGAGGATCTTCAGCAGCCACTTGCCGCTGGAAGGAAAGCGCATGGGAGTCAACGACGCCGAGCGGGGGCGTTTGTACAGGATACTCATGAAGCGGACGATGTCGGGTCGCACGGGCTGGTCCGCGAAATGATCTTGAGACATCAGCCTGGCAATCTCGCGTCCGTGGCAGATCATGATCGTGGCATCAAAGGGAAGCCTGC
>JAOUNA010000004.1 GCA_029881215.1 Myxococcales bacterium | reverse complement strand
TGCGCCCGACGCCCACGGCGATTCCCGGACCGCGCATCGTGTTCGCGACGCCGGAGGGCGAACGCCACGAGCTGGGCCTGCTGGTCGCCGCGCTCGTCTCGATCCACGCGAGCGCCGTGCCGATCTTTCTCGGCGCGGATCTCCCGCTGGACGAGCTGGCGAGCGCCGCGGCGGCGTCCGGCGCCGACGCCATCGCGCTCGGCATCGCGGCACTCTCGACGGAAGCCGCGCAGCCCTGGCTCGGCGCGCTGCGCGCGCGCGTCCCTGACGGCGTGAAGATCTGGATCGGTGGCGCGGGCAGCGCGCGGCTGGTGCCGCCCGCCGGCGTGAAACACATCGCCACGCTCGAAGCGTTCGGGGAGCACGTGGCCCTACTCGGCGCCGAGATGGCGCGCAGCGGGCGCCCCGCGTGACGGCAGCGCGGGCCCCAGGCGCAGCCCGCGTGGCGGCCGCGCCTCAGCGCGGCGCGCCCCCGCGCCCGAGCAGCCAGAAATCCGCGTAGAGAGCTTCCGCCTCGCTGCACGTTTCGTCCGTGTCGGTCATCACGGCGAGGAAGAGGGCTGCCGGGGCCTCGGTTCCGAAGAAGCGCGTGTAGTCCGCGAGCAGATCCACCTCTTCGACGCGCCAGTCGGGCAGCGGACCCATGCCCCGCGAGATCATCCGGCTGCTCGCGACGAAGGGGTTCTCCCAGCTCGCGCCAGCCGGCTCGGCGCGAGACCATACGTAGGCGAGCGCCGAGCCGGGCAGCTGCTCGCCGTAGAGCGCGGCACCGAGACGGCGCCGGGCGCGTTCGAAGAGGCTGGCGCGTTCGGGCTCGAACGCGAACGCCACATAGACGCGGGCCGCGAAGTCGTCACCGGCCTTGCTGCGCTCGTCGCGGGCCGTTTCGATCGGCTGCGGAATGCGCCAGCGCCAGCGAAGACGCGGCGTCTGGCGCAGATCGATGTCGTCGAGTGGCAGAAGCAGTCCCGAAGCGGCGCACGCGCTGCGCGCGCGCAGGGCGCGCTCGTCCGCCTCGACCCCGTAGGCGGTATGCCGCTCGATGCGCGGAAACTCGAGCGAGCGCCAGGTCGGGCTGCCCGGCGCGGGCAGCGCGATCTCGTCGGCGCGGGCCGGCGGCACGACGCTGCACGCGAGGAGTATGCCCAGCACACCGGCGCAGCGGCGCGCGCGTTGCGTCACCCGCGTCACGTAGCGCCCCCTGCTGCTTCCGACAATCCACCCCTCCCAACCGCGCTCCTCGCGGCGCAGCGATCCCGCCGCGATTCGGCTGCGATCCATTGTCGGGCGAACGCCGGAAGAATCAAGCCCTTGCGGCGAGCGCGCGCGCGTCAGCGCAGAGCGAGATCCACGAGCATCGCGCCGAAGAGCAGCGCGAGATACTGGATGGACACGAAGAACACGCGCCGGTCCTGATCTCTCGAATCCGCCCGCATGGCGCGCACGATGCTGGCGATGAACCCCGCTCCACTGAGCAGTGCGACGCTGGCGTAGAGCAACCCCAGCGCGCCGCCGAGCCAGGGCAGCAGCGTCACCGGCAGCAGCGCGATCGCGTAGGCGAGCATGCGCCGGCGCGTCGCCACGTCGCCGACCACGCAGGGCATCATCGGAAACCCCGCGGCGGCGTACTCCGATTTGCGGTACAGGGCGATGGCCCAGAAATGGGGCGGTGTCCACAGGAAGATGATCGCGAAGAGCGCGATGCCCCACACGCCGAGCCGTCCGTCCACGGCGACATCGGCAATGAGCGGAGCCGCCGCGCCGGCGGCGCCGCCGATCACGATGTTCTGGGGGGTGCGCGGCTTGAGCCACAGCGTGTAGATGCCCACGTAGTGCGCCAACGTGAGCGCGCCGATCAGCGCCGAGAGCCAACCGCCGACGCCGAGCAGGATCGCCAGTCCCAGCCCGGCAACGAGGACTCCGAACTTGAGCGCCTGCTGCGGCGCGAGGCGCCCGGTGGGCAGCGGTCGGCTGCGCGTGCGCGCCATGCGCGCGTCGCGCTCGCGTTCGATGTACGCATTGAATGCCCCGCATGCACCGCCCACCAGTGCCGCGCCGAGCACCACGCCGATCAGCGGCGTGGCACCCGGCCAGCGACCGGCATCCAGAAAGAGCGCCGGCGGCGCGGTGAACAGCACGAGAGAGAGCACCCGGGGTCGGGTCAGTGCGACGTAGTCCAGGACGCGAGCCGCCGCCCGCGAACGGCCGCGCTGCAGCGCAAGAGTCGACAGGGAAACGGGATGGGTGGCGCTCACGGTTGCTCCTAGTGCCAGCTGAAGCCGGACAATCGGTCGAAGACCAGAACGCGGCGCGCCCCCGGCTCGAAGCGCAGCGTCTGCTCGGTGACGAATTGCCAGGCGTCGGGAGCGACGCTGTCACCGATCGCAACGCGGACGCGGTGCTCGCCGGGGGCCACGGGAACGCGCTCGACGGCGATGCTGTTGCCGTCATGCCAGATCCCCTTCGGCCGAAAGCTCGCGCGCACGCGCGGCTCACCGTCCACGCTCACCTGCAGACGCACGTCGGCGCGCATGCGATCGCATACCTCCGCCCGGCGCATGTGCGCGGGAAGGTCGGCGAGCTCCTCCGGCGTCCGCACGCGACAGTCCTCGCTCACCACGCCCGGATGCTTGAACGTCACGACCAGCTCGGAGCCCTGCAGGCCGGGCGCCGCGTAGACGAGGTCGCTGATCAGCCAGGTCACGCCGATGCAGAGCGCCGCCAGCCCCGCCGCCGCCAGACCGCCCAGCCGCGCGGGCAGACGCCACATCCCCGGCGCGCTGCCGCGCGCGCGAAACGCGTTCGCCGCCGCCACGAGATTGCGCGTGCGGGTGCGATCCAGCTCGAGCAGCAGCACCCGCTCCGGCTCGATCTTGTCGGCTCGCAGCGCCGGCTCGCGCGCGCCCGCGAGGCGCAGCCGTGTCCACTCGGCGCCCTCGCGATAACGACACTCCCCGGGTCCACAGCTCTGGATCACGACACCCAGCGCGCCGCGGCGCAGCGCGCGCTCGACGAGCAGGGGATGCACCCAGCCCGCGCACGGTATCTCGAGCACGCGGTAGCCCGGCAGCTCCGCGCACTGCCCCGACGCGCGATCGATGCGCAGATTCGCGGCGGCGGATTCCGCGCAGACGAAAGCCACGTGCGGCGCGCTGTTCGCGTCAACGGCCTGCGCCACCCAGTCATCCATGCGCTTGCGCTGCTCGACCATCCCGAACCAGTCGAGCCCGATGCCCGCGGTGTCGCACGAGCCCGCGCAGATTCCGCAACCCACGCACTTGGCCGGATCGATCTTGGCCTGCAGGGCATGCCGGGTCGTCCCGTCGCTGCGCGGCACCATGGAAATCGCCTCGTAGGGGCAGTCCTGAAAGCATTTCATGCACGCGTTGCAGCGGCTCACCACGACCTGCGCGGGCCGCGGCTGCCCGCGCACCATCCACCACGGCGCCGAGAAGCCCAGCGCGCCGGTCGTCAGGAGCACCGCCCAGAGCGCGCCGCCGCCGAGCCGGTCGGTCAGGACGAGGGGCATCAGATACCACCAATCCATGCTGAAGGACTGCGGGAGCACCGCCATGCGCGCCGGCTCGGCGCTGTCGGCGGGGAGGACGAGGCTCATCAGAACGAGGGAGGCGAGCACCCAGCCGGTCATCGCGCCGCGCGTCAGATAGCGGGCGCGGGCGAGCCGCGCGATGTGCAACCAGAGAAAGAGCGCCATCGCCAACGGCACCAGCATGTGCACGAAGAAGACGACGAAGAAGAGCAGCGAGTTGACGCTCGCGTCGGTGAGGAAGGAGCGGCCCATCGGGTCGATGAAGATGGGCAGCACGTCGAGCAGACGCGCGCTGCCCACCGCCACCTGCTGAGCCCGCTCATCCCAGACCAGCCAGTAGCCCGTCCAGCCGGTGAACCAGAGCACGCCGATCAGCGCCATGCCCGTCACCCAGGCCAGCCAGCGCGCCCCGCCGACGCGGCGCTCGAACAGCACACGGCAGGCGTGCACGAGGGTGAAGAACATGCAGGCATCCGAGCTGTAGCGGTGCAGCGAGCGCATCAGACCGGCCGTCCAGGGCGCCTCGGACATGGCGGTGACGGACGTGTAGGCCAGGTGCACGCTCGGCTTGTACCAGAGCAGCAGCACGATACCGGTGACGGTGGCGACCGACAGCGAGGTGATCGCGATGGCACCCGTCTGCTGAAACGGATTGAACGCTGCCGGCAGCGCAGTCGTTACCAGACGATCGAGATGCAGGAATCCCTTCTCGAGCACGCGCAGGGCGCGGTCGCCGAGCAGCACCGGCTCGACGTGGATCTCGGGCGCCTCCGCGCCGGAGCTCTGCGAACCGCTCAACACGCGAAATTCCTGCGCGCCATCGACGCCGGGCGCCAGCGGGTTGCCGGGCGGCGGCGACATCGACTCATCCGCTCGCGATCGGCTCTTGGAGCAGCACGCGCAGCGCGGTGGTCAGCCAGCGCTCCTGGCGCGGCCCCAAGCCCAGCCGATAGGCCACGCGGCCCCCGCGGTCGATCAGCAGGAAGACCGCCGCGTGATCGATGATGCCCGTTTCGGGATCGCGCGACCGGGCGACGTCCATCTTGTCGAGCACGCGCCCCACCGCGACCGGATCCCCCGTCACCAGGTTGTAGAGAGGCGCGGAAAGGGACTGCAGCCGACCGAGCTGGGCGAGCACTTGGATGCTGTCGTGCTCCGGGTCGAGCGTGACCGCAACGACGCGAAGATCCTCGCGCTCCGCGTCGGTCAGCGCGCCGACGGCCGCCTTGGACTGCGCCAGGATCAACGGACAGGTGTGACCACAGGTCGCGTACATGGCGGTGAGCAGCACCACCTTGCCGCGCATGGACGCCAGATCGATCCGCGCGCCCGCCTGGTTGACGAGCGTTAGCTCGGGCGCCGCTTGGGCCGTGCGCAGCGCTTCCGCCGGAAACGGCAGCTCGCCACGCGCCGGTGCCGAGCCGAGAGCGATCATTCCCGAGGCAAGCACCGCGATCAGCGCGGCTGCAGCCGCTGCGTAGCGCGCGAAGCGGCGCGGTTGCGCCCATACGGCGCGCAGCGGCTCCCACCAGAACAGTGCCACCACGGCCCCGAGCATCAGCTGGGGGGCCAGCATGGCCATCACATAAGCCCACTGCATGCCGCCGGTTGCGGGGTCGTAGCCGAAGCACCAGACGCGAAATTCCTCGGCGAAATCTCCGAGCTCGCCGCCGCCGGGCGGCGTCAGCAGCAGACCCAGCAGCAGCAGCTCGTAGAAGACGATCAGACACAGCGTCGTGGCAGGAAAGCCCCCACCCTCGATGAAGCATCGGATCCGCTCGAGTACACCGCGCACGGCGTTCATGCGTTCGACCTCTCTCCTGCCCTTCTCGCGCGACTAGCGCACCTCCCAGACATCGCTCAGCCACTTCCAATTGGCAAAGTAGTAGACCGCAAAGGTCAGCAGGAACACGATCACGAGGGCCACCGTGCCCGGCACCCGGTGCTCGGCCTCGCCCTCGGGAAGCGCGGGTCCCGCGGCCGGCGCCTCCTCGTGCCAGGGCTCCATGGCGCGACCCGCATTGGAGCGGCCGAAGAAGACCGCGGCCACCACGAGTCCGATGTAGAGCATCAGGCCGATGAATGCGATGACGGCGCCGATGCCCAGGATTCCGAGCATGACGTGCGCACCAGAGTCGAAGCCGGTCGAGAACAGGCTGCCGGTGAACTCCACGTCCCAGTGGCGGCGCGGCACCCCATAGGAGCCGGCAAACGACATGCCGAGCGCCGCGAGCGTGATGCCCAGACCAAAGATGTAGGGTTGAATCCGGCAGAGCGCCTTGGCGTAGAACTCCTTCTGGAACAGCAGCGGCACCACGTAGTAGGTGAGCGCCATGAAGGCGAGCGTCGTGCCGCCCACCACGGTGACGTGGAAGTGGCCGGGAATGCGCAGCGTGTTGTGGGCCATGATGTTGATCTGCTGCGTTCCCAGCACGACGCCGGTGATGCCGCCTCCGAAGCCGAAGATCACCAGCGACAGGAAGAAGCCGGAGAAGCCGGGGTTGCTCCACGGGGCGGCGAACAGCCAGCCGAAGAGCCCCCGATCGTGGCCCTTCTTGCGCATGGCAACCTCCACCGACGCGGGCACGGTGAAGCCGTGGATCATCGACGCCAGCACCGCGAGGTACATCGCGTACGAGGTGTTCCAGATCTTCCAACCGGCCCCGACGCCGGGGTCCACCAGCAGGTGGTGGGCCGAGGCGAGGTTGATGAACAGGATGTAGAGCACGAAGGCGCCGCGGCACACGGCCTGATTGAGCGGCCTCGAGCCCGTCGTCAGCGTCCCGAGCAGATACCAGACGGAGACCATCGCGCAGACGTTCACCTGCTGCGACATATGTCCGAGTCCCCACCAGGTGATCCGGTACCAGGAGGGATCGACGCTCTCGACGAGGCCCATCGACCACAAGAACGTGGGAATCATGACGATCGCGCCGTGCAGGAGCGTCACCACCGCGATGATTGCCGCCGCCGTGGCGCCGAAGACCACGAGCGGAACCGAGCCCGTGTAGGTGCGATCGCGCTTCGCGATGTAGAGCGTGCCGAAGTAGTTGATCACGCCGATCAGCGCTCCGACCGCCATCAGGATGATCCCGAGGTAGAAGCTGGGCGCCGCCTTCAGCGGAACGTACGACGTCATCAGCACGTCGCTGCGCCCCTGCATGATTGCCACGTTCACCGTGAGCGCTCCGGCGAGCATCAGCAGGAAGCCCACCCAGGCCAGGCCCTTCGAGAAGAGCCGGCTGTTGAGCAGAACCGTCCCGGCGAAGTAGAGGATCGCGATCTCGAAATTCAGGATCCAGAAGATCAACATGTTGAGGCCGTGAAGCGTCAACACGCGGTAGTACCACTCGGCGTTCAGCAGGTGGACCGCGGGCCAGCGGGTGAGCCCGAGCAGAATGGCCCCGATGCCACCGACGAGCAGGAAGACCACGGCGGCCACGGCGTGCAGCTTGACGAAGCGCTGCGCCGAGAGGCACACCGGCAGCGACGTCGTATCGCAGCTGCGCACGAGAGCGGCCGGGTGATTGCCCGAAACGGGAAGACTCTCTCCGATGACGGCTGTGCTCATGATTGCCTCCTACTCGACCACGACGATACGGCCGGTCATCGTGTGGTGACCGATTCCACAGAATTCGTTGCAAACGATGGGAAAGACTCCAGTGCTCGTCGGGGTGACGGTCAACACGTGGTCGTACCCCGGCAGGATCTGGAAGTTCATGTTGAGCGGCTGGAGCGAGAAGCCGTGCTGCAGATCCAGCGACGAGATGTGCAGACGATAGGTCTGCCCGAGGCGCAGCTGCAGAACCGGATAGAAGGACCACATCCTGGCCAGCAGATAGGCGTCTCCGCCGGGCGGCACCTCGGCGACCGGCACGCCGCTCTCTTCGCGGATCTTGTGCGCGTCGGCGAACTGCATCGTCCGCTGCATGAAGGTCATGGGCTCGACCGCGTAGGCCTCTCCCGTCGAATTCTGCTTGCCGTAGAAATGCCAGTACGGCATCGCGATGAACATCACGATGCACCAGATCAGCGCGAGTCCGACCCACAGTCGCTCGGGTCCGCTCGGCGCCTTGAACCAGTCGGCCGGCGGCGAATAGATGCTCATGGCGTCCCCCTCTTGTTCACGGCAGCTTCGCCGCCGGAGTCAGCAGCACTTCGATCCAACCCCAGAGCGTGTAGGACACGAACGGCACAACGACGCCCAGAACGAGCAAGAGCCACGGGTTGTCCATCAATCTCTGGATCGGATGCTTTCGATCCCGGTCTGTCGAGCCCATCGATACCTCCAGGTGCCTCCGGCGCGCTGCGAGGCGCGCTGAGCAGAAGTCCCGGCGCCGCGCCACCAGACGGCGGCCACGAGGCCGAGAAACAGGAGTCCGCCCGCGACGGCGATCAATCCGCCGAGGCCCATCACGCCGAGACCGACGCTCTCCGCGAGTCCACGCGCGGCCTGCTCGGCGCCGTAGCTCTTGCGCGTCATCCCGTACGCGCCGGCCAGCGCGAAACCGCTCGCGAACACCATCTGGCCGATGCCGTAGAGCGCGGGCTGCCACGCTGCGGCGCGGCGCACGCGGCGCGTCTCCATCGAGAAGCCGAGCGCCGGCAGCAGCACGTAGGTCGTGCTCATGAACGCCGCCGTCACGCCGCCGATCGAGGCGTGGTAGTGCGCGGGCACCATCGTATTGGAGCCGCGAATCGCCGCGCCCAGCGCGAAGCCCAGCAGCGTGAGCGCGGCGCTCACCGCGAAGCCGGAGAGCCGCGGATCCGCGAAGGCGCCCGCATCCAGCCGGCCCGCGCGCCAGGCCCGGTGCAGCGCGGCGACGCACAGCACCAGGAAGATGCTGACGACCGGGAAGATCGACCACTGCATCAGATGCGTCACCCCTGCGCGATAGCTCGAAGTCCAGGCTCCCTCGAGCGCGAGCAGCGGTGCGAAGGTCCACGGCGCGAACAGCAGCGCGAACAGAGCGGTCGCGGCGGGGGCGCTCACCGGCGATCGCCCGAGCAGGGACGTGAGCAGCACGAGCCAGACACTCACCATCGCCGCGCTGCACGCGAGCTGCAGGACGTGGCACCGCCCCAGAAGAGCAGCTCGTAGCGCACCTCGGGCGCCACGCCGCCGGGGAGATTCCACCAGGCAATGCTGAAGGTGAGCGCAGCGAGAAGCAGTGCGGCGGCGGTGGTGCGCAGCCCCGAGCGGGCGGCGTCGGGCAGTGGCACAACCACTCCCGCGGCGCGCGGCGCGCTGACGAGGCGCCGACCCACGAAGCTCGCCAGCACACCGGCGCCGAAGGCGACCTGCCCGATGCCGAACAGCCAGTGGTCGATCATCGGAATGTAATTGGAGAGCACCGGACGTGTGCCCGGTAGCGCGGCGGCCATCAGCATCATCAGCACGCCGAGGACCGCGAGATGAACTGAAGCGCGCGCGACGCGACCCGGCGCGCGGCGGCCCGGCATCAGGAAGAGCAGCGCGGCGATGAACGAATAGAACCACGCGACCAGCGCGAGATTCACGTGCACGACCAGACCGCGCTTGAAGAAGAGAGGATCCGTCACGAGCCGATCGAAGGGCGGCATGCGTCCGATCACCACGACCAGCGCGAACAGCCCCGCGATCACCAGGACGCCGAGCGCCAGGGCGAGCCACGCGCGGGCGCAGCGCGCCTCCGGCGGCGCGAGGGGCTCGAGAGCGCGGGCGGGTAACACGATCAATCCCCGATAAATAGATCTAGAGATCTTTTTATCGATTATGTAGAATCCGCGCAGCGGGTCAAGGGGAATCATGGGAAAACGGGTGGAACCACGGGGGCGGCGCCTGGCTCGCGAGATAGGGGTCAAATCGCCACATCCGCGAGACATCGCAGCTCCCAGATCGTACACAGCGCACCGGAGCCGGCATCGAGCCGAGCTCCGGAAGCGCGCGATGGGAGGAAGCATGCAGGTTGCAGGATGGTTTCCGGGGGCACGGGACGGGCGCGCAGACCGCGCCGCACCCAGGCGCGGCGCGCCGCCCGGCATGGGTCGCGTTGCCGGCTTCGTCTGCGCGGCGCTGGTCGCGCTCGGCGCAGCCAGCTCCGCGGGCGCAGGGGCGACACCGCAGCTCAGCGACGAGGCGTTCGAGCAGGCGAAGTTCATCTATTTCGACCGCTGCTCGGGCTGCCACGGCGCGCTTCGCAAGGGCGCCACGGGGCCCAACATCACCGACGAGACGATGACGAAGCAGACGCTCGCCAAGCTCGAGAAGACGATCTATGAGGGCACGGACGCGGGCATGCCGGGTTGGGGTCGCACGGGCGAGCTGACCCGGGGCGAGACCGAGCTGATGGCGAAGTATCTGCAGATGCCCGCCCCCGTCCCGCCGGAGATGGGCCTCAAGGAGATGAAGGCCGCCCACAAGCTGCACGTGCCCGTGGCGCAGCGGCCGCTGAAGCCGCTTCACAAGCGCAACATCGACAACCTCTTCGGCTTCATCCTGCGCGACGCCGGAAAGGGAGCCATCATCGACGGCGACACGAAGGAGCTGATGGGCATCGTGGACACCGGCTTCGCGGTCCACATCTTCCGCGCTTCCGGAACCGGTCGCTACTTCTACACGATCGGTCGCGACGGCAAGGTGAGCCTCATCGACCTCTACGAAGAGAAGCCCCGCGTCGTTGCCGAGGGTCGCGTGTGCCTCGACGCGCGCTCCGTCGAGGTCTCGAAGTACAAGGGCCCGAAGGGCGACTTCGTGGACAAGCTGGCTGTCGTGGGTTGCTATTGGCCGCCGCAGCTCGTGGTGATGGATGGGCAGACCCTCGAGCCGCTCAAGGTGGTCTCGACCCGCTCCTCCACGTACGACACCAACGAATACCATCCGGAGCCGCGCGTGGCGACGATCGTGGCCTCTCACGCGGACCCGGAATGGGTGGTCGCGATCAAGGAGACGGGGCTGATCTGGCTGGTGGACTACTCCGATCTCAAGAATCTGCGCATGACGCAGATCGAAGCCGAGCGCTTTCTGCACGACGGCGGCTTCGATGCCAGCGGGCGCTACCTGCTGATCGCGGCCAACATGCGCGATCAGATGGTGGTGGTGGACACGAAGGAGAAGAAGTTCGTCACCAAGTTCGAGACCGGCGTGAAGCCGCATCCCGGGCGGGGTGCCAACTGGATCGATCCCGAGTACGGTCCGGTGAGCGCGACGACCCATCTGGGCGAGGGGCTCATCACCGTGTTCGGCTCGGATCCCGCGGGCCACCCGGAGCACGCCTGGAAGATCGTGCGCGACGAGGAAACCGGCGGACCGGGCCTCTTCCTGAAGACCCATCCAAAGAGCAACCACATCTGGACGGACGCCACGCTCTCGAAGGAAGAGGGCGCCAACCAGAAGATCTGCGTATTCCGAAAGGATGACTTCGACGCGGGCGCGAATTGCTGGAAGGCGACGGACCACGGTAAGATCGTGCACTTCGAATACAACAAGGCGGGCGACGAGGTGTGGACGTCAGTCTGGGACAAGCAGGGTGAAATCATCATCTACGACGACAAGACCCTGAAGGAAAAGCAGCGCATCGCGGCAGATTGGCTGGTCACACCGACCGGCAAGTGGAACGTCTACAACACGGTCCACGACATCTACTGAGGCGCTCAGCCCGGGAAAGCGCGCGCCGCTTGCAGCAGCTCGCCTTCCGGCCCGGCCCACGCGGGCGGGTCGGAAGGCCGGCGCCGCGGACAGCCAACATAAAGGGGAGGTACGGAACATGAGCATCGTCTCGCGTCGCACTCTCGACGCCTTCGAATCTTGCGTCCGCCTCTGGCGCGCCCGCTCGTGGCGACTGGCCGCGCTGGGCGTACCCGCTGCGCTCCTCGTGTTGGTGCTGCCCGCGGCCGCCAGCGCGGACCACGACGACGAGCACGAGGGGCGCGAGTACGTCGGCGCCAGCAAGTGCAAGACCTGCCACAAGAAGGATACGATCGGCAACCAGTACGGAAAGTGGCTCGAGAGCCGGCACGCAAAGGCCTACGAGACGCTCGCGAGCGAGCAGTCCGCAAAATGGGCCGCCGAGGCCGGCGTCAGCGATCCCCAGAACGATGCCAGGTGCGTGAAATGTCACGTCACGGCGTATGGCGTTTCACAGGAGCGACTATCGATGAAATTCGATCGGACACAGGGCGTGCAGTGCGAAGCATGCCATGGACCCGGTGAGGACTACCGCAAGAAGAAGATCATGATGAATCGCGAGCTCGCCCTCTCGAAGGGCCTGATCCTCCCGGTGGAAGAGAACTGCGTGACTTGTCACAATGAAGACAGCCCCGCCTGGAACCCGGAGCGCTACACGCGTGCTGACGGCAGCAAGGTGGGCTTCGATTTCGAGCAGGCCGCCGCCGCGATCGCGCACCCGGTTCCCGAGAGCTACGACCCGAGAGGTGAAGGCGAGGCCGACTGAGCGTGGAGCCCGACCCCTCGAAGCAGCACGACTACCGCCCACCGCCCTACCAGCTCACGACGTGGCTGCTGCTCGGCGCTGCGCTGCTGCTGATCGTCTTCCTGATCTCGCTGCGCACGAAGCACCAGCCGGACACGAGCCGAAGCTACCCGAGCCGCGCGCTGATCGCGGACGGCGAGGCCGTGCTCCTGCCGCCGCCGCCCATGAACGACGAATTCGTCCCCTGCGGTGATTGTCACGGTGCGGAAGAAGTGCCGAATCCGGAGCGGCGGAAGCTCGAGGAAGAGCACGACGCGATGAAGGTCGCGCATGGCGAATTGTGGTGCCTGCAGTGTCACGATCTGCACAATCGGGAGAAGCTCCGGCTCGCGGACGGATCACTCATTGCCTTCGAGGATTCGTGGCAGCTCTGCACGCAATGTCACGGCAAGAAGCTCGCGGACTGGCGGGCCGGCGTGCACGGCAAGCGCACCGGCCACTGGCGGGGCCCCAAGGAATATCAACCCTGCGTCTTCTGTCACAATCCCCACGCACCGCGTTTCGCGCCGATTGCCCCGAAGCCGCCGCCAGTGAGGCCGGAGCAGATCGTGTTGAACGGGAGCGCGAGCGAAGCGAGAGCGCATGACGAAGCCGAGTGAGAAATCGGAAGGGCCGGTCCGCGGCGCTTCTCGGCGCGAGTTCCTGCGCACCGGCGCCGTCGCCGTCGGCGCGCTCGCGGGGGCGCCGGGAGCGGCTCAGGCGCTCGAGTTCGACCTGGAGAGCTTCTTCCAGAAGAACTTCCGCGAGCTCTCGGACGAAGAAATCGACGACGTGGTGAAGCGCCTCTCGCGAAGATACTCGAAGCAGTACGGCGCGGAAGTCAGCGTTCACGCCACGGGTCCCATGGATGGCGTCCTCTACGGCTACGGACTCGACATCTCGCGCTGCATCGGCTGCCGCCGATGCGTCTACGCCTGCGTGGACGAGAACAACCAATCCCGAGACCCGCAGATCCACTGGATTCGCGTGCTCGAGTTCGAGCGCGAGGCAATCGTACGCGGCTTCGATCTGGAAGACGGAAACCCCTACTACGATCACGAGCAGGTGCCCGCAGCAGACAAGATCTATCTGCCGGTGGCGTGCCAGCATTGCGAGGAATCGCCGTGCACCAACGTGTGCCCGACCGGGGCCACCTGGCGCGAACCCGATGGCATCGTCGTGATCGACTACGACTGGTGCATCGGATGCCGCTACTGCATGGCCTCCTGCCCCTACGGCGCGCGACACTTCAACTGGACCGAGCCGAGCATTCCCGCCGAGGAAATCAACCCGAACATGCACCTGCTCGGAAATCGTCCGCGCACGGCAGGCGTCGTGGAGAAGTGCAGCTTCTGCATCCAGAGGGTGCGCGACGGGCGCTATCCGGCCTGCCTCGAGGCATGCCCTGTCGGCGCGCGTAAGTTCGGCAATCTCCTCGATTCGGACAGCGAGATTCGAACGCTGATGCGCACGAAGCGAACCTTCGTACTCAAGGCTGAGCTCAAGACGCAGCCGAAATTCTTCTACTTCTACGGGTGAACTCGATGTCCGACGAGCAGAGCTGGCGCGCAGCGCAGCCGCAGTGGTCGTGGCCCAGGATCTTCCTCCGCTTCATCCTGGACAGCGCCGGCGTCGTGAGCCGCGGCAATGGCCCCTACTACGCGTGGATCGTCTTCCTGCTGCTCGTGATCGGCAGCGGCGTGAGCGCCTACGCGAACCAGGTGAGCCACGGCCTCATCACCACGCACATGCGCGATCAGGTCTCGTGGGGCTTCTACATCGGGAACTTCGCCTTCCTCGTCGGCGTCGCGGCCGCGGCCGTGGTGCTCGTAATCCCCGCCTACATCTACAACTGGGGTCCGATTCGAGACGTGGTCCTGCTCGCCGAGATCCTCTCGGTCGCCGCGATCGTCATGTGCATCCTGTTCGTGACGGTAGACGTCGGCCGCCCCCACGTGGTCTGGCACATGATGCCGGGGCTGGGGACGCCGAATTTTCCCCACTCGATGCTGATGTGGGACGTGCTCGTGCTGAGCAGCTACTTCCTGATCAACTATTTCATCGTCACGTATCTGCTCTACATGGGCTACACGGGGCAGAAATACAACGCAAACTTCATCATGCCCATCATCTTTCTCTCGATCCCGATGGCGGTCGGGATCCACAGCGTGACGGCGATGCTCTTCATGGGCCTCAAGGCGAGGGCCTTCTGGCACACGGCGATTCTCGCGCCGCGCTTCCTGTCGAGTGCCTTCTGCTCCGGCCCGGCGCTGCTGGTGCTGATCTTCCTCGTGCTGCGCAAGATCGGCAGACTCCCCGTCTCCGAACACACGCTCTTCAAGGTGGGAGAGCTGCTCGCGTACGCGATGGCGGTCAATCTCTTCTTTCTCGGAGTCGAGGTCTTCACCGAGTTCTATGGCGAGACCGCGCACTCCATCCACGCCCATCTCCAGTGGTTTGGAACGCACGAGCGCAAGGACATCGCCATCTACTCCTGGACGGCCCTGGCCTGCAATTTCACCGCCTTCATCGGTTTCATGGTTCCCGTGCTGCGGCGCAAGCTGACCGTGCTGGTCGGCGCGTGCATCCTGGCGATCGGCGGTGTCTTCGTAGAGAAGGGGCTCGGACTGCTGCTCCCCGGCATGACGCCCGACGTGCTCGGGGAGACCTACACGTACAACCCGAGCCTGAACGAAGTCGCCGTCGCGGCGGGGGTGTGGGCGATCGGGGCGCTGCTCTTCACCGCCATGGTGAAGGTCGCCCTGTCCGTGACCGCGGGAACCATGCGTTTCCGAGCCCGTTCCGTTGTGTAGAATCTGCCCTGACTGGACGCACTTCATGCCGCTCGCGACCGCATCGCCCGCAACCAGAGCGCCTGGATTGCGGAACGCCGTGGCACATGCACTCGCCCGGGCCTGTTTGCCTCGCGGCCAGGACGGGTCCGCGTGAACATCTCGGGAATCGTCATGGCCTGTCGGCCCGAAGACCTCGCAGCCACGATCGCGGTGGTCGACGGTCTTGCGTGGGCGAGCGTCCACCACACGGAGCCCGCGGGCCGGCTGGTCGTCACGATCGAGGCGGCCGACGTCGACGAGAGCATCGAACGACTCAAGCAGTTGCAGGGTCTGCCTCGCGTCCTGATGGCCGAGCTCGCCCAGTACTGCGTCGAAGCCACTTAGCGCGGAGGCAAGCATGGATCAGACCCGGCGAAATTTCATCAAGACCGCCGTCGCCGCTTCGGTGGCGAGCAGCCTGGGGTTCTCCGTTCCGAAGGCCTCGCGCGCCGCGGCCGAGCAATGGGAGAAGGAGTCCAACTGGAAGTGGGACAAGTCGGTCTGCCGCTTCTGCGGGGTCGGCTGCGGAATCATGGTCGCCACCAGCGGCGGGCGCATCGTCTCCGTCAAGGGCGACCCCGAATCGCCGGTCAACCGAGGCCTCAACTGCATCAAGGGCTACTTCAACGCGAAGATCATGTACGGCGCGGATCGACTCACGAAGCCGTTGCTGCGCATGAAGGACGGGAAGCCCCACAAGCAGGGTCAGTTCACGCCGGTGAGCTGGAAGCAGGCCTTCGACGTCATGGAGGCCCGGTTCAAGAAGTACTACGGCGAGTACGGCCCGGCGAGCGTCGCCATCTTCGGATCGGGCCAGTACACCATCGACGAGGGTTACGCCGCCGCGAAGTTCATGAAGGGCGGCGTGCGCTCGAACAACCTCGACCCCAACGCCCGGCACTGCATGGCCTCGGCGGTGGCGGCCTTCATCCAGACCTTCGGCATCGACGAGCCGCCGGGCTGCTACGACGACATCGAGCTGACGGATACCGCCGTCCTCTGGGGCGCCAACATGGCGGAATGCCACCCGATGCTCTGGTCCCGGGTGATCGATCGCAAGCTGACCCACCCGAACATGAAGATCGTGAACCTCTCGACCTTTACCAACCGAAGCAGCGACAGCGCCGATCTCGAGCTGATCTTCAAGCCGCAGACCGACCTCGCGATCATGAACTTCATCGCGCGTCACATCGTGGAGAAGGGCGCCGTGAACCGGAAGTTCGTCGACAAGCACTGCATCTTCGCGGCGGGACCCACCGACATCGGCTACGGGCTACCGGACGATCACCCGCGCGAGGCGGGGCAGTCGATGCGCGGGAAGGCGGGTGCGCATTGGTCGATCTCCTTCGAGACATTCGCGAAGGAGCTCGCACCCTACACGGCGGCCTACGTGAGCCAGCTCTCCGGCGTGCCCGAAGAGAAGCTGGTAGCGCTCGCGGAGCTCTACGCGGATCCGAAGCGCAAGGTGGTGAGCCTCTGGACGATGGGCTTCAACCAGCACACGCGCGGCACCTGGGTGAACGAGCAGGCCTACATGATTCATCTCCTCACCGGGAAGATCGCAACGCCCGGCTCCACCGCCTTCTCGCTCACCGGACAGCCCTCGGCCTGCGGCACGGCGCGCGAGGTGGGAACCTTCGCCCACCGACTGCCGGCCGACCGCGTCGTCGGAAATGCCGAACATCGCGCGGAGACCGAAGCGCTCTGGCACCTCCCTTCCGGGACGCTGAATCCCAAGGTGGGAACGCACGCGGTGCAGATGGTGCGCGATCTGCGCAGCGGAAAGGTGCGCTTCTTCTGGGCGATGGTCACCAATCCCTTCCAGGATTTCGCCAACGCGAACGAGTGGATCCGCGCGGCCCGCGAAGGCGACAACTTCATCGTGGTGTCGGATGCCTACCCGACGGTGTCCGCCAAGCTGGCGGATCTCGTGCTGCCGGTCGCGATGATCTACGAGAAGTGGGGCGCCTACGGCAATGCCGAACGGCGCACGCAGCACTGGCGGCAGCAGGTGAAGGCCCCGGGCGAAGCCAAGGCCGACCTCTGGCAGATCCTCGAGTTCTCCAAGCGCTTCAAGCTGAAGGAGGTCTGGAAGGAGCAGCCGCTGCCCGGCCTCGACGTCGAGGGCTTCGAGAAGGGCAAGCTGCCGGATGTGCTCGCCGGTGCGCGCGAGATGGGGTACGACCCGGAGCAGACCCTCTACGAAGTGCTCTTCGCCCGCAAGGAACTCGCGAAGGTCGCATGGCCGGATCCCATCGCGGACGGCCACGCGAACGACGTCGCCGAAGACGCGGGCTTCTTCGTGCACAAGGCGCTGTGGGAGGAGTATCGCCAGTTCGGCCAGGGCAACGGTCACGACCTGGCCGACTTCGACACCTACCACCGGGTCCGCGGTCTGCGCTGGCCGGTGGTCGGCGGGCGCGAGACGCCGTGGCGCTTCCGCGAGGGATACGATCCGTACGTCAAGTCGGGCGAGGACTTCAATTTCTACGGCAAGGCGTTCAAGACGATTCCGTCGGGAGGTCCGACCGGAGAGCAGTTCTCGCACAAGGGCAAGGCGAAGATCTTCTTCCGACCCTACGCGGAGCCGGCCGAGAGCCCGGACGCCGAGTACGACCTCTGGCTCTGCACGGGACGCGTGCTCGAGCACTGGCACTCCGGCACCATGACCAAGCGCGTGCCGGAGCTGAACCGCGCCGTTCCCTACGCCAAGTGCTACATGCACCCCGCCGACGCCGAGGCGCGCGGTCTCAAGCGCAACGACGAGGTGCTGCTGGAGTCGCGGCGCGGCGCGGTCAAGGCGCGGCTGGAGACACAGGGAAGGGATCGCGTGCCGCGCGGACTCGTCTTCGTGCCGTGGTTCGACGAGAACGTCCTGATCAACAAGCTGACGCTCGACGCCACCTGCCCGATCTCGAAGGAGACGGATTACAAGAAGTGCGCGGTGAAGGTCGGAAAGGCATAGCGGTGCGCAGGCGCAGCGAGCTCACGCGGCGCGACTTGCTGACGGGCGCGTTTCGCAGGCGCCAGGGGACGCCGGCCGCCGACCGCGCCGTGGATGCGCCACGCGCGTTCAGCAGGGCGCGCGGCGACCCGCACCGGCTGCGCCCACCGGGGGCGCGCGAGGAGGGCGAATTCCTGGCGCGCTGCACGGTCTGCGGCGATTGTGTCGAGGCCTGTCCGTTCGACACGCTCGCCCTGGCGGGCAGCGGAGCCGAACGCGTTCCGGGCGCACCCTATTTCGAGGCGCGACGCAATCCGTGCTTCCTGTGCGATGACGCCCCGTGCATCGCGTCCTGTCCGACCGGTGCGCTCGACAAGCGCACGGCGATCGCAGATGCGCGCATGGGCCTCGCCGTCCTCGTGGCGCCGGAGAGCTGTCTCGCCAGCCGCGGACAGGACTGCGAAGCCTGCTACCGGGCGTGTCCGCTCACGGGCAGGGCACTCCGGCTCGAGCTGCAGGCTGCGCGGTCCCCCGAGAATCGCGCGAGATTCCGGCCGCTGGTGGACGCGGATCACTGCACCGGCTGCGGCCGCTGCGAGCACGCGTGCATTCTCGACGAAGCGGCCATCCGCGTGCTGCCCACTGCGCTCGCCCGACCACGAGCCGAGGAAGAGGCTCGTCCCGACGCGGCGCGCGGGACGCGCCGAACCGTGGACTTCACGGCGCCGCAGCGGGGGCCCGATCACCCCAGCTGGGCGAGCCACCTCGACGCTGTGCTTCGGGACATGAACGATCTGACGGGAATCGAGGAGCCGTGAGCTGGCTGGAGACAGCGCAAGACCCGATTCACGAGCGCACGTCACAACCAAGTCGCGATGCGCGCCGCGCCGACACCGAGGCGCAGCGAATCCAGTCCAAGAAGGAGATCAGCATGCACCGCTCATTGCAGCCCAACCGGTGGCACGGAATCCTCGCGCTCTCGATCGTGCTGGCGCTGGGATCCGCGCTGCAGAGCCAGGCCGGAGAGGTAGACGACGGTCTCGACGTGTACTTCCGCGACGCGGACCTCGCCGAGCTGTCGAATCAGGCCATCCCGCTGTATCCGGAGACCGACGCCGGAGAGTCCACCCGGCTCGAGCGCGCCTTTCCGGATGCTCCGCCTCAGATTCCACACTCGGTGGCCGACATGCTGCCGATCACGGCCAACGACAACGAATGCCTGAACTGCCACCACCCGGACAACGCGACGAGCGCGGACGATGCGCCGCTTCCGAAGAGCCACTTCCAGCGCGCGGTGATGGGCCCGGGCGAGAAGGGAAATCCGATGGCCTGGGTGATTCGGAGCTACCGCGCCACAAAGGATGTTCCCGGCACGCGCTACAACTGCGTGATGTGTCACACGCCGCAGGCGACGAATGTCTCGACGCCGGCCAGTACCTTCGTGGCGGTGAAGCGCGAGGCCAAGAAGTAGCGCGCCGCGCCGTCGATGGCGCGCTAATGCGCCGGCGTCGCGGCAAAGCGGCGCACGAACGCGACCATGTGCCAGATCTTCTCTTCGCTCCAGCCGGAATCGGATTCCGGCCCGAAGGCCGGCATCGCACAGCGCGTGCCGCCCCCCATCAGGATCTGGTAGAAGAACTGCCCGTCGCTGCGACTCGCCATGAAGGCGGCGTCCGTGAAGTTCGCGGGCGGCACCGCCTGCGCGGCCGCCTCTTCGCCGCCGCCGGATCCGTCGGCGCCGTGACAGCGCGCGCACTTGCCCCGATACTGCCGCTCGTAGTAACGAACTTCGTCTCCGTCCAGAACCGCGGGGTTCGGCTTGGACGCAATCTCGTCGGGGACGTCCGGTCGCGCGAACGCGGGCGACACATGCGCCATCGCGAGGCTGGCGACGAGCGCCGCCCCCGGCGTCCAGCGCCGCACTGCGTTTCGTCGAGACCCGTGTCTTCGGAATACATCTCTCATGGCTGCGACCTCCGCGCGCTGAAAGCGCCTCACTCGAGCAGGCGCGTCTTGCTCGCGGCATTGTACTTGCCGACCGGCATCGCATAGGGAAGTCGCGCCAGCTCTTCGAGACTGCTGGAATCGTAGACCACCACGGCGCCTTCCGGGTGCCAGACGCTCACGAAGGCCTTGTCGCCCTCCGCCGTGAACTCCACGTGCATCGCCTTCTTTCCCGGTGCGGGCGTCAGCGAGTGCTCCGCGAGCGCGAGACTCCGCTTGTCCACCAACTGCACGGTCTCGGTGTTGGTGTCGACCCAGATGTACGGCGTTGCCGGGTGCGTTCTCGCGAAATATCCCGATCCGCGCAGCGCGATCTCCTGGCGAATCTCGAAGGCCTCGACGTCGACGATCGAGAGGCGGGGCACGCCGATGTGGTTGAAGGCCGCGTGGAGCACGCCGCCCCGCCGGAAGAAGCACGCCGAGAAGAGATGCGGGAGCCCCTGCGTCTCGAGCGACGCGAGCACCTCGCGCTTGCCGAAGTCGTAGAGCAAGAGGCGCTCGCCCGCGCGTGAGCTCGCCACAATCCGCTGTGTCCCCGGCACGAAGATGAAATCTTCGAAGGGCTCGGGGAGCGAGACGGTTTCCAGATCGAGCGAGGGAATCCGCACGAGATGCAGCACCGGAACGTCCCGCATGGCCAGCGCGAAGCGATCCCCGCCCGGCAGGGCGTACACGCCGCTCGGCTGCCCTTCGAAGGCGAACGCCGCGAGCGGCCGCAGCTCGCCGTCGAGGAGCACCAGTCCAGCGGGGAGCTGATTGGCCACGGCGACGAAGTCGCCGTCCGGAGAGATGGCCACGTTGCGCGTGTTCACGCCGACCACGGCCGTCGCGCGCAACACGCCGCGCACGAGGTCGTACGCGAGGGCGGTGCCGTCGCGCGTCACCGCGAAGGCGCTGCTCCAGTGGCGGTCGAACTTGATGCCGCCGTGGAGATTCCGCGCCGGGAACCGATCCAGCTCGCGCAGCGTGTCTCCGTCGAGGACGGAAACGCTGCTGCGGCCCCGCTCCACCACGAGCGTCAGATTCTCGCGCCGGACGCCGGCGGGCAACGGGTGCGGCTCGCCGCGTTCCGCCACGCGACTCGCGGCAATGTCGTGCAGCGTCCAGCGCATCTCCGGCAGGGGCTCGCGCAGCAGCCGCACCAGAGCGCGCGCCTGCTCCGGCGTGACGCTGGCGCCAAACGCGGGCATCTGCGTGTTCGGCAGCCCGTCCCGGATCGTCGCGAGCAATGTCTCATCGCTCTTGCGCGCCAGCGCGTCCGGACCGAGCGGCGGCGCAGTGCCACCGTAGCGCCGCGCGCCGTGACAGGCGGCGCAGTGCTGCAGATACAGCGTGCGCGTCAGCTCGGGCGCCGCTGCGGGCGCCAACTCGGCGCCGAGCGCCGCGGCGCTGGCGACGAGGACGAGCCCGAGCGATGTGCGCGCGATCAAGTCCGGCCTCCCGAAGGGGCCGACTCTGAGGCATCGCATGCCCCCGGTCAAGCGGCGCGGCGCCATCCGCGCCGAGCGGGGCGGACAATCCCAGCGGGAGGCTGGGCTATGCTGCGCGCGGCGGAGAGGCCGAAATGATTCCCGTCAGTGACTTCCTCGAGATTGCCAGTGAGCACACGAGCGACAGCGACGTGCGCTCCCGCGCCCCTGCGCGCTTCGCCGGCTCCTCCGCTGCGGCGCCCGTGGTGATCTGGAACGTGTGCATGCACTGCAACATGACCTGCCCGCACTGCTACGCGGCGGCGGTCTCCTCGCCCTCCCCCACCGACCTCACGACCGCGGAGGCATGCGACCTGCTCGAGCAGCTGGCGGCGTGCGGCGTGCGCGTGGTCATCTTCAGCGGCGGAGAGCCGCTGCTGCGGCCCGACCTGTTCGAATTGCTCGCCCTAGCATCGGCGCTGGGCATCTCGCCGCAGCTCTCCAGCAACGGCGTGTGCATCGACGAGCGCCGCGCCGAGCGCCTGGCGGCGTCCGGTGTCGCCTACGTGGGCATCAGCATCGACGGGATTCCGTCCTTCAACGACGACTACCGCGGTCTCGACGGCGGCCACGCGGCAGCCGTGCGCGGACTGCGCTGCGCCAAGGCCGCCGGCATGCGTACGGGGCTGCGCACGACGCTCACCCGCCGCAACGCGGACCAGATCGAGGCCATGATCGCTCTGGCCGGGGACCTCGCGGCGGATCGCTTCTACCTCTCCCACCTGCTCTACTCGGGACGCGGCTTCCACGTAGCCGACGACGACCTGGCCCGCGCCGCCGTGCGCGCGATTCTCGAGCGCGTCTTCGAGATCGCGGAGAGTTTGCGCAAGGCGCAGAGCGAGCTGCGCATCGTGACGGGCTCGAACGACTCCGATGGCGTATTCCTGCTGCGCTGGATCGAGCGCCGCTACGGAGCGGGCGCCGCCGCGCGCGTCCGCGCCCTGCTGCTCGCGCGGGGCGGGAATTCGGCGGGCGAGAAGATCCTGAACATCGATTCGCGCGGTCGCGTGCACCCCGACCAGTTCTGGCGCTCTGCGGTGCTGGGAGATCTGCGCCAGCAGAAGTTCGCCGCCATCCTCGAGCACCCGCTGCGCGAGCAGCTGCGCCGCCGGCTCGACTTCATCCAGGGGCGCTGCGCGGAGTGCGCGGAGCGGGTGCTGTGTCGCGGCTCGCACCGCGAGCGCGCCCTCGCCCATCACCGGGACGCCTGGGCGTCGGATCCGGCCTGCGTGATGGAGGACGCTGAGATCGGCGTGGGCACCGCACCGGGCGAGCGCGTCGCGAGCGAGGTGGCCTGATGCGACGCGCCGCCGCGCTCGCATGCGCGAGCCTGGCATTGCTTCTGCTGTGCGCCGCTGCGGCACAGGCGCAGGGCCTGGGATCGCGGGTCTTCGTGGTGCAGCGCGCCTCGGGGAGTCTCGCCGTCTACGATTACCTCGAGCGCAAGCTGCTGCCCAAGCGCATCACGGATCTCGGCGATCTGCGCCACGCGACGATGATCTTCTCGCCGGATCTGCGCTACGGCTACCTGGCCACGCGCAGCGGGCAGCTGAGCCGCATCGATCTCGAGCGTCTCGAGCGCGCGGGCGTGGTGATGAGCTCCGAGAATTCGATCGACAACGCCATCAGCCAGGACGGCCGAGTGATCGCCACGGCCGAGTACGTGCCCGGCGGCGTGACGTTCGTCGACGCGCGCAGTCTCGAGCTCTTGAAGCGACAGCCGGCGCGCTTCAGCCGCGACGGCCAGCAGCTCACCTCGCGCGTCACGGGCATCGTCGATGCGCCCGGCAACCGTTTCGTCTGCGTGCTGATCGAGGGCGCCGAGATCTGGGTGATCGACGCGTCCCGGCCCGACTTCCCCATCGAGCACCGCATCCCCACGCCGCAGGACGCGCCCTACGACGCCATGATCACGCCCGACGGCCGCTACTACGTGGTCGGGCACATCGGCTCGGAGCGCGTCTCCGTGCTCGACCTCGCCCGGCCCGAAGCGGGCGTGCGCGAGGTGTCGCTGCGCGACCCCGAGCGCGCCTTCGACCGCGACGTGCCCGTCAAGCTGCCGCACATGGCGTCCTGGGCGGTGGCGGGGCCGTGGATCTTCGTGCCGCTGGTGGGCGAGGATCGTCTCGCCGTGCTGGACCGGAGCAGCTGGCGCTTCGCCCGCTCGATTCCGCTGCGCGGCCACCCGGTCTACGCCGTGCGCTCGCCGACCGAGCGCGAGGTGTGGGTGAGCTTCTCGGGCGAGGAGGACGACGCCTTCGTGCAGATCGTCGACACCGAGCGCCTCGAGGTGACGCACAGCTTCGAGGTGGGCAAGCGCATCTACCACATGGACTTCACGCCGCGCGGCTCCCACGTGCTGATCAGCGCCAACGGCGCCGACCGGCTCTTTCTCGTCAACGCGAGCACGCACCGCATCGAAGACGAGCAGACGCTCGCCTCGCCCTCCGGCATCTTCGGCGTGTGGCGGGCCTTCCGGATCGGCCTGTGACGCGGGCGCGGGCCGCGGTCGAGCGGGCAGCGGAGAGCGCGCACAACGCGCTGATGCGTGCCATCCAGACGAACGTGCCGTTCGCAGAGAGGCCCTTTGCGCGGCTCGGCGCAGAGCTCGGGCTCGGCGAAGACGAGGTGCTCGAGCAGCTGCGCACCTGGTGCGAGAGCGGCGTGCTGCGCGAGATCTCGGCGGTGCTCGAGGGCGGCGCGCTCGGCTACGACAGCGCGCTGGTGGCGGGCAGCGTGCCGGCGTCGCGCCTCGACGCGGTGGTCGCGGTGGTCAACGGCCACCCGACGGTCACCCACAACTACCTGCGCGACCACGCCTACAACCTCTGGTTCACGCTGGCGGTGCCCCACGAGATGGGCCTCGACGCCACGCTCGAGCTGCTCGCGCGCGAGACCGGCGTGCGCAGCTTCCACGCGCTGCGCCGCAGCCACGTCTTCAAGATCGGCGTGAACTTCGACCCGGAGACGCTGCGCAACCAGTCGGCGCTCGCGCCGACCGCGGCGGTGGAGCCCCTCGCACTCTCGGAGAACGCCGTGCGGCAGCTGCGCGCGCTGCAGACACCGCTTCCCATGCTCGCGCGCCCCTTCGAGTCACTCGCGGAGGACGCCGGCGTATCCGCGGACGCCTTGCTCGCCTTCGCACAGCGTCACCTCGGCGGGGCGATCCGCCGCTACGTGGGCACGCTGCGCCACCGCAAGCTCGGCGTGCGCGAGAACGGCATGGTGGTGTGGCGCGTTCCCGAGGCTGACATCCCGAGGGTGGGCCTGCAGCTCGCGCGAGCCCCCGAGGTGAGCCACTGCTACGCGCGCAATCCGATCGAAGGATTTCCCTACACGCTCTACAGCATGACGCACGGGCCCGACCGCCAGAGCTGCCACGAGCTGGCCGCGCGACTCGCGTGCGAGACCGGCATCGGCGACTACGCGGTGCTCTTCAGCGAGCGCGAGTTCAAGAAGGTGCGCCTGCGCTACTTCCTGCCCGCGCTCGACGCGTGGTGGGCGGAGCACGCGGCGCGTTGATGCAGGCGACCTCACCGGCGGCTCAGGCCGCCGGTGAGGCGCCGGCTTCTCTCGACCCCCCTGGTGCGAAGACGCGTGCCGCTGCTCAGTAGCTGAGCGAGAGCTGCAGGTAGCCGAACTGCACGTCGCGATCGCTCGTGGTCGTCCGGGTCTTCGCCTTGAAGACGTCACCGCCCCACAGATAGGCGTAGCCGCCCTGCAGCGCGGCGTGCGGGTGCAGCTTCCAGTCGATCACGACGTCGAGCTCGGTGCCCACGTCATGGTTGAAGCCGTGCGTGCTGGCCGGTACGCCGCCATAGCCGAACGCGCCGGCCTTGGTGCCCTGCTTCGAGAACGCGCCGCTGCCGAAGTACTGCGCGTCCTTCGCGTTGAGCAGGCGGAAGTGGTGCAGCATCAGGTTGAGCCCCACCTTCTCGTGCGGCTGCAGCTTCAGCTGGCCGAACAAATCCATGAGATTCTGGAAGGCCAGCTGGTCGGCGAAGCCATAGTACGGGTGGTTGGTGGGCAGCAGGTTGTGGAAGGTGGTGTGATCCCCGCTCGTGTCCCCGCCTGAGGCCACGTTGATGCCCAGGCGCAGCCACGGCTTGGCGGGCAGCTCGGGAAGCCTATAGCCCGCCTCGAAGATTCCGGCGCCGGCGGCGTGGTCGCGGCCGTTGAACTCGCCGAGCTGTCCCGCGCCCCACACGAAGAGATCCGCCAGGCCGGCGCCCAACGGGTAGACACCGATCGACGAGAAGCCGAAGGTGTAGATGTCGATGTCCATGGCTCCCGTCGTGACGACGTTCTGGCCGTCGTGGGAGCCGGCCTCACGCGCGGGGCGGCCATCCCGATAGCCGAGGAAGAATGTACGCACTTCAGTGTTGGGAAGCCAGGTGCCGCGCTTGGCGGTGAGCTGCACGCCGCCGTGGACCAGGTTGCTCTGGTGCTCGTAGGCCTTGTGGATGTCGAAGACGCCGGTGGTGGGGTTCGCGCCGAACACGAAGAGGTGGTAGGCGTCCGTCTCGTAGGCGAGCGAGCCGCCGTCGTTGGAGCGCTCGCCGTTGGTCCAGACCACCGTGCCCACCAGGCGCAGCGCGGCGCGCCACAGCTGCAGGTATCTCCAGTTGGCCTCCGCGGCTGGCGTCTGCGTGCCCAGATTGACATCCATGCGCCCGCCGCGGATGGCGAGACCCTGGAGCGGCCGCACCTCGAGCCAGCCCTGGCGGATGTCCTGTCCAGACGTGGCGCTGTCGGTGGGGCTCTCGGAGAAGCGCTGATAGAGCTGGGCGGCGCCACTCGCGTCGGCGCCCATGTGCAGCACGCGCGCGTCCTGGAACTCCGCGAAGGCCGTCACCAGCTTGCGGAAGTCATACTGGGCGTGCACGCGCGTGCGCAGGCCCTGGATCCCATCCGTGCTGCCCTGGGTCGCGTCCCACCACTCCGGGCGCCAGCGAAACTCGACGCCGAGGTCGAGGCGGTGATCGCCGTCCTGCCAGTAGACCGAGGGGGTCGCGTGCAGGCCGTCTCCCTCCGCCGCGCGCAGCGTTCCCGCCGGCAGCAGCCACGCGAGCGCGCAGGCCAGCGCGCCGACGATGTGCGGCGCGCGCAGCCGGAGCCGGCTCGCGGCGCGGACGCCCGCCCGCGGCACCCCCTCCGCTTCACCACAACTTGTTGCGATTGCCGAGCAAACGATCCCCTTCACGACGCATTCCTTTCCGCGTTCTCGCTTGAAGGCCCAGCTCGGGACTCCCGAGGCTCTCACCTGCACCGGCTCGCAACGAGGTGTGGTTGGCTTGTGCCGTCCGGTCGGGTCGCCTGGAGCGCCCTTCCCGCCGCACGCCTGGCGCCGTCCTCCCCCGATCCAGCCTTCAGGCTGTCCGCACCCGCGGGATTCACATCCGGAGATAAATAGATCTATATATCGATTACTCGATTTTGTACTACAATCGCGATCGGGCATCAAGAGGCTTCCGATCCGGAAACCACAGCCCGGCCGTTCCGGAGAACGGATCGCCCCACGGGGAATCGAGATTCGCTCGGAGTGCCATGCTGCTTTCCCAGACCGCCGAATACGCGCTGCGCGCCATGGCGTGGATGGCGATCCAGACCCCAGAGCAGCCCGTGCGCGCCCGCGACATGTCCGAGGCCACGCAGATCCCCCTGCACTATCTGTCGAAGATCCTGCGGCGGCTCGTGCTCGCGGGACTGCTCACCTCCCAGAAGGGTCAGGGCGGCGGCTTCGTGCTGGCCCGGCCTCCGGAGCAGATCCGCTTCCAGGACATCCTGATCGCCCTCGACCTCGACACCGACGGGGACGAGAGCCGCTGCGCGTTCGGCTGGGGCGCGTGCGGGGAGGCGAATCCGTGCCCGCTGCACGGCGCCTGGAGCCAGCTCAAGCACGCCATGCAGAGCTGGGCGGCCGACACCACCCTCGACGCCGTGCGCGGCACGAAGCGCCGTGAGGCGGGCGACAAGCCACACGCCTGAGCCACGGCGCGCCGCGGCGCTCGGAACGCCCCCGACGCCGCGCTAGGCGCAGCCCCCGCGCCGCACCGCGCGGTGCAGCAGCTGCAGCGCGACCGCGCCGGCCGCGAGCAGCAGGCCAGCGCCGGGCTCGGGCACGAAGTGCAGCTTGAGCACACCGATCTGGGCGGTGTGATCGCCCGGGCTCGCACCGACCCAGTGGGTGAGCACCGGCGTCACGAGCTGGATGTTGCCGAGACCCATGGCCGTGCGGTCGTCGTAGCCCGTGCGCTGCATGGTCGTCGTGAAGCCGCCCACGCGCGCCGTAACCAGGATCTCGCCCGTGGTCCAGGCAAAGCCGGTCGCCTTCATCATGCGCATCTCGCTCGCTGCGAGCGCCGCGTTCTCGAACTTCACCTGCTTCTGGTAGCTCGCGTTCTGCCCGAGCACCGCGGCCATGTTCCAGCTCTGTGTCGGAGACCACTGGCCAGACTGTCCTGAACGCGTGTAGACGCCGGACATGCCGAGCTTGCCGATCAGGCCCATCGCCCCGCCGAAGCGCTGCGGCCCGGGGCTGATCACCACCCATCCCTTGAAAGCCCCGTAGGGGTAGCGAAAGTTGACCGCCCCCGGCCCGCCCCCGGCGAAGAAGCTGCCCGGCCCGTTCACGAACGCGGCGGAGGTGCCCTTGAACACGTAGGTCGCGGTGAAGGTGGTGCGCGGTCGGACCGATCCCGTCGCGCTGATGCCCAGCGCCGACTGCGGCAGCTGGAACGGCACGGGCGCGCCCACCGTCGCCGCGAGTGAGAGGCTTCCGCTGCCGGTCGCCGGCGCGCCGGCCGCGCGCACGCCCGCTGTGCAGTAGGCGGGATCCGCGGCGCCGCCGGTGGTGTAGGGCGCGCTCGCACCGCAGGCGCGACCGATCGGAAGCGCAGTGAGGACGTAGGTGCTGTAGGGATAGAAGCCACCCGCCGTGTAGTCGTTGCCGAAGGCGTGCTGGCTCAAGCTCGCCGTGAACATCGCGGGCCCCGCCTGCGCATTCCAGGCCAGGCCGACGACGAGCGCAGCGAGCGCCGGCGCGCGGAGCGGCGCGAGACATCGAAGCCAATCCCCACGCAACGTCCGGTCCATGTTTCGAAGCATTCCGCTGCACTCCTATGCTCGGGCCAATTTCGACGGCCTTCCGATAGCGGAGCATCGCCCGCGCCGCACGGACGCGCCCGCCTGTGCGCACACAGCGCTCGGAGAGTGGCGGCGGGCACGCTCCCCCACGCCTCTAGGTGGCCCTGCTGCGTGGGAAGGTGTCGAAGCCGGCAAGAGGGGTGCGCGCAGAGGGCCCACCGGCAACTCCGAGGCAGGCAGCGGGCAGGCCGGCAGGCACTCAACCCGCGCGGCAGACGCCACGCGAACGCTGAGACGCGATTCGCAGCGGCTCTTGCGTTTCGGCCCGAATCCGACCCGGTCTTCTTCCGCGTGTACACGGCCGCGCACGCAGCGCTTCGATGCCGCATCGCACGGGCGAATTCGAGGGGGCGCTCGGTGGCCACCGCCGTGGGGCCGCCGCTACCCTGATCGCCCCTCCGCCCGCTGCGGAGAGCATCACCCCCGTTCGAGCCGTCGCGGCCCCGCGGGCTCGAGGAGAACGCCATGCACTTCGATCTCAGCGATGAACTCAAGCAGCTCCAGGCCAAGGCGCGACGCTTCGTGGAGGAAGAGCTGATTCCCCACGAGCGCGAGGTGGACGAGACCGAAGCCCTCTCCGCCAAGGTCCGCGATCGACTGCGCAGACGCGCCATCGAAGAGGGCTTCTGGCCGATGAACGTCCCGAAGGAGCTCGGCGGCCTGGGCTCGTCGGTGCTGGCCCAGATCGTGGTGCAGGAGCAGGCCGGGCGCGCCACCAACGGCCTGTGGTCCTTCGTCGGAGGACCCTACAACGCGCTCATGCAGTGCAACGAAGAGCAGCGGGCCAAGTATCTCGAGCCGGCGCTGCGCGGCGAGTGGGCCGCCGCCTACGCGGTCACGGAGCCGCACGCCGGATCCGACACGACCAACCTGAAGACCCGGGCCGAGAAGCGGGGCGATCGCTGGATCATCAACGGCGAGAAGTGGTTCGTGAGCGGCGGCGAGTCGTCGATCGCGATCATCTGCCACGCGCTCACGGGACCGGGCGAAGAGACGCTCTTCCTGGTGGACCACGGCACGCCGGGCATGCGCATCAAGCGCATTCCCCGCTTCATGCATCGCCACCCGGACCGCCATCCCGAGATCCTCTTCGAGGACTGCGAAGTGCCGGACTCGGCCATCCTCGGCAAGCGAGGCGAAGCCAACTCGATCAGCAAGGCGTGGTTCCGCGAGGAGCGCCTGCACATCGCGGCGCGCTGCCTGGGCGCAGCCCAGCGCCTGATCGAGGAAGCCAAGGGCTGGTGCGCCGAGCGCGAGGCGTTCGGCAGCAAGCTCTACGAGCACCAGGCCATCGGCTTCATGCTCGCCGACTCCGCCACCGAGCTCTTCGCGGCGCGCCTGCTCACCTATCGCACGGGCTGGGAAGAAGATGCCGGAGCGTCGAACCCGAAGGAGCTCCACGCCAAGGCCGCCATGTGCAAGCTGTATGCGGCGGAGATGGCAAACCGCGTGGCGGACCGCGTCGTGCAGATCTTCGGCGGGCGCGGCTATTGCGCCGACTACGCGGCCGAGCGCCTGTATCGGGACGTGCGCGTGGACCGGATCTGGGAGGGTACCTCCGAGATCATGCGCTCGATCATCCTGAATGGCGTGATGAAGCGCGACCTCGGCCGCCTGCTGGGCTGAGACGCGCTCGGTGAAGCGACAGCTGCGCACCACCTGCCCGAGAGATTGCTACGACGGCTGCGGCGTCGTGGTCGAACTCGACGGCGACCGCATCGCCCGCGTGCTCGGAGATCCCGCGCATCCGGTGAGCCGGGGCAAGCTGTGCGCGAAGTGCGCCATGGCCTACAACGGCGTGTGGCGCGACCCCGAGGCGCGCCTGCACAGGCCGCTGCGCCGCTCCGGCGCGAAGGGCGCGGGCTGCTTCACGCCCGTGTCCTGGGACGAGGCGCTCGCGGAGATCGCGGAGCGCCTGCGCGACAGCGTCGAGCGTTACGGCGCGGAGAGCATCCTGCACGCGCACTACACGGGAACCTGCTCCGTGCTGGCTGGCGACTTCCCCATGCGCTTCTTCCACCGGCTGGGTGCCACCGAGGTCGAGCCCGACACCATCTGCAACAACGCCGGCCACGTCGCGCTCGAATTGATGTACGGAACCTCCAGCGACGGCTTCGATCCCAAGACGATTCGCGACGCGCGCTGCCTGGTGATCTGGGGCGCCAACCCTTCGGCTTCGGCCCCCCACGTCCACGAGCACTGGCTGGACGAAGCGAGCGCATCGCTGGTCGTCATCGATCCCATTCGCCACGCAACGGCCGCCAAGGCGGATCTCCACGTGCAGCTCTTCCCCGGCAGCGACGCGGCGCTCGCCTTCGGCCTGATGCACGTGATCGAGCGGGACGGTCTGCTGGACGAGGCGTACCTCGAGGCGCACTGCGTCGGCTGGGAGGAGCTCGCCCGCATCGTGAAGCAGACGACGCCGCGCTGGGCCGCAGAGGCGACGGGGATCGACGTGGCGACGATCGAAGCGCTGGCGCGACGCTACGCCGAGGGGCCTTCGATGCTCTGGCTCGGACAGGGGCTGCAGCGCCAGCCCCGCGGCGGCAACGTGATGCGCGCCTGCGGCGCGCTGCCGGCGATCACGGGCAACCTCGGCAAGCCGGGGACCGGCATCTGCTACCTGAATGGCAGCGGCCCGCGCGACATCGACACCGACATCGTGAGCGCGCCGCATCTGCGCCGGGCGCCCGAGCACAGCGTGAGCCACATGGACCTGGCGGATGTGCTCGCGGACCCGGCGCGTTCGCGCGCCTTCTTCTGCTGGAACATGAACGTGGCTGCCTCCGCGCCGCGCCAGGGGGCGCTGCGCCGCGCGCTCGCGCGCGAGGATCTCTTCAGCGTGGTGATCGATCTCTTCCAGACGGAGAGCGCCGACTACGCGGACTTCGTGCTCCCCGCGGCGAGCTTCCTCGAGTTCGACGACCTGGTCCTCCCCTACTTTCACCTCTTGGTCTCGGCGCAGGTGAAGGCCGTGGATCCCCCCGGAGAAGCGCTGCCGAATCCGGAGATCTTCCGGCGCCTGTCGCGAGCCATGGGATTCGAAGAACCCGAGCTCCACGCATCGGATCGCGAGATCCTGGATACCCTGCTCGCGCGCTCCGAGCTGGGGATCGACTTCGAGAGCCTCGCGCGGCGCGGGACCATCGACCCCTTCCGCGAGCCGGTGATCCAGTTTGCAGACGGCAAGTTCCCGACAGCCTCGGGCCGCATCGAGCTCGCCTCGGCGCGCGCCGAGGCGCAGGGCTACCCGCGCGTGCCCGAGGCACTGGTGGATGCGCGCCCGGGCGCGGGCGAGCTCCGGCTGCTGTCGCCGGCGAGCGTCTGGCTCATGAACGACAGCTACGCAAACGACCCGAGCGTGCGCCGCAGACTCGGAGAGCCCCGCGTGACGCTGCATCCGGATGACGCGCACGCACGCGGACTCGCGCCCGGGGACAGCGCGCGCCTGTTCAACGCGACGGGCGAGCTCACCCTGCGCGTCGCGGTCTCCGACGAGGTATTGCCCGGCGTGGCGCTCGCGCACAAGGGTCGCTGGTCGAAGCTCGACGGAACGAGTGGCAACGTCAACGCGCTGAATCCCGGCACGCGCAGCGACATGGGCAACAGCTCGAGCGTGCACGGCACGCGGGTGCGGATCGAGCCGGTCTGAGCCCTGCGCGGGCGCCGATCCTCGCGCGCGTGGTCTGGCGCGGCGACACGGGCTGTGCGACGAATACGGATCCGATCCATCGCGAGGCGTCGAAGACAGCATGCACACCAGGAATCCGCTGCACCACCGCCAGGATCTGACGCCGCTGCTGGAGGCGAAGTCGGTCGCCATCGTGGGCATCAGCCAGCCGGATCGCTTCGGCGGCATCCTCTACAAGAACCTCGAAGGATTCGGCTACGGCGGACGCATCTACGGAATCAATCCGCGCTACGAGAGCCTGTACGACCAGCCCTGCTACGGCTCCCTGCGCGATCTCCCCGAGCGACCGGACTGCGCCCTGCTGGCGGTGCCCAACGCGCGCCTGGTGGACGCACTGCAGGACGCGGCGGAATGCGCGATCCCCGCCGCCGTCATCTTCGCCAGCGCGTACTCCGAGCCCGCGGAGGGCGAGCCCTCCCTCGCGCAACGCCTCCGGGAGATTGCTCTCGCCCACGACATGATCGTGTGTGGTCCGAACTGCATGGGCTTCGTCTCGCTGGCGAGCCGGCTGCCGATCACCGGCTACCCCACCAACCCCGGAACGCCCGCGGGCAACGTCACGCTGATCTCCCACAGCGGATCGGTCTGGGATGCCTTCCTGCAGAATCGCCGCGACATGGCCTTCAACTACATCGTGTCGCCGGGCAGCGAGATGGTCACCAGCATGGCGGACTACATGCAGTTCTCGTTGAACGATCCGACCACGCGGGCGATCGGTCTGTTTCTCGAAACCGTGCGCGACCCCGCGACGTTCACCGCCGCGCTGACCGAGGCCGCCGAACGCGACATCCCCGTCGTCGCGCTCAAGACGGGGCGCAGCGAACGGGGCGCGCAGCTCGCCAGGGCCCACAGCGGCGCGCTGGCCGGAGCCGACGGCGCGTACAACGCGCTCTTCGCGCACTACGGCGTGCGCCGCGTCCGTTCCATCGACGAGATGATCGACACGCTCGAGCTCTTCGCGACGGGCATGCGGCCCGCCACCCCGTACGTGTCGGCGCTGCTCGACTCGGGAGGACAGCGCGCGCTGCTCGTCGATCTCGCCGAGGCGGAAGGCGTCGCGTTCGCTCCCATCACCGAGGCAACCTCCGCCAAGCTCGCCGAGGTGCTCGAGCCGGGCCTCGATCCGATCAACCCGCTGGATGCGTGGGGCACCGGGAACGGCTCCGCGAACATCTACGTCGAGTCGCTCCAGGCCCTGGACGCCGATCCCTCGACGGGACTGAATCTCTTCGCGGTGGATCTCTATCCCCTCGACGACCCCGGATCCTATTACCCGTCGATCGTCCGCCCCGTGAAAGACGCACTGCGCAATCCGCTGGCGTTCATGGTGCACCTGAGCCTCACCGCCAGCGAGGCGCAGATGGCGCAGCTGCGCGAGATGGGCGTGCCCGTCCTGATGGGAACCGAGACGGGCTTGCGCGCGACCCGACACGTGCTCGAGTACAGCGCGTTCCAGCGGGCGCGCGCGCAGGGCAAGCGAGAGGCGACGCGCGAGGTGCCGCAGCCCGGCAACCTGGACGCGCTGCGCGCCCAGCTCGCGAACGCCGTTGGAGCGCTCGACGAATACGCCAGCAAGCAATTCCTGCAGGCATACGGGCTCGACGTGACGCGCGAGCTGCGCGCCGACTCGCTCGACGAGACGCTGCGCGCCGCCCGGGAGATCGGCTACCCGGTGGCGCTCAAGACCGCCAGCGGCGATCTCCACAAGACGGAACGCGAAGGCGTGCGCCTCGACATCGAAACGCCCGAGACGCTCGCCGCCGCCTATCGCGACTTCGAGGCTCGCCTCGGCGCGCAGGTTCTCGTGCAGGAGATGATTCCGCCGGGCGTCGAGCTGATCCTCGGCGTGGTCAACGATGCGCAATTCGGTGCGATGTTGACCGTGGGGCTCGGCGGCATCCTCGTCGAAGTGCTGAAGGACGTGCGCATGCTCATGCTGCCGACCACAGCCGAAGCCGTCCGGGAGGCCCTGCTCTCCCTGCGCGGGGCGGCGCTCTTGCGCGGCGTGCGCGGTCGCCCTCCGGTCGACCTCAAAGCCGTGATCGGATCGGCGCTGGGGCTCGCGGCGCTCGCGGGCGATCTGGGCGAGTGGATTGGAGAGATCGACGTCAACCCGTTGACGGCCCTGCCGGACCGGGCGGTCGCCGTCGACGCGCTGATCCTTCCGAAGCGAAGCGCCTGACGAGCGCCCCCGGCGCCGAGGACACGTCCGCTGCGCGCCGTGGCGCGCGCGTCAGCGCGACTCGACGACGACGCGACCCTGCGGGTTCACGTAGACGCGGTAGCGGTGTCCGGAGGCGCACTGCACGAGATAGTCATCCGCGCCGAGACGTTCGTGTCGCACCACCTCCCCGCACGGCTTGCCGCGCAGCGTAATCACCGCCAGGAGATCCGCGGGAACCTCGACGCGCGACGGCGGCGTCTCCTCCTGCGCGAGTCCCGGCGCCGCCCACGCGACACCGAGCATCAGCAGCGTGAGTCGCACCCGCTTGCCCGTTGTCATTGCACTCCCCCTCAACTCTTCTCGGAAAGCCGCGCGAACGCGCGCGGATCGACCAGCAGCGCCCAGAGCGCGTCGCGCGAGCGGGCGATCTCGTCGGCGAGGTCGCGTTCGCGATCCTGGAGCAGACTCAACAGCTTCATCAGCAGCAGCTCGAAGCGTTCGCGCAGCCGTCTGAGGTCGCCGCGCCCCTGGGTGTGAAAGTCGCGCATCTGCGCCACGAGATCGTCGATGTCGTTCTTGAGCGCGAGCTTCGTGAACGGACCCAGCGCGCGGGTGGCGCGCAGTCTGTGCTCGAGCGCCGCCAGGTCGAGCGTCGTCTCCGCTGCAGCGCTCGTGGGCGGCCCGGTCTCGGCCGCGCGCGCTCCCGCGTCCGGCTCCGGTGTCGGCGCTGTCGCGGGCGCGGAGGCGGCCGCAGGCTCGGCGGGACGCGGCGCGGGGGCGGCCGCGGCGCGCGCGTCGGGGCTGGGTGTGGTCACCCCTTCGGGAGGCGCGGCGGCGCGCTCCGCGACCGCCTCTGCATCGGGCTGGCCGGGCTGCGCACGCCGCTCACCCCAGGCGCAGGCGAGTGCCGCAGCGGCGCACATCGCACCGAGCCAGCAAACCCAGCGCGAGCAACGCGCCGCACCGCGCCCGACCGCATCCTGCACGCGCAGCAGTCTAGCGGGCGCTCGAGCCGGACCCGCGCGCGCAGCCGCATGGCGGATCGGATCCCGAGCGCGCAGCGGATCCGCAGAAGCCGCGCAGCAGACTGGCAAGTTACTGTAAGTGCACGGTAATTCGCGCAGGCGAGTCTCGCAAAGAGGTGAAGTTCTGCGCCGGATGAACGATATTTGAGGTGAATACACCACGCCCCAGGACAGACTCAGGAGCGCCCGAGCGCGCAGGCGGATCGGGGCTGCGGAGCCATTGCCGCATGGATCTCTCGCACCATTACATGCCGGGCACGCAGGCACGCGATCGCCGCCGCCATCCCCGGACACGCTTCGACACGGAGATCCTCGTGCTCGATCCGCACACGGCGAGGGTGCAGTATGTGCTGGTGGGTGCGGATCTCTCGGAGCGCGGCATCCGCGTCGAGCCTCATCCGGGCATCCAGCTCGGAGACCAGCTCGAGGTGGCTTTCTTCGAAGCGGGCGAGGCAGATCCGGTGCGGCTCTGTGTCGAAGCGGTTCGCGACGACGGCAATCTCGGCTGGCTGCTCTTGTTCCTCGAGCCGGACCGCCCGACGCAGCGGCGCGTGCAACGGCTGATGCGCAAGCTGCCCGCCGCAGCATCGTTCGGATGCCCCCCGGATGAGACGCCGGAGGGCATCGCCTTCGGGCGCATCCAGACCAAGCCGGTGCAGGCCTAGGAATTGGCTCGCCCCGTGCGCACGAGGCCTGCGCGCTCGCGTCAGCGCGCGTCCCGCCGCAGCGCAGGCCTCAGCTGCGTTTGCGTCCCGCCACGGCCAGGCCGCTCAGGCCGAGCAGCACCAGCACGGCGGTCTGGGGCTCCGGAACGACACCCGAGTCGCCGTCCGGCGGAGCGCTGGGCGGCGAACCGCCGAAGGGCCGTGCACCCCGACCGGGAAACAGAGAGACGGGCGCGGGCAGGTTCACCAGACCGATCAAGTCCGGAGGGCCCGGCGGCACGAGGAGCCTCACGCCCGATGCCCCGCCGAGTGGTGCGGCCGAGAACACCGCCAGGATTCCGCGCAGCATCAGCCCCGCCCTCGAGCCCGGCAGCTCGAGCGCCAGCACCGGCGGCGCTGCCCCGTCTTGCGGGACGAGCGGCGGTACGGAGGGGTCGGCCGGCGTGCTCGCGAGCGGCGGTGCGTTCGCCGGCTGCGGATCCGAGATCGTTGCGCGCCCCGAGCTCGCGGTCGACAGCGCGATGAACACCGTGAGCAATCCAGCGCAGACCATCCGGAGCATCGCGATCCTCCCCGGCGCCGGGGACGCGCCCCGGGCCATTCTCCGTGTGCTTCCTCCCGGATGTGGCCACTCGAGCCCGCGCGTGTCAGAGAGATGTGCGAGAGCGATCAAGTCCTCGCCGCGGCTGGTCGAATCGAAGGCAGGGAGTGCCCCCGCAGGGGGCACCCGGTCGGAGTCTTCAGCCGCACCAGGGGAACGCCATGCACGAAGTCCGCGTACTCGTGATCGACGATGACGCCAACATCCACCAGGAGGTCGAGCGCTCGCTGCGCCCCCATCTGGTGAATCGCATCGACAGCGCGTACGTCCCGGGAGACGGCATCCGGCTCGCGTTCGAGTCGCCTCCCGATGTCATCCTGCTCGACATCAATCTGCCCGACATGGACGGCTTCAAGGTCTGCCGGGTCCTCAAGGAGAACGCGGCGACACGGGATGTGCCGGTGCTCTTCCTGACGGTGGACACCAACGTGATCCACCTGGCGCGCGCCCTCGACTGCGGTGCCACCGACTACATCCGCAAGCCGGTGAATCCGATCGAGCTGCAGGCGCGCGTGCGCGTGGCCCTGCGCGAGAAGCAGATGGTCGATCTGCTGCGCGAGCAAGCGCGCATCGATCCGCTGACGGGTCTCTGGAATCGCGCGGCACTCGACGATGCGCTCGTCGCCGCGGCCTCCGCGCACGAGCGCACCGGCCAACCCGTCGGCTTCCTGATGATCGACGTCGACCACTTCAAAGAAGTGAACGACGGCTACGGTCACGGCGTCGGGGATCAGATGCTGCGCTCGGCCGGACAATCCATCAAGAGCAGCTGCCGGCCGTATGACATTCCCTGCCGCTTCGGCGGCGACGAGTTCGGCATCATCTTCGCCCAGGTCGAGGGGCCCGAAGCCCAGTGCGCCGCGCGCCGCCTGCTCAGTCGAGTCTCGAACGTGGAGGTGCCCGTCGGCACGAACTCGCTCAAGCTCCAGATGAGCGCCGGCCTCGCCGCTTCCGACGTACTGCGCGACGGCTTCTCCGCGCTCGATCTGCTGAAGGCGGCCGACTCCGCCCTCTACCGCGCCAAGCACGGGGGTCGCAACCGACTCGTCGTGCTCGGCGAGGACAAGGAAGACGACGCAGACGACTGACCCAGCCCCGCCCGGCGCGGGCGGGACCTGTCAGCGCGGCGCTGCCGCGTGTCCGTCCGCGCGGACGGCCCGGGCAGCGAGCCGCTGCGCGGGCCTGCGCCCGCGCGCTACTCCGCCACCTGCTCGACGGCTTCGACGGCGTGCTTGGAGGTCGCCTTGGCGGCCTTCTCGCCCTTCTTCGCCTTCTCCGCCTGCTCCGCCACGGCCGGCGGCGCAGCCTTCACCGCGGCGGGCGTCTGCTTGTTCACGGCCTCCTGGGCCTGCTCGGCCGCCTTCTCCTGACCCTTGCCCTGCGCCTCCGCGAAGGCCGGTCCAGCGAGCAGAAGCGCGGCACCGACAAGAATTCCCGTCACGATCGTTCGCATGCTGCATCCCTCCTCGAGCGCCCGATTCGTCCGGAGCCCCAGCGGCCCGGTGGACTCGGGGAGGCCATGGTGTGCGATCCAGTGGATTGCAACTGTGACGGATGTCACGAAATCACGACGCAGCGTCGAGATCCGGCAGCGCTCGGAATCTCGCACGGCGCGGGACGCAGCCTCGGCACAGACCGGCTGCGCGATCGCGCGGGCGACGGCCATGCGCTCGCGCCCCTCGTCAGCGCTCCGAGACGAGCTCACCGGGCAGGAGGCGCGCCACGACCAGGCGCTCCCGCGGCTCCTCCTGAAGCGACTCGACCTGGGGCTGGTCGCCCAACAGCTTCTCCAGCTGTCGCTTCTCGTCCGCGGGAATCCCGACGAAGCGCAGACTCGACTCCGCGCCGTTGACGCGAACCACCTCGGCCTCGAGAACGATCGGCTCCTCGCGTGGACCGCCGTAGAGGGCGAGTGTCACGCGTGCGCCGGCGCTGGGTCGCGAGCTGGTGATGATGCGCACGCCGGACAGGGAGAGATCCTTGCCGAGTGCCACGCGCGGCCCTTCGTCGCTGCTCCAACGCAGCGCTTCGACGCGGCGGCCGTAGGCATGCCGTGGGTGGCGGCGCCGCTCGCCGTCGCGCGTCGGATCCCACGGCGCGGGCGCAGGCGACTCCGGATCGGCCGGACTTTCCGCCGGGCAGGGCGCTACCGCATCCGTCTTCTTGGGCTCGCTCGCGAGCGGCGTCACCCGGGTGCCGATCTGCCCCCCCGCCAGCATCTTCTGCAGCTGCAGGCGCGCCTCGGGCTCGAGATCCTGGAATCCGACCACGATGCCGAGGGCGCCTTCACCCGCGGCGGATTGACACGCTGCCGCACGGATGCGACGCGCCACGAGCTCGCAGGGCTCCCCCGCGGTGAGCGATGTCGGCAGGCGCAGCCTCACGGCTGCTCCGCCCGGGATGTCGCGGTCGGTCACGAAGCGGCACGTCTCTTCGGAAATCTCGACGAGATCGACCTTGCGCCGGTCGCTGCCGACCTCGAGCTCGATCTCGCAGCGCAGCGGGATGCGGCGGCAACAGCGGCGCTCGGCGCCGCGGTGCAGCAGCTGCGTCAGGAAGAGCCGCACGGATTCGGCATCGACCTCACCGTGGATCAGGAAGTGCACGCCGAGTGCGCGCAATCGCTCGCGCAGCGGCCGGAAATCCACGTCGTAGATGCACACCCAGAAGGGTTCGGTGCCGCCCTGCGCCACCGGGCCGAGGCGCGGCATGGTCATGGCGCGCCGCCCGGAAGTGATCAACAGATCCCGGGGCGGCAGGATCTCCTCGGGGATGGCATCTCCGCTGAGCCGCTCGAAATCGGCGCCGAGCCGCTCGAGGACGTGCTGGAGGCGATCGAGCTCTCCATCGTCGAGGATGAGGACGGACGGCGCATGGCTCACGCTGGACGCTTCGGCGCACCCGAAGGAGCTCTGAAGGCCCGGGCGCCACTCCACGACCGCGGGGAGTGCCGCCTCGCGCCCGCGCCCCGTGCCAAAGCCCCTTGATTTTCGAGAACTTCGAGAATTTTTCAGCCGGGCTCGAAAAATCTGCGTCACCCCGGGACCCGCGACGGCCACTCCCCGAGCAACAGCACAGCACAATCCCCTTCCCATACGGAGCGGGTCGCACCAACCAGGCGCGACCCGTTTTCGTTTCGGAGCGATGCACACTCGCCCACGGGGCGCCCCCGCTGCTTTTCGCTTGGGTCGGCGACGCTGCGGGCCTACGATGGAATGCAGGCCGCGGACGCCGTGCGGCGCCGCCTTCGGCCCAGAGGAGGTCCCGATGTCGGAGAGTGTGTACAAGATCATCGAATTGGTGGGCACGAGCACCGATTCCTGGGAGGCCGCGGCGAAGGCGGCGGTATCGCGGGCTGCGAAGAGCTTGCGCGACCTGCGCGTGGCGGAGATTTCGGAGCTCGACATGCAGATCGAGGACGGCAACATCCTCGCGTATCGCGCGAAGGTGCGCGTCTCGTTCAAGTACGAAGACAACTGAGATCCCTTTCGCCTGCGGACGGACCTGGCGAGCGCGGAAAGCGTCGCCCACGCCCCAGCTGCGCGCGCGCACGGGCGCGCGCGCCCCTCGAGCGTCAAGCGGATTCGATCTCCGCGGCCGTCCTCTCCCACGCCGCGTAGCGCGCCTCGATTTCAGCGCGCAGCTCGGCGCGATTCGCCGCGACAGCGCGCGTCAGATCTGCGTCGCGGTACACCTCGGGCTCGGCGAGCTGACGGGTGAGTTCCTCGAGGCGCTCCTCGAGAGCGAGCAGCTCCCGCTCGATCTCCTCGAGCCGCCTGCGCGCCTGCTCACCGCGCCGCCTGCGCTGCTTCTCCCGGGCGCGCGCCGCCATGCGCTCGGCTTTTGCCTCGGAAGGCGCTGCGGGCGCCTCCAGCGCGGCGGGCTCCGGTGTGCCGCGCGCGAGCCCGTGCTGGTAAGCGTCGTAGTCTCCCGGAAAGGATCGCAGCAGCCCGGCGCGGACGTCGATGACGCGCGTGGCCAGCGCGTTGATCAGCGCCCGATCGTGCGAGATGAACAGCAGCGTGCCGGCGTACCCCCGCAGCGCCTCCTCGAGAACCTGACACGAGGCCATGTCGAGATGATTGGTGGGCTCGTCGAGAATGAGGAGATTCGCGGGGCGCAGCAGCAGCTTCGCGAGGGCGAGGCGCGCCTTCTCGCCGCCCGAGAGAACGGCCACCTTCTTCTCCACGTCGTCGCCCGAGAAGAGAAACATTCCGAGATGGCCGCGCAGGCGCGGGTGATCCCCGCTGCGCGCAACGCGTTCGAGCTCAGCCAACACGGTCCGCCCGGCGTCGAGCGCCTCGAGCTGGTGCTGCGCATAGAAGGCGGCCACCGCGTTGTGGCCGAGCCGCCGATCCCCGGCGTCGGGCGCCAGCACCCCGGCGGCGATGCGCAGCAGCGTCGATTTTCCCGCGCCGTTGGGACCGGCGAGTGCCACGCGCTCGCCGCGGCGGAGCTCGAGGTCGACCCCGTCGTACACCACATGATCCGCGAAACGCTTGTGGATGCCGTGCAGCTGCAGCACGATCTCCCCCGCGCGCGCCGGCGGCGGAATGCGCATGCGCAGCGTGCGGCCGCGCTCGGGCTCGAGCGCGACGCGCTCCATGCGCTCCAGGCTCTTGATGCGGCTCTGTACCTGCCGCGCCTTGCTCGCCTTGTAGCGAAAGCGTTCGATGAAGCGCTCGGTCTCCGCGGCGCGACGGTCTTCGTTGCGCTTGCGCGCCAGGAGCTGCTCGTGGCGCTCCGCCTTCTGCTCCAGATACCGCTCCCAGCCCCCCTCGTAGACGCGGCAGCGCCCGGCTTCGAGCTCGGCGATGCGCCCGGCGTGACGCCGGAGAAACGTGCGGTCGTGCGAGATGACGACGACGCCGCCGCGGTATGCCGCGAGCGTTTCCTCGAACCACTGGATCGACGGGAGGTCCAGATGATTGGTCGGCTCGTCCAGAAGCAGCACATCGGGCGCCGACAGCAGGAGTTTGGCCAGCTCCACCCGCATGAGCCAACCGCCGCTGAAGCTCCCGAGCGGCCGATCGAGCGCGTCTCGCGCAAAGCCCAGTCCGTCCAGAACGCGCTCGACGCGCGCCTGGCGCTCGAATCCACCCCCGAGCTCGAAGGAGGCGCGGCAGCGGTCGTACTGCTCCGCGAGCTCCGGGGAAATCTCGGCGCCGCTGCGCGCGCCGGCCTCCATCTGCGCCTCCAGATCGCGCATCTCGCGCTCCAGGGCGTCCAGGCGGCTCCACACGCGGGAGACTTCTTCGCGCACGCTGCGCTCGACGCGGGGATCGATCTCCTGCTTGAGCAGTCCGACGCGAACATCGCGCCCGGTGTGCACAGCGCCCGCATCCGGGGCGTCCTCACCGGCCGCGATGCGCAGCAACGTGGTCTTGCCGGTGCCGTTCGCTCCCACCATCCCGATGCGGTCACCGGCACTCACGGTGAGCGACACATCGCGAAAGAGCGTCCGGCCCCCGAACGAGCGCGTCACCGCGTCGAGCCGCAGAAGCATGGCGTGGACCTTAGCGCGTTGCGTGCACGCGGCTTCCACGCCTAAGCTGTGCGCGCCCGCAACCACGCATCCGCTCGCCGGGAAATCGGGCCGCCGGCCCGGAAGCGCCGGCTCCAGCCGCCACGGAGTGACCATGACCGAAGCCGCGCCTCTCGACGACGCGACGCGCGAACGCATCCGCACGCTGATCGACTCGAGCGAGGTGGTGCTCTTCATGAAGGGGCAGCGGGAAGCACCGCAGTGCGGATTCTCCGCGAGGGTCGTCGAGCTCCTCGACCACCTCCTGCCGGATTATGAAACCGTCGACGTGCTCTCCGATCCCGCCATCCGCGAAGGCATCAAGACCTTCTCGTCCTGGCCGACGATCCCCCAGCTCTACGTGCGGGGTGGATTCGTGGGCGGCTGCGACATCGTGATGGAGACCTTCGCAAGCGGGGAGCTGCACGAAACGCTCGGGGTCGCGCGCGACGAGGCGCAGACGCCCTCGCTCACGATCGAAGCTGCCGCCGCCGAGCAGCTGCGCATCGCCGACCGGGAAGCGCCGTCGGATCTGGCCCTGCGGCTCAGCGTCGACGCGCGCTACCGCACGCGCGTGCTGCTCGCGCCACCGGATGCGGACGACGTCGAAGTCGAAGCGAGCGGCGTGACGCTGCGCCTGGACCCCCTCTCTGCGCAGCGCGCCGAGGGCGCCCGCATCGACCTGGTGCGCACGGCCCGCGGCGCCGCATTCCGCGTGAGCCTGCCGAACGCCCCGGGCCCCGCGGCGGCCTAGGCGGCGCGGCTCCAAACGGAAAGGCCCAGAGCTGACTCCAGCTCCGGGCCTCCCTGGGAAGGGGATTTTGCTGTCTACCCGGAAGTGGCCGCCAACCGGTCGGGGTGGCAAGAAAAATTTCGGAAGATGCTCGCGCCCCCGAGGGGGGGCGCGAGCAGGCGCCGCCTAGTCCGGCTCGACCGAAATCACCAGCTTGCCGTCCTCGAAGCGACCGGCGTCGATGACGAGCATGTGCCCCCGGCGCACACGGGCGTCCATCTTCACGGCGCGCTCCACGTCGACGGCCATCAGCACGCCCTGCGCGCCCACGTGGATCGGCCGAAAGCGGGCGCTGCGGCCATCCGGCAGGGCCAGCGTCTCGACCTGCTCGAGGCGCAGCGCGGCGCGCCGCTCGAGCAGCACCCGGGCGCTGGGATAGCGGATGTTCTGGCGCTGCAGCCGCTCGCTGAGCCCGCGCGCGCGCGGATCGATGCCGCCATCGCGATTCGAAAAGTGCGTCACCATCAGCGTGGCCTGGATGACGTCGCTCGGGGCCGGCGCCGCGGCCGGCGGTCCTGGCTGCGCCCACGCGCCGCCGACCCAAACGACACACATCCATGTCAAGAACACCACGGCGCGCAGCGCGCTGCGCACGCCAATCGCGCTGCTAGACCACATTGCCGCTGCCTCCCGTCGAGGCCTCGTCCAGCGAGGCGTCGAGCACCCAGATGATCGTAGTGTCCGGATCGTCGTCGAGCACCATGACGCTGCGAGCGCCGCCGTCGATCCAGCGCACGACCTGGCCGCCCTGCGGCGCTTGGGGCCAGAGCAGGCCCACCGCAACGGCCACGACGAGCGCCGCCGCGGCTGCCGCCGCGGTCGCGGCAGCGACGGGCCTCGGCAGCCAGAACCAGAGCCTCTCCGCGTCGCGGCGGGTCGCCTGCCTCGCACGCGCATCGATGGCGGGGAGGCGCGGCGCGATCTCGCGCCACAGATCGGGCGCCGGCGCCGCCGCGTCCAGCTCGCGCAGCGCGGCGCGCAGCGCGGCCAGCGCTCGCAGCTCGCTGCGCAGCTCCGGCCTGCGACGCAGCTGCCGCTCGAACCGCCGGCGCGCGAGGCCGGACAGCTCTCCGTCGTGGTATGCATGGAGCCGCTCGGCGTTCCGGCCGTCCATGGCGTGCCGCATCGCACTCATGCCGCACCTCCTTCTTCGGCGGGGGGCACCTGGGGCTCCAGCGCACCCGCCTCGATCAGAATCTCTCGCACGCGCCGACGCGCGTGATGCAGCCGACTCATCACCGTCCCCTTCGGAATTCGCAGCGCCCGGGCGATCTGCGCATAGCTCAAGCCGTCCACCTCGCGCAGCAGCAGCGTGCGCCGCGCGTCCTCCGGAAGCGCGGCGACGGCGCGCAGCACCGCCGCGCGCAGCTCGCCGCGCGCGGCGTCCTTCTCGGGAGCGCCGAGCGCTGCTGCCGCCGGAACCGGCGAGGATGCGACCTCGACCGCGACTTCGTCGTTCCAGGCGACGTGGCGATTGGAGCGGTCGCGCCGCTTCGTATCGATGCAGAGATTGAACACCATGCGGTACAACCATGTGTAGAATCCGGAGCGACCTTCGAAGGCATCGAGCGCTGCGTAGGCCTTGAGAAATCCCTCCTGGACCGCGTCGCGGGCCTGTTCGGGATCGCGCAGCATGCGCAGCGCCAGGCGGTACGCGCGGGCCTGATACCGCTCGACCAGAACGCGGAACGCCTCGTGATCGCCGCTCCGGGCGCGCGCCACGGCTTCAGCGTCGGGTAGCTCCGACGTGGGCCGGGCGGCGGAACGCATCGCAAGGACCTCCCGAAGTACCCGCGGACTCGACCGTTCGACGCAGCCGGCGTCCGTTTGATTCGCGGCCTAGTGCGCCTCGCGCCAGTTTCGGCCACTCCCCACATCGACGCGCAGCGGAACCCCGAGGGGGAAGACGTTCTCCATGCGCTCGCGCAGCAGCTCCGAGACCGGCTCGACCTCGCGCTCCGGCACCTCGAGCACGAGCTCGTCGTGGACCTGCAGAATCATGCGCGCCCGCCGCCGTGCCGCCTCGAGCGCCGCGTCCACCGCGAGCATCGCCTTCTTGATCAGATCGGCCGCCGTACCCTGGATGACGGTGTTGACCGCCATGCGCTCCGCCGCCTGACGCAGCACGCGGTTGCGCGAGTTCAGATCCGGCAGCGCGCGGCGTCGCCCGAGCAGCGTGCGCACGTATCCCTCGCGCTTCGCGCGGGCGACGGTCTCGTCGAGGAAGCGCCTCACACCGCGGTAGCGCTCGAAATAGGTCTCGATGGTGGCCTGGGCCTCGGCGGCGGCGATGCCGAGCTGGTTGGCGAGACCGAAGGAGGAAAGCCCGTAGATGATGCCGAAGTTGACGGCCTTGGCGCGCGCGCGCTGCTCCGGCGTGACGTCTTCGGGTGTCACACTCCAGACCTCCGCGGCGGTGCGGCGGTGAATATCCTCGTTGCGGCGGAACGCTTCGATCAGGCTCTCATCGCCCGAATAGTGCGCGAGGATCCGCAGCTCGACCTGCGAGTAGTCGGCGGACACCAGCCGACAGCCCTCCGCGGGCACGAAGGCCTCGCGGATGCGCACACCCTCTTCACTGCGGATCGGAATGTTCTGCACGTTCGGATTCGCGGCGGAGAGCCGTCCGGTGGCGGCGCCCAGCTGATTGTAGGTGGGATGGATGCGCCCCGTGGTCTCGTTCACGAGGCGCGGCAACGCATCCACGTAGGTGTTCTTGAGCTTGGCGAGGCGCCGGTACGCGAGGATGCGCGCCGGCAGCTCGTGCTGCGCCGCGAGCTGCTCGAGCACGCCTTCGTCAGTCGAATATCCCGTCTTGGTCTTCCGGACCACCGGCAGCTTCAGCTTCTCGAAGAGGATCTGCTGGAGCTGCTTGGGGGAAGAGATCAGGAACGCCTCACCGGCGAGCGCGTGGATCTCGCGCTCGATGCGCGCGAGCTCCGACTCGTACTCGGACGACAGGAGTTCCAGCGCCGCTTCGTCGACGCGCACGCCGACGCGCTCCATGCGCGCCAGCACCCGCGTGAGGGGCAGCTCGACCTCGTCGTAGAGCGCCGAGAGCCCCGCCTCTTCGAGCTGCCGAGCGAGTGGCTCGACGAGAGCCTGCGCAGCGCACGCCTGCTCGGCGGCCCAGCGCGCCACGTCGTCCACGGGCAGCTCCGAGGCAGCCTTGGCCTTGGCGCCGCGACCCGCCAGCTCTTCCCAGCTGCCCAGCGTGCGCCCCAGGTGCTGCGCGGCGAGCGCCGCCACACCGCGCGCGCCCCTGGCGTCGAGCAGCTGCCCGGCGAGCTCGACGTCGAAGCAGGGCAGCCCGAGCTCGAGCCCGCGCTCGGCGAAGATGCCCTGCATGCGCTTCGCATCGGGCGCGAGCCAGGCGACGTTTCCGGGTGCGGCCAGCGCGGGACGCAGAGCCTCGATCAGCGCCTCGAATGCCGGTCCCAGCGGCGCGAGCGGCACGTAGGCGGCGCGCGCCGGGGCCAGAGCCAGGGCGAATCCGACCGGACGGCACGCCACGCTGCCCTCCCCGTCCACCACCGCCACCAGCGGAAGCCGGGGCAGAGCGCGCACGCGCTCCCCCAGCGCGGCGAGCGCATCCGCCTCGCTGACACATTCGACCAGCAGCTCGCCCGAGGACCGCGCCTCCTCCGGCGCCTGCGCCACGCCGCCGAGCGCCTCGAGCAGACGGGTGAAGCCCAGGCGGGCAAAGATCTCGCGCAAGCGCTCGCGGTCGGGTTCGGGAGGCGCGAGGGCTTCCGGATCGAGCGGCAGCGGCGCGTCCGTGCGCAGCGTCGCCAGCCGCTTCGAGAGGCGCGCGGAATCGGCCCCTTCCTTCAGCGCGCTGCGCGCGCGCTTGGCAGCGACCTCATCGGCGTGCGCCAGCAGGGTCTCGAGATCGCCCCACTCGAGGATGAGCTTGGCCGCTCCCTTCTCCCCGATGCCCTTCACGCCGGGAATGTTGTCGCTCGGATCCCCGACGAGTGCGCGCAGATCCAGGATCTGCTCGGGCGGCACTCCGAAGCGCGCCTCGACCTCTTCGGGTCCGTAGCGGCGCTCGCGAATGCCGTCGAGCAGCGCAACCCGATCGTCCACCAGCTGCATGAGATCCTTGTCCGTCGAAACGATCGAGATGCGCGCGGCGCCAGGGGTGCGCCGGACCAGCGTCGCGATGACGTCGTCCGCCTCGAATCCCTCGACCTCGATGATGGGAATGCGGTGCGCCTCGACCAGCTCGCGCACGAGGGGAATCTGGGCGGACAGATCCTCGGGCTGCGCGTCGCGGTGGGCCTTGTAGGCGTCGTAGATGCGATGGCGAAAGGTCTCGCCGCGCGCGTCGAAGACCACGATGACGCGATCCGGTCGCTGCTCGCGCAGCACCTTCCCGAGCATGTTCACGAAGCCGTAGGCGGCGTTCGTGGGGGTCCCGTCGGGCGCGCGCAGGCCCGGGATCGCGAAGAAGGCGCGGTACAGCGTGTTGGTTCCGTCGACAATGACGACGTGGGGTGCGTCGGGCGGAGCGCTCTGCGGCACGCTCGGGAGCGTAGCGGCCAGCGGGCGCCCCTCGCACGGGAACCCGAGCGCGGCGGCGCAGCATGTCGGACGCGGGCTAGGCGGCCGCGCCGACCGCCTTGATCACGTAGCGCTCGACGTCGCCCACGGTGCGCATCTCTTCGACTTCCTCGTCCGGCACCTCGATGTCGAAGGCCTCTTCGAGGGTCATGACCAACTCGACCACGTCGAGCGAATCCGCGCCCAGATCATCCAGAATGTTCGCGTCCGTGGTCACTTCCTCGGCTTCCACACCGAGCTGTTCTGCAAGGATCGATCGAATCTTCGTCTCGAGACCGTCCGCCATCTTCGTTCCCCTCTCCCTTGGGTCCCTTCGGTCGTGTTCGCTCACGCTGGGTCTTCTTCGCTGAGCTCCAAGACCTCTGACTCTCGCAATCCGAACCGGTCGTGCAGCGCCGCTCTCTCGCGGTCCGAAGCGCCACGCGCTCTGGACCGACGGTCCGTACGCGCTCCCCGGACGTTCACCGCGGTGAAAGTCTCCCCCTCGCCACGTGGTCGGCGCGCAGGATCCCGCAGGAGGACGGTCGTGTCAACCGGGTTTCGCGAGCGTCGCAAGGCCCTCCAAGACGAGATCCACCGCATCCGTGAAGGTGTGCTCCAATCGGCGGCGGCGCAACCTGCGATGGGCCGGGCTGGTTTCCGACTGGATCAAGCCGTTCGCGAGCGTCCAGAGAATGTCCGCCACCTCCCACGGATCGCAGCGCCTGAAGAACCCTTCGTCGACGCCCCGCTGCACGATCTGCGCCACGATCTCGACGCACTGCGACCACAGTCGGGTCACCTCGTCGACGACACCCACGGGCAGCTCCCCGATGACCGACTGGTTCTCCATGGCCCAGAAGATCTGGAAGTAGTCCCGGTTCGTGGTCCAGTGCTCGAAGTAGAAGCGACCGACGCGGCGGATCAGATCCGGGGGATCGACACCGCGCGTGGCGGCGCACTCGCGCATCTTCTCCTGGAAGATCTCGCCGTTGTGCGCCAGCACCGCCACGTAGAGCTCGGCCTTGTTGTCGAAGTACCGGTACAGGGTGCCCTTCGCGACACCTGCGCGCTGTGCGACCTCGTCGAGGTTGGCGTGCATGAATCCGTCGCGGAAGAAGATCTCGCGCGCCGCTTCCAGGATGCGCCGCCGCGACTTCGCCTTCTTCTGCTCGCGAAGCGATTCGGAGTCGACTTCGCTCACCGATCGACCGCCCGAGCGTTCTCCCGCGCCGTCTCGACGTAGCGGCGCGCGTGCTCCCGCTGCTGGGCGCGAACCGCGGGGCTCAGCACGCGCACGACGCGAGCGGGAATTCCCACCGCCAGCACCCCTTCCGGCACGACCGTACCGGGCGTGACGACCGCCCCCGCTCCGATCAACGCCTCCGCGCCGATCTCCGCACCGTCGAGGATGATCGCCCCGATCCCGATCAGCGCGCCGTCGCGAACGGTGCACGCGTGCACGACCGCGCGGTGCCCTACGGTCACCTCGTCGCCCAGAATGCAGGGGTGATTCCCGTGCTCCACGTGAATCACGCTGTTGTCCTGCACGTTGGTCGCGCGACCGATGCGGATCACATTGACGTCGCCGCGCACCACGGTCCCGTACCAGATGCTCGCGTCGGCCGCGATCTCCACGTCACCCACGACCGTGCAGCCCGGCGCCAGCCAGGCCGACGCGTGGATGCGAGGCCGCGCGCCCGCATACGCGCGGACCACCGCACCCGGGAACGGGCCGGAGCGCGTCTCAGACTCCGATGTCGTCACTCCCGTCGTACCGGTAGGGATCGAAGAGACTGGTCTGGATGTAGCGCTCGCCGAAGCTCGGAACGATCACGACGATCAGCTCGAGATCGGCCCCAGCGCCGCCCGCATATTTCACCGCTGCGCTCACCGCCGCACCGGACGAGATCCCGCACAGGATCCCTTCCTCGCGCGCGAGACGCCTCGCCATCTCGAGTGACTCCTCGTTGCTGACGGTGACGACGGCGTCGATCAGCGACTGATCGAGCACGTCCGGGATGAAGCCAGCGCCGATGCCCTGGATGACGTGCTTCCCGGGCGGCCCTCCGGACAGCACCGGGCTCGCAGCCGGCTCGACCGCGATCGCCCGGCAGGAGGGCTTGCGCTCCTTTAGCACCTGGGAGACGCCGGTGATGGTCCCACCCGTGCCGACCCCGGCCACCAGCGCGTCGACCTTTCCATCGGTGTCGTTCCAGATCTCCTCGGCGGTGGTGCGGCGGTGGACCTCGGGATTCGCCGGGTTGCGGAACTGCTGCGGCATGAAGGCGTTCGGCACCTTGGAGCAGATCTCATTGGCGACTTCGATGCAGCCCGGCATGCCCTTGGCCGGATCCGTGAGCACGAGCTTGGCGCCGAAGGCGCGCAGCACGGCGCGTCGCTCGGGGCTCATCGACTCGGGCATGGTCAGAATGCACTGGTAGCCCTTCACCGCCGCGACGAAGGCGAGCGCGATGCCGGTATTGCCGCTCGTCGGCTCGACGATCACGCTCACGCCCGGCTCGAGCAACCCGTCCCGCTCGGCGGCCTCGATCATGGCCAGCCCGATGCGATCTTTGACGCTGTTGGCCGGATTCGCACTCTCGAGCTTCACCACGATCTCGGGTGAGACGCCCGAGCTGATCCGGTGGAGCCGCACCAGCGGCGTATGGCCGATGAGTTCGGTGACTTTGTCTGCGATTCTCATGCGATGGACCCCCGATTGGCGCGCCAGCATACCCCGTGGACCCGCCCGCTGTCATTCGAAACCCTCCGCCAGGTCCGCACCGAGCAGCTCCTCGATCAACACCGTCGCGTAGCTGCCGGACGGCAGCGTGAAGCACAGACGCACGTGATCGGCGCCGCGCGTGAGCAGCGCGTCCTCGGGCCGGGCGCGGAGCGCGCGCCGCCCGCCCCGCAGCCGGATCCCGCGCGGCGGGAAGAGTCGCGCGAGATCGACGCCGTGCTGCGCCAGCACCGCTCGCTCGCGCTCCGCCACGGCGCCGGCGGGCTCCAGGCTGCGCGTGCCGAAGATCGGCCCGGTCGGGCTGATCTCGAACGCCTCGGCGCGCGGCGCCTCGAGCACTTCGTCCTCCACGAGGAAGAGACCGCCCGAATCGTGCCGCACGGCGACGTCTCCGCGCTCCAGCCGATGCGGCGGCGCGCTTCGCGCGGCGAGCACGGCGTTGAACACGGAGGCCTGCAGCGCCGACAGCAGGAAGCGCGCCGCGCGACGGCCGCCGGGCACCGACTCTCCGCGCAGCATGCGCTGGGCGTGCTCGACGTTGCGCCCGTCGCGGCCGAAGCGCTGGCCGCCGAAGCGATTGGGAAAGCCGCGCGCGATCGCCTCAGCCAGGCGGGTCTCGGCCGCGGCGCAGGCGGCGGCGTCGACATCACGCACGACCAGGTCGAAGCGATTCGCCCGCAGCTGACCCGTGCGCAGCTTGTGCGGGTGTCGAGCCGCCTCGAGAACCCGCGCGCCGCGGAGCGCCAGCGCGAGCGCGCGCTCGGGATCCAGCACGGGAACCGAGAACCACTGCGTCGCGACCGCGCGCCGGTCCTTGCGGCCCGCGTAGCCGACGTCGCGGGCCGACACCCCGGCCGCGCGCGCCAGGTCGCGGGCCACCTCTTCCGTGGTGCGCAGGCGCTTCTCGATGCGCACGAAGGTGTGATTGCCCTC
>JAOUNA010000254.1 GCA_029881215.1 Myxococcales bacterium | reverse complement strand
ACGGCGCGAAGGTGGGCGCCGGCGCGTTCGTGCGGATGCACGATGTCCCGCCCGGCTGCACGGCGACTGGCATGCCCGCCCGCATCGTCAAGCGGGCCGGCGTGCGCGTGGACGAAGAGCTGCCCCGCACCCGCCTCTCGGAGGCGTCCATCCTCGTGGACGTCGACGACGACGCAACCTCGCGCGCCGCCAAGGTCTGAGCGGGGTGACCGCGCCGCCCGCAGAAGCGCTTCGCAACCTCCTGCGCGTGTCGCGCATCCACGTGATGCCCTGCTGCTACGACGCACTCTCCGCGCGCCTGGTGGAAGAGGCGGGCTTCGCCCTGACCTTCATGAGCGGCTTCGGCGTCGCGGCGTCTCGGCTCGGACTCCCGGATACCGGACTCATTTCGTACGCCGAAATGCTGGATCAGGGCCGCAACATCTGCGCCGCGATCTCCATTCCGGTGATCGGCGATGCCGATACGGGCTACGGCAACGCGCTCAACGTCAAGCGCACGATCCGCGGTTACGCCGCCGCGGGCTTCGCCTGCGCGATGATCGAGGATCAGGTAGCGCCCAAGCGCTGCGGCCACACCGCCGGCAAGCAGGTCGTCGAGCGCAGCGAGGCGCTCACGCGCGTGCGCGCCGCGCTCGACGCACGCGACGCCGGTGCGGATCTGCTCGTGCTGGCGCGCACCGACGCACGCGCCACGCTCGGCCTCGAAGAAGCGCTCTGGCGGGCGCAGGCCTTCGAGGACCTGGGCGCGGACATCGTCTTCGTGGAGGCGCCCGTGAACGAAGCGGAGATGGAACGCGTGTGCGCCGCCACACGCGTGCCACAGATGGCGAACATGGTCGAGGGCGGCGCAACGCCCGTGCTGGCGCCAAAACGCCTCGAAGCGCTCGGCTATCGCATCGCCGCCTACCCGCTCACCCTGCTCTCGGCCTCGGCGCGCGCCATGCTCGATGCCCTCGCGGCGCTGTGGCGGGGCGAGCCCGCCGCGTGCCTGCTCGACTTTGCGAGGCTGCGAAACCTGGTGGGCTTCGACGATTACGACGCGGAGCAGGCGCGCTACGCGGCCGAGAAGAAAGCGTGAAAGCGCGGGCCATCACGGTGCACGAGACGGGCGGCGCGAACGTCCTGCAGCTCGAGACGCGCGAGCTGCCGGCGCCCGGAGCGGGTGAGGTACAGCTCCGCGTCTCGGCAATCGGCGTGAACTTCATCGACGTGTATTTTCGCACCGGACTCTATCCGCGCCCGCTGCCCTTCGTCCCGGGTCTCGAGGGCGCCGGAGTGATCGAGCGGCTCGGGCCGGACGTCGAGGCGCTCGAACCCGGTGCGCGCGTGGCGTGGGCATCCGTGCCGGGCTCGTATGCCGAGCGATTGATCGCACGCGCTGCCGATCTCGTGCGCATCCCCGACGCGGTGAGCGACACGCTGGCTGCCGCGGTGATGCTGCAGGGCATGACGGCCCACTACCTGGCGCACGGCACCCGGAGCACGCGGCCCGGGGATGTGGCGCTGGTGCACGCCGCGGCGGGCGGCACGGGGCTGCTGCTCGTGCAGCAGCTGAAGGCGGCCGGCGCGACGGTGCTCGGCACGTGCTCGAGCGCGGAGAAGGAGGCGCTCGCTCGGGAGGCGGGCGCGGATCACGTGATCCGCTACACGGAGACGGACTTCGCCGCGGCGGTGCGGGCGTGGACGCACGGCCGCGGGGTCGACGTGGTCTACGACTCGGTCGGATCCGCCAGCTTCGACGGCAGTCTGGCGTGCCTGCGCCCGCGCGGCCTGCTGGTGCTCTTCGGCCAATCGAGCGGACCCGTTCCAGCCTTCGACCTGAATCGCCTCAACACCTCGGGCTCGCTCTTCATCACCCGGCCTTCGCTGTTCCACTACCTGAGCACGCGCGCCGAGCTCGAGGAGCGCGCGGGCGCCGTTCTCGAGGCCGTTGCGGCGCGCGACCTGCGCGTGCGCATCCACGCGGAGTTTCCGCTCGCGGAGGCCGCGGAGGCGCAGCGCGCGCTCGAGGGGCGGCGCACGGCGGGCAAGCTGCTGCTCCGCCCCTGATCGCCGCGCCCGCGCGACGCGCCTCAGCGCGGTCGCCAGCCGTAGCGCTCGAGATCGGTGCGGCCCGACGTGTCGAAGCGCACACCCTCGCGCTCCAGCAGCTGGCGCTGGATCTGCTCCCAGTCCGGCTCGGCGCGCGGGCTCACGCGGCCCTGCGCGTTGAGGACGCGCTGCCAGGGCACGTCGCGACTCTCCGGCAGGGCGTGGAGCGCGTAGCCCACCTGGCGCGCGTGCCCCGGCATTCCGGCCAGGCGCGCCACCTGTCCGTAGGTGGCCACGCGCCCCCGCGGAATCCGACGCACCACGGAGTAGATGCGCTCGTAGGCTCCGTCCCGATCCGACACGCTCGGATTCTCGCGCAGCGGAGGTGGGGACGTCATCCCCCACGCCTCAACGCGCGCCGATCCGCCTGCGTCCACAGCGGCAGCTCCGTTATCCTGGCGGCGGCTTGGACCGAGGCGTTGCATGATCCCGCTGCATGGGCCCGCGCGTACCCGAACCACGGAGACCGTGCACCGTGCGGACGCTCGCGCGACGAGCCGCGCTCGGCGCGCACAGGGCCCGGCTCGACGCGGCGCCGGGAGCTGGACGCGCAGCGCGAGCGGAGCGGCAGCGTGACGCGAGCGCAGAAGGCGCGCCGCATCGAGCGCACACTGGATCGCCTGTATCCCGACGCCGGGATTCCCCTCGAGCACGTGGACCCCTACACGCTGCTCGTCGCCGTCGTGCTGTCGGCGCAGTGCACCGACCAGCGCGTCAATCAGGTCAGCCCCCAGCTCTTTGCCCGCGCTGCCAGCCCGGAGCAGATGCTGCGGCTGTCCGTCTCCGAGATCCGCCGCATCATCCGGCCCTGCGGCCTGGCGCCCGCCAAGGCGAAGGCGATCCGCGCGCTGTCGCGCATCTTGATCGAGAAGCACGGAGCGCGCGTTCCGGCTTGCTTCGAAGCGCTCGAGGCGCTGCCCGGAGTGGGGCACAAGACGGCGAGCGTGGTGATGGTGCAGGCGTTCGGACGCCCGGCGTTTCCCGTCGACACCCACGTGCACCGCCTGGCCGGCCGCTGGGGACTCTCCCGGGCCCGGAACGTGGGCGAGACCGAGCGCGATCTGAAGCGCCTGTTCGCCCCGGAGAGCTGGGGCAAGGTCCACCTGCAGATCATCCACTTCGGCCGCGAGCACTGTCCGGCCCGCGCTCACGATCTCTCGACGTGCCCGATCTGCGCCTGGGCCGCATCCAAGGCGCGCATCGCGCGCGAGGCGCGGCGCTCCCGCTAGCGCCCGGCGCTCACGCGCCGAACGATCGCGCGGAGCGCCAGGCGATGTAGCCGCAGTACACGACCAGCAGAAGCAGCGCTTCCGTTCGGACGATCGTGCGGGTGTGCGTCGACGCCGAGAGGAAGAGGATCAGGGAGAGCAGGGCGACGAGCAGCAGATCCAGGTGTCCACCGGGGGGAACCGGCACGTACGAGATGAGCGACGTGACGCCGAGCACGAACAGCAGATTGAAGATGTTCGAGCCCACCACGTTGCCGATGGCCAGCTCCGAGTGGCCGCGCGCCATGGCGACGGCGGAGGCCACGAGCTCCGGCAGGCTCGTGCCCACGGCCAGCAGCGTCAACGCGATCACCTCCTCGGGCACGCCGAGTCCGCGCGCCATGCCGACGGCGGCGCTGACGGTGATGCGCGCACCGCCGATCAGCGCCGCGAGACCCGCAGCGGTGACGAGCAGGGGGTGCCTCAGCCCTTCCCCCGACCGCTCGGCTGCGTCCGCGCCCAAGCCGTTGCCGGCGCCG
>JAOUNA010000252.1 GCA_029881215.1 Myxococcales bacterium | reverse complement strand
CGCGGCGCTCTCGTGCGGGCGATCGGTCAGGGCTCCCGAGTCCGACTCCGATGCTTCTGAGATCTCGCTCGTCAACCTCCTGGCCCACGCGTCGAGACTGAACGGAACGCCGGTGATGGTCTTCGGCTTCCTCTCCTATCCCGGAGGCATTCCCTATCTCTTCCTGACCCGCGATCACGCAGCCGTTCAGGACACGTCCTCCGCGATCCTGCTGCACGGCGCGAAGAACCTCGCCTGTCCGGCGGCGCCCGCCTACGTGAACGGCACGTTCACGCTCGAGAACGGCGTCGCCATGATCTGGCCCATCGAGCGCATCCGCATCTATCCTTCTGGAAAGACCTTCGCGGAGCAGTGCTGGCCAGAGCGCTAGGCGGGCCGCGCTGCCGCCCGAGCGGCCCGGACCCCGTCCAGGCAATCCGGTGTGTTCGGGACGGATGTCCGCGAACTCGAGGAGGCGGAACGCCGCGTCTCCATGCACCCCCACGCAGCGCCGCAGCGAGTTCGACGCGCAACGGCCGGCTGGTCGATGCTCCTCTGGCTCGTCTTCGCATCCTGTGATGGGAGCATGGCCTCCAAGCCGCACGCGTACGATGTCGAGGGCAAGCGCTTGCAGATTTCGGCGCGCGCCGAGCTGGGCGCCACGCGAGACGAGATCACGCTGCTCGTCAACGGAGTCGTGGTCGCCTCCGGACCGTTCGGAGCGCCCGAGGCCGTCGGAATCCTCTTGCACGGCGAATACGACGGAATCCCGATCGATGCACACTGCGCCTATCGCTGGAGAATCGGCCTTCACATCGGTCACCGCTGCGAGGTGTACGTGCAGGGTGACGGCCCGCTCGTGCTCGACTTCTGAACACGCAGGACCTCGCGGGCCGCGCTGCGTGCTGCCTGCGTTGCGCCCCGAGCGACTGTGTTAGCCTCCCCGCGTGCCACGCGGCGCGCGCGGCGCGCGCCGCCGGCGCCTGCGCGGCGCAGCCGAACGCATGCTGCGCCGTGCGACGCAAGTTCCGTACACTCACGAGGAGAAGCCATGCGCGTCGCCACCATCCGGATCGCCCTGCTCGCCTGCGTCGTGGGCGCAACCACGCTGCTCTCCGGTTGCGCGCATCACCACCGCGAGCGCATGGACATGCACGCGTGTCCGATGCGCGAGCAGCAGGCCCGGCTCGACCAACTCGTCGAAGCCATGAACGCGGCGCAGGGCGCCGCCAAGGCGGATGCGACGGCCGCGGTCGTCGAAGAGCTGGTCCGCCAGCACAAGAGGATGCACCCGTGCATGGGCAAGGCGTGCCCCGCGAGAACGGCACCGTAGCCGCCACACGCATCGCGCCCGGTGCCAGGGAGCCACGGCATGATTGCAGGCAGCTGCCTCTGCGGCGGCATTCGTTACGAGATCCGAGGCCCAATCCACCAGATGCAGAATTGCCACTGCGGCATGTGTCGGAAGGCGCACGGCGCCGCCTTCGCGACCTACGCGGGCGTGAATCCGCGCGACGTCGTGTTCACCCAGGGGGCGGAGCTGATCGCCCGATACGCGTCCTCCGCGGCGGCGGAGCGGAGCTTCTGCAGCCGGTGCGGCTCGAATCTCCTCTTCTCGCCGAACGCCAGCCCCGATGAGGCGTGGATCGCGGTCGGTGGATTCGACTCCGATCCACAGCAGCGGGCGGGATTCCACATCTACGTCGGCTCCAAGGCATCGTGGTTCGAGATCACCGATGATCTGACGCAATACCCGGTCGAGAACGAATAGGCGCAGAGGGCGCACCGGCCGCGACGCGGCGTTCAGGCGCTGCGCGCGTCCGGACGATATGCTGGCCATGGGCCGCTTCATGCTCGGCATTCTCGTCGTGGCCGGACTCGGACTTCTCCTATCGAATGGGGTGAGCACGAGCTGGCTCGACGTGCGGGGCGTCGGAACCCGTGTCGAAGGCCGCGAGGTCTTCCGCGACGCCAGCCAGATCGAGGCGCGCTTCAGCGTGACCGGCTCGCTCGACGACACCTTCATGCTCTTCGGGGGCGGCATCGAAAAGCACCGCAACAGCCTCACGCACGCGACGGTCGCGGGGCTCGCCATTCGCCACGCCAGGCTGATCGCCGAGAGATATCCCAACTTCCATCTGTGCAAGTCGCCCGGCGCGCCGCAGGCGCAGCAGCTCACGGAGACCCTGAGCTTCGTGGCCGCCGATCGCGCGGCTCGCGACACGCTCGGCGAGGCGCTCGATCTCTATGAAGAGCGGCTGCGCGGCGATGGCGAGCGCACCTGCATCCGCGTCACGGGCACGCCCCTCTCGCTCGAGTCGGTGCGCCTCAAGCAGAACGGCGAAGACATCACCCGAGAGGTGGCCCCGGCGTTCGCCGAGAACCGGCTCGTGCTGGCGAAGCGCGTGCAGATCGAGGATTGCCGCGCGCTGCTGCGCTGAGCCCGCCTCGATCCGCCTCCGCGCGCGCTCCGGATCGGCTCGTTGGACCGCTCCGATTCTCCCGCGCGGATCGAACGGCCGGCGGGCGGCGCCGCGCGCGTCGTGCCGCCGCTCGGCTGTGGTAGCCTCCCGGCTTTTCCTGGAGCCGGATCGGCCGGCGCGAGGTAGCCGATTGTTCATCGCAATGAATCGGTTTCGCGTGGCGTCGGGCCGCGAGGAGAGCTTCGAGGCGCTCTGGCGGAGCCGCGAATCGCACCTGGACGGGGTTCCCGGCTTTCGCGAATTCCATCTGCTGCGCGGCCCCGGAAGCGACGCGGGCACCCTGTACGCGTCGCACTCCATCTGGGAGTCGCGCGAGAGCTTCGAAGCCTGGACGCAATCCGAGGCGTTTCGCAGGGCCCATGCCCAGGCCGGAGCTCCGCCGGGCACCTATCTCGGGCCGCCCCAATTCGAGGGATTCGAGGTGATCCTCTGAACGGCGACCACGGACCGGTGGCCGCCGCGGAAGGCGGGGACGAGACGCGCGCGCTGTGGTTCCGCACGACGCGGAGCGGGTGAAGTCGAGAGACAGGAGAGCAGGTGCATGGACAACGAACGCGAGTACCACGATGCGATGATCGCCCTGCTGCAGCTCGTCTGGGGCGACGGATTCATGGCGCCTGGCGGTGAAGGCAACGTCGCCAACATGGTCCAGGGCCTGGACGTCCGGGACAAGAGCCTGCTCGACATCGGCTGCGGCATCGGCGGACCCGCCTTCGTGCTCGCCAAGACCTACGGAGCGAGGGTCGTGAGCATCGACATCGATGCGCACCTCGTCGGGCTCGCGAAACGCCGCTGCAAAGAGCTGGGATTGGAGGACCGCATCGAGTTCCGGGTGGTGGAGCCGGGGCCCCTCGACTTTCCGGACAATGCCTTCGATTTCGTGGTGAGCTCCGGGGCGTTCACGCAGATCGAGAACAAGCTCGATGTCTTCAAAGAGTGTCTGCGCGTGCTGAAGCCCGGCGGAGTGCTCACGTCGTACGACTGGATGAAGGGCGAGGGCGAGTACAGCAAGGACATGCTCTACTGGTTCAAGATCGAGGGGCTGACCTACGCGATGGAGACCCCGGCGCGACACGAGGAAATCTTGCGCGATGCGGGCTTCATCGACGTCGAGATCGAGGACCGCTCGAGCTGGTACCGACAGCGCGTGGCGGACGAGTACGAGAAGATGAAGGCCGATCTCTATCCGCGCTCAGTCGCGCTGATTGGCCGCGAGAAGGCCGATCACTTCGTCGAGAACTGGCGCGCGATGAAGGTGGTTTGCGAAAAGGGAGAAATGCTCCAGGTGTATTTCCGCGCGCGAAAGCCCGCGTGAGAATTCGGGCGACGCGAAGAGGAACGCAGCGCCGACGCTGCGTCAGCGCGCAACGCTGAAGCGCGAC
>JAOUNA010000253.1 GCA_029881215.1 Myxococcales bacterium | reverse complement strand
GGGCGGCAGCTCTGGACCGCTGCGGCGACCTGGCCGCCGGCACCTCAACCGGAGGTTGGCCGGGCAAGCTGCCGGGCAGAGTGGGCGACAGCCCCATCATCGGCGCCAGCACCTACGCCGACCACCGGCATGCCCTGTCAGCAACGGGCGTCGGCGAGTATTTCATCAAGCGGGCGGCCACCCGTGACATTGCCATGCGTGTCGAATACCTGGGCACACCCCTGAAGCGCGCGGCCGACTACGTGGTCAAGGAACTCATCGGGAAACAGGACGGGGCCGAGGGCGCAATCATTGCCATCGGCAAGGACGGAGAAATCGTGGTCTCCTCCAACGGCTACGGCATCCTGTACGGCTGGGTCACGCAGACCGGTGAGATCGTCGTGGGCACACGGGAGCCGTAGCGCCCGCAACTCCACTACTTCAGTCGACAGGAGTGCGCTCGCGAGACGGTGCGGGGGCCAGCTCCACCAGTGCCTCCAGCGCAGGATCCTGCATCGTTGCGAGCTCGGCCTCTCGCTGGGCGAGACGCCTGCGACGGGCCGTGCCGAGCGCTCTCGCCTCGGCCAGGCCGCGGTCGAGAACGGCCCGGACGGCGACGCGAAGATTTGTCGCCGTGAAGAAGCGCGAGCCGTAGCGCCTGAGCGCAGCCCGGTCGATCTCGAAGCCGAGCCCCGGTCTCGTCGGCAGCGCGAGCCTCCCCTGCTCGTGGCGCCAGGGCTCCGTCAACAGCGCGTCGCGGACCTCTTCCACCCAGCCCGGCGGGCTGAGCGGGTACTCGAGCAGCGTGCCCTGCTTCCGGCTCTCGGAGGCGGCGAAGAGCTGGAGGTTGACGGCGAACCCGATCCCGTTGGTCCAGGTGTGGGGTGTGTACGTCGCTCCCCGTGACTGCAAGTGTTGGAGGATGGCCCACGTGCCGGAGATTCCGCCGGTGAAGATGGCGTCGGGCTGGTACCAGTCGTAGCAGCCGCGCTCGATCATCCCCTTGAACTCGGGAAGCCCCTGGCTGTTCAGCTCTCCGCCCGCGATGGGGATCTTCGTCGCTGCGGTGAGTCGGGCGAGCGCCTCGTAGTCGTCCATCGGAAGCGGCTCTTCCACCCACTCGAACGCGAGGCGCTCTGCCTCCTTGCAGAACGCCAGCGCCCGCGCGTAATCCCACCGTGCGCACTCGTCGATCACCGCGACCCGCCAGGCCTGGTTCGCGTCGACTCCGAGGCGCACTGCGTCTCCAACACCGTTTCGCGTCGCGCGGATGTGCTCGAGATCCTGCTCGAGGCTGTCGTCGTGCACGCGCAGCTTCACCGTCGAGAAGCCTTCTGCGACGCGCCGCTGCACCTCCTCGATCCGCGACGCTGCGGACCTCCGCTCTCCGCTCGAGGCGTAGAGGCCCACGCTCCCGCCCTCGCCCCCCAGCAGCTCGTAGACCGGCTTGCCGCGCGCCTTGCCGAGGATGTCCCAGCAGGCGCACTCGACCCAGGCGACGCGCTGCCCGAGGTATCCCATCTCCCGGATTCGCTGGCCGACGTTGGCGATGTCGTCCGCGCGCTCGCCCAGGAAATAGGGGCCCAGCAGCGCGCCGAGGCCCTGGCGCTCCCGGCCCATGGCGGGTGCGGCGGACCAGCCCTCGAGGCCGCTGCGCGTGGTCAGCCGGATCAGGTCGAAGCGGTTCTCCGTCTGCCGGTGCCCCGGAATCCACGACGGGAAGAAGGGAGCGGGCAACGGAACGCGCACGTGCCACAAATCGATTCGGGAAATTCTCATGGCGCCTAGCCTAGTCCACCCCCGCCATCGGTTGGGAGCTCGAGATGCAGCAGGATTCCGGCAGAAGACGGCCGAACGCAGCGCCCCGATCGGGATCGGCGAGGCGGAAGCGATCGAGACGCTCGGCATCCGGCGCTGCGCGCAACACGGCCCGCAGGGACCTCGCTCGACACCAGGAATCCGCACCTGCTTGCGTTCGAACACGCAATCCAGTGCGTCCGCGCCCCTCTTGTGCCCTGCGTCACAACTGCAGCGCGCGGGCAGGACGAATCTCTAGGGCAATCCGGGAGGCCCCCCACCCGTGCGTAAAGCTCTCGTGAAGAATCCCAGTGTGCGCCAGCCCGTGGCGACGGCGGAGCGTGCCCGAAGCGCGCGGCCGAATCGCCGGGCGATCGCGCGCGAACCCAGCCAGCACCGGATGCTCTGGTGCGTGCTCCTCGCCCTGCTGACCGGCTTGAGCGGCTCGGCGGGCCTCGCCGAGTCGACCTCGAAGGAGCAGATGCAGAGCCTCGACACGCAGGTCCAGGAGATCAAATCCGACGTGCTGAGCATCGCGGCGGAGCTCAACCTTCTCGAGGAGAAGCTGCTCTACCCGTCCGACACCCAGGTCAGCGTGTTCGTCTCGCTCGCCGAGGGCGAGCCCCTCAACCTCGACTGGGTCCGGATCGGGATCGACGGCGAGCCCGTGGCGCACCACATCTACGCCTTCAAGGAGATCGAGGCGCTCCAGAAGGGAGGCGTGCAGCGGATCTACACGGGCAACATTCCCACAGGCGAGCATCAGCTCGACGTCTCGGTGGCCGGCAAGCTTCCCGGCGGAAGCGAACTCGATACGACCCGGAGCTTCTCCTTCCGCAAAGAGATCGAGCCAAAGCTCGTCAGCATCATCCTGTCCGGGCAGGAGACCGGCATCCAGCTCGGGGAGTGGTAGACCGTGCCCGCGGCCATCGCACGTCACATCCCCGTCGCGCTGGCGGCCCTGCTGGCCGCCGGCCCGACGCTGGGCACCGAGCTGAAGGATCTCTACTTCGGAGAGGCGCTCTACCAGGCGTACCAGGAGCACTACTTCGAGGCGCTCGAGCGGCTCGATGCCGAGATCGCCCAGCACTACCGGGTCGACGAGCCCCGGCTCGACTCGCTCCACGTTCACATCGATCACGCCGAATTCGACGTCGGCGACTTCGAGCTCCGCTATCGCATGCACCAGCGTGCCGGGCGCGCCATCAAGGCGGTCCTCGAGGGAGACGTCGAAGAATCGGTGCGCAACGAGGCCGCCTTCCGGCTGGCGAAGATCCACCTGCAGAAGGATCAGCCCGATGACGCGCTGCGCGCACTGGAGAGGATCAGCGGCGAGATCCCCGAGGACATCCGAGACGACATCGAGTTTCTGCGCGCCAACGTCTACCTGGCACTCGGCCGATCCGCCGACGCCGTCGAGGTGCTTCGAGGCCTGCAGGGCTCCGAGGCGCTGCAGGGCTTCTCCACCTACAACCTCGGCATCGCGCTGCTGCAGAACGGGCGGCCGGAGGAGGCCATCCGGCAGCTGGACCGGGCCGGAAGAGTGAACAGCCGCGATCCCGCCACCCTCGCGATCCGCGACAAGTCCAACCTGGTGCTCGGCACGCTGCTCTTCGAGTCGTCGGCGTTCGGGCCGTCCCAACGCTCCCTGGACCGCATTCGCCTCGAGGGGCCCTTCTCCAACCTGGCGCTGCTTCGCGCCGGATGGGCCGACGCCTCCGTCGAGAAGTTCGACCGGGCGCTGGTTCCCTGGAGCCTCCTGGCCGAGCGCGAGCCCACCGACGCCGCCGTCCAGGAGGCCCTGCTCGCGCTGCCCTACGCCTACAGCAAGCTCGACGTGCACGGGCGCGCCGCCGTTCTCTACGGCCGGGCCGTGGAAGTCTTCGGCGACGAACTGGCCAAGGTCGACGCCTCGATTCGCAGCATTCGCGAGGGCGAGTTCTTGAAGGCGCTGTTGCGGGACGAGATCCGGCAGGACAAGGACTGGGTCATCCGCCTGCGCAGCCTGCCCGAGGCGCCGGAGACCTTCTACCTGATGGCCTTGATGGCCTCTCCCGCCTTCCAGACC
>JAOUNA010000251.1 GCA_029881215.1 Myxococcales bacterium | reverse complement strand
GGCAGCCGGCGTGGCCGCGTCGGCGTCGGCGGGCGAGCCGAGCAGCGGCACCACGAGCAGACACGCCCAGCGGGCGACGCCGCGCTGCTGGCGGGCGATGCGATTCATGGTGGGGAGCTCCTTCTGATCGTTGCTGGGGTTGGTAGCATATTGAAAATGAATTTCACAATCATTCATCGCCCCGGGATCGAATTCGGGACTCATGAACGAGATTTCCTGGGCCATATCAGTGGATTGCAGAAGAAGGCGCAGCCGGGGCGGGCGCAGCACGCCGCGGCAACGCACGCCACGGGCGCGTTCAGCGAAGCCTTCGTCCGACCGATAGCGAGGGGGATGAAACACGTCGCCATCGCACTCGCCGCCGTCTTCCTGCTGTCGGGCTGCTTCGTGTGGGACGAGCTCGAGCAGGGCGAAGCCATCCTCGACGCGCATTCGCCGAATCGAAACAAGCGCAAGAAGGAGGAGGAGGCTGCGCGCGCGGAGGCAGAGGCAGAGAAGCAGCCTTCGGCTTCGCAGCGCATGGCCGAGTGGTGGGACGGCGCGCGCTCCCTCGGCCCGCGGCCCGACGACCCGCCGAGCAGCGACCCCCTGGTGAGCTGCCAGCTCCCGGGAGGCACGCGCTTCACCAAGCTCTCCGAGTGTCGGATCCGCGGCGGGCGCGTGCCCAAGAGCTGAGACGTCGCGCGCCGCACGGCGATCTTGGGAGGGCGCCCGAGGGAGGCGGGATGCGCTCACCTCGGGCGCCCGAGTCTCGACCGACGGCCGCATGCCAGCCCGCGAAGTTCGCGGCACTGCAGGCCGGCTCGCGCAAGCGCGCGCAGCCTGTGGCCCTCGGAGGCGGTTGCGTGTGGTCCGATCCCTCCGTGGGGCGGGCGCGCGCTCGCTTGCTTCCGGTCGAGACGCAGCCTGGCCTCGACACTAGACCCGGCGCACACGATCAATCAATCTTTTTCTTGTCGCGCGCGCAGAACGTGTCCGCCCGCGCCTTGTGCACTGCGCAGAAAATCGCAGTCCCAGGGTCGGATACCGACGCAATTGCACGTTCAGGAGCCTTGCCGCGCGCCGCCCGGTCGAGCAGAAGGGAGCAATCCACGATATTCGGTGTGGCCGAGTGCGCCGCAGGCGCGCATCTTCACGGCGCGCGATGAGCACACCGCGGTCGACCATCCAATCGGCGTCTCGGAACGAGGCGAACTCGATTGCGATCAACAGCCTGCGCGCGTGCGATCTGACGCGGGCTGGAGATCTCCTCGCGGCTGCCTTCCGGGACAATCCGCTGACCACGACGGTGATCGGCCCGGATCCGGCGCGGCGTCTGCGCTCGAACCGCCATGGCATGCACGCGCTGCTGCCGGTGGCGCAACGGGAGGGGCTCGTGCTCGGCGCCCACTGCGGCGCGAGCCTGACCGGCGTGCTGATCGCCGTGCCGCCCTTCGCCTTCCCGCTGCCCCCAGCCGCACCCCTGGCGCGCGCGCGCTGCGTGCTCGGACAGGGCTGGCGCGTCGCCGCGTGCTGGCGCCGCATCTTCGATCACCTGGCTGGGCTGCATCCGCCCGAGCCCCACTGGTATCTCGGCGCACTCGGCGTCGACCCGAGCGCACGACGCCGCGGCACGGGCCGCGCGCTGGTGCAGGATCTGCTCGCACGCGCGCTCCGCGAGCAACGCGACACCTACCTCGAAACCGACCTGCGCGAGAACCTGGCCTTCTACGAGCACCTCGGCTTCCGCAGCATCGGCCAGACGCAGGTTCTGAACGTGCAGGTCTGGCGCATGCTACACACGGGGACTTCGTCCTAGACTCCCCGCGAACGCAGCGAAGCCGAGCCCGCGCGGCGCGATCACGGACCACCGCACATAGTGGGGGAAAGAAGCATGTTTGGTCGCCGCCCGGACGCCCAGCTCGTGCGCGATGCCGCAGCGATGCGGCGCATCATGCCCTTCGTCTCGCCGCGCCGGAACGACTCGGTCTTCCATCTCCCCCAGGAGATGGAAGTGGAGGCCGCGCTCGAATTCCTCGAGAAGCGCAATCGGGAGCGCCCGCCCGACCGTCCCATGACGCTCTTCCACCTGTTTCTGCGCTCCTGCGCCCAGGCCCTCGCGCTGCGCCCCGGTGTCAATCGCTTCGTGAAGGGCGGACGGCTCTGGCAACGCGATGGCGTGTACCTGACATTCAGCGCGAAGCGCGCGCTCGTCGACGGTGCGCCCATGCTCACCATCAAACGACGCTTCGAGCCGGATCACGAGTCCCTCGACGAGATGGTGGACGCGATCTACGCGCGATTGCGGCCCGCGCGCGCCGGCGTCGCTTCGACGAGCGACAAGGAGACGCGGCTGCTGCTGCGTTTGCCCGGCTTCCTCACCTGGGCGGTGATCCGGGCCGCCGACGCCCTCGACACGCTGGGCTTGCTGCCGCGCAGCGCGATCGAGCCCGATCCGCTGTTCACCTCGCTCTTCATCGCGAATCTGGGCTCGGTGGGGCACGACGCCGGCTTCCACCACTTGTGGGAGCGCGGCACCTGCTCGCTCTTCGGTGTCATGGGTTTGGTCCGCCCGGGCCCGGCGCAGCGCCGCGTGATGACCGTGTGCTGGACCTACGACGAGCGCATCGAAGATGGGCTCTACTCCTACGTCACGATCGCGGGCATCCAGGAACGCATCGAGCATCCCGAGCTGCTGCTCGAAACACCGCGCGCGCTCGCCCAGCGCACGCCAGGTCCGTGAACTTCCGAATGAATCAGCCATGCTCCCTGCCGCGAGCTCGGTTTCGCGCGATGGAACGACTCTTCCTCTGGGGCGGAAAGGTTCTTCTTTCGAGCCATCTCCCGAAGGCGCATCTGGACCCGATTTCGGGGAGTTGCGCGCGCGCGCCCTTCGGCACGGGACTTGCGTGATGAGATCCGCTGATCCAACACAAGGCATGGCGCGGGAGCCCGATCCTGGGAGGGGTCGCGTTTCCCGGTCATGAGAGGGCCCGGCTGCGAGTCACATCCAGCCGGGCCTTCGCTCTTCGGGGGCCGCCGCGGCAGCGGCAGTGCGACTGTGCGATTCTGGGGGACGCCGATGGATCCGAGCGTGTCGACGCAAACGGCTCGGCGCCCCCGCGCGCTGCGCCCCGACGACGGACGCCTGGTGCGCGGCCAGCGCAGCCGTTCACGCATCCGCGAAGCCGCCCGCGCGCTGTTTCGCGAGCGCGGCTTCGACGGCACCACGCTGCGCGCCATCGCGAAGCGCGCGGGCATGGGAGCGAGCTCGATCTACCGCCACGTGCGGACCAAGCACGAGCTGCTCGTGCTCGAGCTCGCCGATCTGCAGGAGGAGGCGTGGACCCGCTTCCGGACCGGTGACGATCGCAGCCGCCCCACCCGCGAACGCGTGGCGCGATTCTTCGACACGCAGCACGCACTGCTCGCGTCGGACGCGGACCTGACCGTGATCGCGCTGCGCGCCACGACCTACCCGGAGGCGCCGGTCGCGCGCCGCGTGCTGGCGCTGCACGACCGCGCGATCGGACTGCTCGCAGAGATCTTGCAGGCGGGCAGCCGGCGCGATCTCGCCCCGGGCATCGACGTGCTGGCGTCGGCGCGCGCACTCTTCCACATCGCCACGGGCGCGCGCATCAGCTGGGCGAACGGACTGATCTCCGAGACGGGTTGCCGCGAAGCGATCGCGTCGTCGGTGGATCTGCTGTTCCGCGGCCTCTCCGCGCGCGGCAACGGCGGCTGAGGGCCCGCGACCGAGCGGACGACCCGGCTAGCCGCGCGCCTCGAAGTCCGCGCGGACGCGGGCGCGCAGCTGCGGATCGCACAGGAAATCGAGCGCCGTCATGCAGAGGGCCTTGGCGCCGTCGAGCGC
>JAOUNA010000250.1 GCA_029881215.1 Myxococcales bacterium | reverse complement strand
GGCGCTGTGGAAGAGCCGCGCGTCGAGCGGCCCGATGGCGCGCGGGCCCGTCGGCGCCGCGCGACCGGCACCTGGGCACCGGTCGGTGTCGGTGTCGCGCTCATCGCGCTCCTGATGGCTGCGAATCTCGTGCTCATCGACCGCCTGGCCCTCCCCGCGCGCAGCGCGCCCCTGCGCCTGACACCGAAGGGCTCGCCGCACAGTGTCGCCGCCGCCCGCACCGCGGAGGCCGCGCCCCGATCTCGGCTCGCCGCCGGCGCGTTCGCAGCGACGCCGCGCGCGCCCGATCCAATCCGCTCCGGCGACGCTCCAGAGCACCGCGCACCCGCGGCGCCGAATACAACGCGCGCGCCTCTACCCGAGTCGACCGCGACGAAGCTCGCGAAGGATGCCGAAGCCGCCGGAACGCCGGCCCAGACGCGCGCGCCTCGGGCGCAGCCGCGCAGCGACCGCGGCGAGAGCGCGACTGCGCGAGACGCCGAGGCTGCGCACGCGAACACCCCGAAGACCGTCGGAAGCCAAACCCAGGGAGCCGCAGGTTGGGTCATCCGAAGAGACTAGTCGCCCTGACAGTCGCGATCCTGCTCTGCGGGTGTGCGAGCCTGCGCTGGTCGATGACCAAGGCGCTGCGCGACCCGGGAGAGCAGCTGCGCAGCTTTCCGGAAGAGGTCTGGGACGAATACGACTGCGAGGACCAGCGTCGCCCCTTCTTCATCATGGAGGAGAGCGCGCTGATCCCGCCGCGCGTGAAGCCCAAGCGCGACTTCAACCACCGCATGATCTATGCGATGTGTCCATTGCGACCCACGGAGGTGGTCGCCGGCACGCTCTCGACGCGCATTCGTTTCCGGGGCAAGCCGATCGTGCGAGACACCATGGCGAGCTACGAACTGCGTCCCGGACGCTGGGTGGTGGACGCCTTCGTATCTCTTCCAGAAGATGCGGAGCCCGGCGTCTATGCCTACGAAGTCCAGTTCGAGAGCGCGACGATCGAATTCGAGGAGCGCCTGACCTTCATCGTCGAGCCTCGTTGAGATCCCCCCGCGCCGGCACCGACTTGACTCGAGCCAACGCCCCACGTATTCGTCCCCCCCGACACCGAACGCGCCGGGACCACGATGAAGCGAAGATCTGCGTTCCGAAGGCTCCGCAAGTCGGTGCGGCGCGTGTTCATCACGAAGCCGTTCATGTGGATCGGCGTGCGCGTGGCGCCCGCGATGTACATGGCGTACATGCGGTTCGTCTGGGCCAGCAGTCGCGTCGACGACGGTGGCGCCGTCGAGCGGTTCGACATCGTGCAGCAATACGGCGGCCTCGTTGGAATGTTCTGGCACGAGGAGGTGATCGCCTCTCCCTATGCGTATCACCGCTTTGGCATCCACCCCCACACCCTCATCAACATGAGCGACGTGGGAGAGCTCATCACGCGCATCGCCGAGCGCTGTCACTTCATCGTGTTTCGAGGCGGCTCGAGCAGTCGGCGTTCGCGCCGGCGGAGCCGCGTGTTCCGAGACATGATCGACCACATGAACAAGAACGCGGACGTGGTGTACGGCGTCGCGGTCGACGGATCCCACGGGCCGGCGTACCGAGTCAAGCGCGGCCCCGTCGTCATCGCGCGCGAGTGCGGCAAACCGATCATTCTCGCGCGGCTCTGGTTCGCCAGGTGTCTGCGCCTCCCCACCTGGGATCGGACGGCGCTCCCCCTGCCCTTCAACCGCATTCGCCTCTATTACCGCGGCCCCTATTTCGTGCCCGACGACGCGCGCACGAAGGCGGGCCTGGAGAGATTTCGCCTGGAGCTCGAGAACGACCTGATCGATCTCGCAGCCACGAGCTACCGCGACATGCGGCAGCCTGTCCCTCCGAATCTCGTGCGGGACGAGCGCGCGCAGCCGCTGCGCGCATCTTGATCACCGGCGCGCAATGCGCTGGAGTCCGGCGATCTCGCGCGCCTGGAGCGAACCACCCGACGCGCGTATGCTCGCGAGGTCCGGCCGGCAGACAGGAGGACCGCGCGATGAAGTACCTGCACACGATGGTTCGCGTCTCGAATCTGGAGGAGTCTCTCGACTTCTATTGCCGGAAGCTCGGGCTCCAGGAGCTGAGTCGGATGGACAACGAAGCCGGTCGCTTCACGCTGGTCTTCCTCGCAGCGCCGGGCGATCGGGACGCACAGATCGAACTCACCTACAACTGGGACCCGGAGACGCTGAGCGGCGGCCGCAACTTCGGCCACCTGGCGTATCGCGTGGACGACATCTACGCCGTGTGCGCGCGATTGCGCGACGCGAGCGTGACCATCCAGCGGCCGCCCCGCGACGGACACATGGCCTTCGTGCGCTCTCCCGATGGCATCTCGATCGAGCTGCTCCAGGCCGGAAATCCGCTGCCGGAACGCGAGCCGTGGATCTCCATGCCCAACGTAGGCAGCTGGTAGCCCCCAGGCGCTGCGGGGATGCTCCGGCCGGAGTCGGCGCCTGAGGCGGAATTCCCGACGCGCGCCCCAATGCCCCGGAATTCCGGCGCCCGCGCGCTCCGAGGCCCGCCCGCGCCAGGGGCGGCCGGTCCGATCGTCCCGCGCGATTCCATTCCGACGGATTGCAGGACAAATGTCCGGGTCGATCTCCAACCTCGTCTGCTATGCTCACTCTAGGCGCGAGTAGCTCAGTTGGTAGAGCATCAGCTTCCCAAGCTGAGGGTCGCGGGTTCGAAGCCCGTCTCGCGCTCCATACAGCCGACGATCGCGACCAGGGACTCTGAGCACTCGCTCCGGGTCGTTCTCCCAGAGGGTATTCAAGAGGATTTCGGACACCGGCCGCAACCCGGCAAGGGGCGCGAGCGTGAGGACGAACAGGAATCGACGCCTGTCCGGGAGGTCGGACAGGAGCCGCACTTGCGCGGGTGGAGGGTTCCGCGGCAGGATGGCGCCCCTCGCCATGGCCCGGAGGAGATGATGGCACGAGTCACGATCATCAGCCTGAGCTTGGCGCTGCTCCTGAGCGTGCCAGCGGCGGCCCAGGAGGATTTCGCGCGGCCGGGCTTCTACCTCGGGATCCAGGGAACCACGGCGGTGTTCACGCGAATGGACGATCAGCTCGGAATCGTCCCGGACAACCAGTACGGGTATTTCCCCCTCCCCGACCCGACCAAGCCGCGACAGATCGATCCCTCGCTCGGCGTGCACGCTCGGGCGGGATACCGATTCCTCCCGCACTTCGCCGGCGAAGCGCACCTCGAGTACCTCGCCGGCGCCCAGATCTTCGCGGACACCAACCGCTTTCGCACCACCATCACGGATCTCACGGCTCTGACCCTCACGGGGAACCTGAAGGCCTACCTCACCACCGGGATGGTGCAGCCCTACGCGCTGGTCGGAGTCGGATGGATGCGGACCTGGGGCAATGACATCCGCAAGGATCCGTCGGAATTCGAGATCAAGGGCAAGAATCCCGACAACGTGGTTCCGATCACCGACCCGATCGAGACGGACGACAGCGGCATGGTCGGACGCTTCGGAGCGGGACTCGACATCTACGTCACCCCGTTCCTGTCGATCGGCGCCGGCGCGACCTACGTCGTGCCGATCCCGTTCTGGCCGCGCTGGGGCGACTACGACTACGACTACGTGTCGGTCGATTGGGGCCTGCAGTACCGCTTCTGAGCGCCGCACAGCGATGGCGCGCGCCGCGCTCGAGACGTGCCCAGCCGGCCGGCGCTGCGCGGCGCGCTAATCCTCCAGCAGCTCCATGAAGATCTCGTCGACCTCGTCCGCTGCGTCCTTGGGAGGCGGACCGATCCGCGTCTCGGGCTCGAGCGCGATCTCGGTGCGAGCCGCGGCGGCGCGCGCTGGAACC
>JAOUNA010000068.1 GCA_029881215.1 Myxococcales bacterium | reverse complement strand
TCCGCGCGTCGGCGCGCTTCCTCCAAGAGGGCGAGATGGCCGGCGTGCAGCGCGCCCATGGTGGGCACCAACGCGATGCGGCGGCCGGCCGCGCGCTCCGCCTCGGAGCGCTCCTGGAGCGCGCGGACCGTCTCGATGAGCTGCATGGCAGACCGTCAGCGCTACGAGTACGCGTGCTCCTCGCCCGGGAACTTGCCGTTGGCCACGTCGTCCGCGAAGCAGCGCGCCGCCTGGGCCGCCAGGGCGCCCAGGCTCGCGTACTGCTTGACGAAGCTGGGCGTCCAGTCGGAGAAGCCCAGCATGTCGTGCATCACGAGCACCTGTCCGTCGCAGCCCGGTCCGGCGCCGATGCCGACGGTGGGAATCTCGAGGGCGTCGGTCACGCTCTGCGCGAGCTGCGCGGGGATGCCCTCCAGGACGACGGCGAAGGCGCCGGCTGCCTCGACGGCGCGCGCATCCTCGAGCACGCGGCGGGCGCTCTCCTCGCTGCGCCCTTGCACGCGGTGGCCGCCCATGCGATGGATGGCCTGCGGGGTGAGGCCGACGTGCCCGAGCACCGGGATCTCGGCGCGGACGATGCGCGCGATGGCGGACGACACCGCGGTGCCGCCCTCGAGCTTCACCGCCTGGGCACCGCCGTCCTTCACGCAGCGCACCGCGCTGCGCACGGCGTCCTCTTCACAAACCTGGTAGCTGCCGAACGGCAGGTCGGCCACGACCAGCGCGCGGCGCGCCGCGCGCGCCACCATGCGCGTGTGGTAGACCACCTCGTCGAGCGTCACGGGCAGGGTCGTGTCCATGCCCTGCACCACGTTGCCGAGCGAATCGCCCACCAGCAGCACGTCGATTCCCGCCGCATCGAAGATGCGCGCGAAGGTGAAGTCGTAGGCGGTCAGCATGCTGATGGGCCGTGCGCCGCGCTTGCGGCGCAGCAGCGCGGGAACGGTCACGCGTTGGTCACGGGCAGGCTTGAGCGAGATGGCGGACATCGCGGTCCTCCGGTCGCTCCTGCACACGCGGCACTGGAAACGAAAACGCGCCTTCCGTGCAGCTCCCCACCGAGGCCGCTTCACGCGTGTCACTCGATCGGAAGCCCGGAGGCGCGGCGATGGCGCGCCGGACGCTTCGCGTCCCGTCGCGCTCGTGCCTGCGAATCGCCCCCGTCTCGGTCCCACGGTCGGGATCCGAGCGTCTGCTTGGGCTCTTGCGAGGCGTCGTCTCTGTTTCCCCGGCGCGGCGCGCACAGGGCTTCGGTGGCTGTCACCTGTCGATGGAGATCGCAACCTGCGATTCCCCTCCAGGCTCCGGCGGAGCATAGTGCCGGCGCTCCGAGCGGGTCAAGCGTTTTCCCCGCTGCGCAGCCGCGGCCGATCTCCCGGCCCGGCTCACGTCTCCGGAGCCGCCTCCAGGCAGGCGCGGACCGCGGGCGGCAGGTAGCGGCCTTCGAGCTGCTGGGGCGCGTGGACGCGCAGCCCGCGCGCCAGCACCGCCGCCCGACGCGGAGCTGGATCCGAATCGACCAGCACCACCCACAGCTCGCCGCGCACGCGGCACAGCGCGCTCGCCGTGGGCGCGATGCCCTCGCCTGCCGCGGCCGCCCCCACGCGGCGCACCGCAAGGCCCGTCTCGCGGGCCAGCGCGAGCAGCGCCTCGAGCAGCGCCTCGGCCTGCACGGCTCAGCTGGCCGCCGCGTCCGGCGTCACGCCGAGCGCGCGGGTCAGCGCGAGAAAGAGCGCCGGGTCCAGCTGCTCGGCGCGCACGCGCGTGTCGAGACCGGCGCTCTGCAGTGTCGCCTCGAGCGCCTCGCCGTGCGCCAGCGGGAGGCCGGCGGCGCGCAGCGCGTTGGCCAGCGTCTTGCGCCGCACCGAGAAGGCCGCGCGCACGAGCCGCTCCACGCGGGCGAGCTCGCCGGCGCGCAGCACGGGCTCCGCCAGCGGCACGAAGCGCACGAAGGCCGACGCGACCTGGGGCGCCGGATGGAAGCAGCCGGGGCGCAGCGTGCACTTGCGCTCGAGCGTGACGCTGAGCCGGTGCAGCACGCTGAGGGAGCCGTATTGCTTCGTGCCGGGCGGGGCGAGCAGGCGGTCCACCAGGTCGCGCTGCAGCATGAGCGACCAGTCGCAGAGCGCGTCGCGCAGGTCGAGCAGGCGGCGCAGCAGCGGCGCCGAGGCCGAGTAGGGCAGATTCGCGACCACGCGGACCGGCGGCGCTGCGGCGCGCACGAGCCCTGCCAGATCGAACTGGACCGCGTCCGCGTGCAGCAGCTCGACACCTTCGGGCAGCGCCTGCTCGGCGCGCAGCGCGCGCACGATCCCGGCATCCACCTCGATGCTGACCACGCGCGCGCCGCGCGCCGCGAGCGCGCGCGTCAGGATGCCGAGACCGGTGCCGATCTCCACCACGGTGTCGCCGCGCGCCACCCCGGCGAGCTCCACCAGCCGATCCGCGAGACCCTCGTCGACGAGGAAGTTCTGGCCGCGGTCGCGATGGGGCGCCAGACCGTGGCGCGCGAGAAACGCTCGGACGGCGCCGGCGCTCACCCCGCCGCCGTCCAGGGCACCCGCTCGAGGGGAGCCCGGGAGAAGGAGTTGAGCGCCATGCCGTGATCTTCGCCGCGCGCGAGCAGCCGCGCGCCGGCCGCGGCGATCATGGCGGCGTTGTCGGTGCAGAGCTCGGGCGGCGGGAACACCACCGCGAAGGCGTCCTGCTGCGCGGCGCCCAGCATCTCGCGCCGCAACCGCCGGTTCGCGGCGACGCCGCCCACCACGGCCAGGCGCGCCAGGCCTTCCTGGGCCAGCGCGCGGCGGGCCCGCGCCACCAGCACGTCGACGGCGGCGGCCTCGAAGCAGGCCGCCACGTCCGCCACGTCGCCCGGGCCGAGCGCCCCGCGCCGCGCCACCTCGAGGGTCACGGCCGTCTTCAGGCCACTGAAGGAGAAGTCGAGCCCGGCCTCGCCGAGCAGCGGCCGGGGAAAGGCGACGGCGCCGTCATCCCCGCCCGCGGCGGCCGCGGCCAGGGCCGGACCGCCCGGATACGGCAGCCCCAGGCTCGTCGCGACCTTGTCGAAGGCCTCGCCCACCGCGTCGTCGCGGGTCTCGCCGAGCAGCAGCGGCGGCGCCGCCTCGGAGATGCGGTAGAGGGCGGTGTGCCCGCCGGAGATCACCAGCCCCACGTAGGGCGGCGCGAAGTGCGCGTCCGCGAGCTCTGCGGACATGAGGTGGCCGGACAGGTGATGCACGCCCACGACGGGAATGCCGAGCTGATAGGCGAGTGCCTTGCCGAAGGAGAGCCCCACGAGCAGCGAGCCCACGAGGCCGGGGCCGGCGGTCACGGCCACGCCCTGCAGCGCCTGCGGCGCGACGCCCGCCGTCGCGAGCGCGGCCTCCACCACCGCGGAGACGCTGCGCACGTGGTCGCGCGAGGCGAGCTCGGGCACCACGCCCCCGTACGGCTGGTGCACCTGCGCCTGGCCGCGCACGGTGCTCGCGAGGATCTCGCGGCCGCCGCGCACCACGGCGGCGGCCATCTCGTCGCACGAGCTCTCGATGCCGAGCACGAGCTCGGGGAACGACACGGGGCTACCCGGTGCGGCGCTCGAGCTTCTCCTGCTCGGATTTGCACTCGATGCAGAGCTCGGCCACCGGGCGCGCGCGCAGGCGGGCCACGCCGATCTGCTCGCCGCACATGGTGCACTCGCCATACTCGCCGTTCTCGATCTTCTGGAGCGCCGCATCGATCTTGGCGAGCAGCCCCTGCTCGCGCTCCCGCAGTCGGCCCGCGAACTGGAGATTCACCTCCGAGGAGGCAATGTCCATCTCGTCCGGGAAGTCGTCCGGATCGACGTGGATGTCCCCGGAGAGCGTCTTGATCGTGTTGCCCTGGATGCGCTCGCGCTGCTCGAGCAGCAGCTTGCGAAAACGCTGGAGGTCCCGCTTGTTCAACGCCGTCTCCCGTCGAGGACGATCACCCGTTCCGCTCGCCGCAGGCGGCGGGATCGGAGCGCGTGGTCCTCGTCCACGCCACCCAGCTCACGGCGTCGCACACGCTCAGCCGGATCCGAGCAGATCGAGTTGTTTCTTCGCCTCTGGCGCGCGGGCGGAGTCGGGATAGTCCCGCAGGACCCTCTCGAACGCGTTGCCCGCCGCTTTTCCGTGTCCCATTCGAAGCAGAGCCTCCCCTTGTCGGTAGAGCGCATCCGCAGCTTTATTGCCGCCCGGATACTGACGCGCGACGTCGTCGAAGCGCAGCACGGCCGCAGAGAAGTTGCCCTGCTTGAAGTAGCAGTCAGCGAGCCAGTACGTCGCGTCGTCCGCATAATCCGAGGACGGGTAAGTCTGCAAGAACTTGGTAAAGCGGTCAATACAAGCCCCGGAATCTCCTGCGCGCCAGCGACCGTAGGCATCGCGATACGCCAGCACCTCCTCCGATTCGGCGGCTTCCGCGACGGCCTCCCCGTCGGGAGCCGGCGCGCTCTGCACCTGCGCGGCCTGGGAGCGCGCGCTGCGCGCTTCCTCGAGCGCCTCCTCGGTGCGGTGCTCGACGACCTCCAGACGGCCCTGCAGCTCGTTCAGGGAGCGCTGCAGCGCGTCGATCTGTGCGCCCATCTCCGCAACCCGACCGCCGTCGGCGCCGCCGGCGCCGCCGCGCTCGCGCTGCATGTCGATCACGCGACGCTCGAGCTTGCGAAACTCCGCCGTCGTCACGCAGCCCGCGCAGAGCGCGGCGAGCCCGATCGCGCACGCGGCGCGGATCCAGGCCGGCGCCGGGCGCGCCCGCTCCCGCGGCGCCATGGCCTCGCGTGTCTCGTGCATCTCCCCCCCTCCGTCAGCGCGGGAGCGGTCCCCAGGCGGGGCTCGTGTTGTTTCCGCTTCCCTGCGTCAACCTGCGCAGATTGGATCCGTCCCGGTCGACCACGTAGATATCGGCATTGCCGCGCCGTGTCGAGCTGAACACGAGCTTGCGCGAGTTGGGCGCCCAGCTCGGCGCCTCGTCGCTGCGCGGATGGGTCACCAGGGGAACATTCACATTTCCGTCGGGATCGATCAGCCAGATGTCGAACTGCCCGTCGACGCGCGTCTCATAGGCGATCCACATGCCGTCCGGCGACCAGACCGGATGGGTATTGTAATCGCCGGTGAAGGTGAGGCGGCTCGGGTTGCCCCCGTCGGCGTCCGCGAGGAAGATCTGCGGCGTGCCGGAGCGATCCGACACGAAGGCCAGACGCTCGCCGTCCGGCGACCAGGTCGGCGAGACCTCGATGGCGCTGCTGTTGGTGAGGCGGCGCAGGCGGTGGCCGTTGCGCAACACCGTGTAGATGTCCGAGGCGCCGCCCGGCTCGCTCATCACCAGCGCGATGCGCTCTCCGGCCGGATCGAATACGCCGCGCAACTGCGACCTGTCGTCGCCGAGCTGCGGCAGCAGTCGCCCCGGCTCGATCTGGCCGCGACTCGACAGGAAGAGATAGGGCCGGTTCTCGTAGCGGTAGGACGTGTAGAGGATCGCGTCACCCGCGGGCGACCAGTCGGGAAAGGCGTTGATGGAGCGGTTGGCGGTGGCGGCGCGCTGCCGGCTGCCGTCCGCGTCCATCACGAAGATCTCCTTGCTGCCGCTGCGGTCCGACACGAACGCGATCTCGGTGCTCGAGACGCCGCGCACGCCGAGAAATGCCTCGACGACGTCGTCGGCGATGCGCCGGGCCACCTCGATCGGCTTCACGTCGGAGGATTGCGTGTAGCGCCGGCGCAACAGGTCCCGGCAGCGCGTGATGTCCCACACCCGGAACGCCACGCCGATCTGCGCGGCGTCGCGCACGATCTCGCCCTGCAGCAGGACATCGGTGCCGATCTGGCCCCAATTGGAACAGACGATCGTGTCGCTCTCCTCGAAGGGCGGGCTCGTGAGCGAATCCTCCAGATAGGCGTCCTCCTCGATGCGGCTGAAGGCGCTCGAGTACTCCAGCGCCTCCAGGATCGCGACGCGGAACGACGCGATGCTAGGGTCGTCCGGCGCGACGGCGTCGAAGAAGCGCTGCACCGCGATCCGGTAGGCGCGCTCCGCGCCCGGCGTGACCAGCACCGGCACACGCTCGCCCGTCTGCGCGCGCGCCGCGCCCACGCCGAGCACCGCGGCCCCCAGCGCCGCGAGCTGGATCAATAGCTCTCGTCGGATGCGAAGATGAATGTCCACTCTCCAGGTTCCGGGGGCGCCGGCAGCGGGCTCGCCTTCTCGATTCCGCGCACCACCCCCTCGTCGTACCACGGGTTGCCCGAGCGGCGCACGATGCGCGGAGCACCTCGCACGATACCGGAAGCGTCGATGGAGACGACCACCTCCGTTCGCAGCGATTGCCGCCGGAATCCCGCGGGCACGATCCAGGCCCCGGTCACCCGGAGTTTGACCCTGTGGATCCACGCCAGGACCTCGGCGGAGACGGGGATGCCCGCACCGCCCGGCACCGTAACCGGCGGCTGCGCGGCGACCTTTTCGGACGGCGCCGGCTCGCCCTGCTCCGCGCGAAACTCCGCGAGCAGGTCGTCCAGGCTCTTGTCCTCGGCGACCTTGGGCTCGATCACGACCTCCTCCCGCTTCGCTGCCGCCGGCTTGGGCTTGGGAAGGCTCGGCTTCTCGGGGAGCACCACCTGCTTCTGCACCGGCTTCGGCGCGGGCTTCGCCACCGCAGCCGGTCTCGCCGCGCGCGACGCCGCGGGCGGCGCGATCAGGTCCACGTGGATCACGCTCGGCGACACGAAGCTGCGCGATCCCGGCACCGATACGAGTAGACCCATCAGCAACACTCCGTGGCCGATCCCCGAGGCGATCAGCATGCGGCGGAACTCGCGCCGCCGGTCGCCGCCTTGCTCCGCTGCGAAGCCGCTCGTCACGTCGCCACCCCGCTGCGGCTAGGACTCCGGCTCCGTCACCATGCCGAGCTTCGTCGCACCGGCCAGGCGTGCCGCCGCGAGCGCCTTGACCACGCTTCCGTATTGGGCGCTCTTGTCCGCGCGTAGAAAGATCTCCTTGCTGTCGAGTCCCTGGAGGATCGCCGTGAGCTTCTCCTGCAGCTCGGCCTCCGGCACCTGCCTGCGCGCCAGGAAGAAGGTTCCGTCCTTCTTCACCGTGAGCACGAGCGGCTCCTCGCGCACGCGGATGTTCTGCGTCGTGGTCTTGGGCAGCTCGACGTCGATGCCCTGCTGCATCATGGGCGCCGTGACCATGAAGATGATGAGCAGCACGAGCATCACGTCCACGAACGGCGTGACGTTGATCTCGGAAAGCGGCCTCTGGGCGGATCCCGGGCGCGGCGCGGGCACGCGCTACTCCCGCGGCCCGGGCGCCGGTTGCGACGAGGCGCCCGCCATGCGGCGCAGATCCTCCTCGTACTCGGCGGAGAAGAGGTCGATGGCCGCGGTGATGCCGCGCAGCTTGCCCACGAAGATGTTGTAGAAGACGGTGGCGGGAATCGCCGCGAACAGGCCCACCGCCGTGGCGATCAGCGCCTCGGCGATGCCCGGCGCCACCACCGCGAGGCTGGCGGAGCCGGAGCGTCCGATGTTCTGGAAGGCGTTGATGATGCCGATCACCGTACCGAACAGCCCCACGAACGGCGCCGCGCTGCCCGTCGTCGCCAGGAAGCCGAAGCCGCGCTCGAGGCGCAGGCCCTCGCGGGAGCCCGTCCATCCCACGTGGCGCTTCAGTGCGTCGACATGCGCGTGGGTCACCGTGAGCGAGCGTCCGCTCGCCCGGGCGAGGCGCTTGAGCTCGCCGTACGCGGAGAGGAAGACGGCGGCGAGCGGGCTGCGATCCAGATCCTTGGCGGCCTCGTAGGCGTCTTCCATCGAGCGTTCGTGATAGACCTGCAGGAACGACTCGCTATCCTGCTGCGCGCGACGCAGCTCCAGCCACTTCGAGAGGATGATGGCCCACGAGAAGACGGACAGCACGACGAGGAGCAGGAGCACGAGCTGAACGATCCAACTCGCCTGGTAGACCAGCGCGAGCGCATCGATGCCCGCGAGACGTTCCCCCCATGCCGTCCCGACGAGAATCCCCATGATTGTTCTCGCTATGAGGTCGGCTCGCGAGTCTAGGAGAGCGCGCGCAGCAGTTCAAGCAACCCCCGAATGCACGAGGAAGAGTGATGAAGGTCACAGTCACGTCGCGAACGCCCGTCGAGGCCGCGGCCGATCTGATCGCGATCCCGATCGCCAGCGCGGACGGCAAGCGCGCGCGCCTGGCGCCGCCGCTGGCCGCGTTGGATCGCGCGAGCGGAGGCGCGATCCATACCGCGCTCGCGAGCGGGGACATTCAGGGCAAGGCCGGCGAGACCCTGCTGCTCTATCCGGGGCGCTCCAAGAAGATCAAGCGGATCCTGCTGCTCGGAATCGGCGCGGAGGACGCGCTCGACGCCGAGGCGCTGCGCCGCTTCGCGGGTCAGGCCGTCGGCCAGGCGATGAGCCGCAAGGCCCGGCGCGTCGCGCTGCTCGCTCCGCGGGCGCAGATCGCCGCGAGCCCGCAGGGCATCCAGGCGCTGGCCGAGGGCGCGGTGCTGGCCGACTACCGCTTCGAGGACTACCGGGAGAGCAACGGCGAGCGCGCCACGCACGTGAGCGCGCTGTCCCTGCTGGTGGAGCGCGGCGCGGATCTGCGCGCCGCCCGGGAGGCCGCAGCCGCGGCCGTGGTGCTGGGAGACTCCCAGAACGTGGCACGCCAGCTCTCGAACCTGCCGGCCAATGCGCTGCCTCCGGCCGAGCTGGCCCGTTTCGCGCAGCGCGTGGCCCGCGAGGTGGGTCTGCGCGCGCGCGTGCTGGGCGTCCCGGAGCTGAAGCGCCGGAAGATGGGGGCCATCCTGGCCGTCGGTCAGGGCAGTGCCCACCCGCCGCGACTGATCGCGCTCGAGTACCGCCCGCGCGGGCGCGGCAAGGCGTCCGCGCAGCGGCCGGTGTGCGTCGTGGGCAAGGGCATCACCTTCGATTCGGGCGGAATCTCGATCAAGCCCTCGGCGGGCATGGAGGAGATGAAGCACGACATGTCGGGTGCCGCGGCGGTGGTGGGCATCCTGCGCGCCTGCGCACTGCTCGAGCTGCCGATGCCGGTGGTGGGCGTGATCGGCGCGGCCGAGAACATGCCGAGCGGAACCGCCTACCGGCCGGGCGATGTGGTCACCGCCATGTCCGGCAAGACGATCGAGGTGCTGAACACCGACGCGGAAGGTCGGGTGCTGCTGGCGGACGCCCTCCACTACGCGCGCACGGAGTTCGAGCCGAGCGCGATCGTCGATCTGGCCACGCTGACCGGCGCCTGCATGATCGCGCTCGGACCGTGGGCGACGGGGCTCTTCGGCAATCACGAGCCGCTGATCGCCCGGGTGCGCAGCGCGGGGGACGCCGCCGGAGAGCGGGCCTGGCCGATGCCGCTGCTCGACGGCCACAAGGAGGAGATCCGCAGCGAGGTCGCCAACATCAAGAACACCGGGGGGCGCGCGGCCGGCGCTTCCACCGCGGCGGCCTTTCTCGCCCACTTCGTGGGCGACACACCGTGGGTACACCTCGACATCGCGGGCACCGGCTGGACGAGCAAGCCCGGTCCGTATCAGCCGCGCGGCGCGACGGGCGTGGGCGTGCGAATGCTGCTGGAGATGTTGCGCCACTGGGACCCGCAGGGCCTCGGCTGATCCTCGGGCGGGAGCCGTCGCGCCAGCTTGCCCGGCTGCGGCGCGCTGCCTAAGCTCTGCCCGCTTCGCCGGGCCTCGGCGGCGCCCCGGGCTGCCTCGGACCCTCTTCCGAACCAACTCCGGCGCTGCGCTGGAGACGCGAACGGAAGGTCGCGGCGCCGCACTGCCCGGATCTCGCAGGGAAGTCACGCAGGAATTCCGCACAGACAAAGGGAGACCCTGAGCTCATGACCGATTCCAAGTTCGCGAAGCTCGTCGCTGCGATCGCTCTCGCAGCCCTTTTCGCCCCCGGAGCCGCCCTGGCCGGCGACGCCGCCGCGGGCAAGCAGACCTTCAACATGTTCTGCAGCAGCTGTCACGGCGCGACCGGCAAGGGCGACGGTCCCGTCGGCGCGGTGCTCAATCCGCCCCCGCGGGACCTCGCGAAGGGCGAATTCAAGTTCGACACCGACGGCGACGGCAAGACCGGAACCGACGCGGATCTGATGAACGTGATCAGCAACGGCGCCGGCAAGTACGGCGGCTCCCAGCAGATGGCGCCCTGGGGAGGCTCGCTCTCCGAGGCCGATCGCCAGAACGTCATCGCGTTCATCCGCGCGCTCAAGCCGTAGCGCGCGCGGCGCGCGGCCTCGCCCAGCCGGGTGACACGGGGCGGGATCGGCGCACGCCGCCGATCCCGCCCCGCAGCGCCGGCTGCTAGTCTCGTGCGGCTCCGATGCCGAAGAATCCGGAAGAGCCCGAGATCCTGCCCGCGCTCCCGAAGCCCGCGGTGCCGGTGCCCGCCCCGCTGGAGCGCGGCCTCGGCCCCGTCGATGCGCTCGGCGTCTATCTGGCGGAGCTCGCCAAGTACCCGCCGATTTCGCGCGAGGAGGAGCACGCGCTGGCCGTGCGCTGGGTCGAGCAGCGCGACGTCGAGGCGGCCCGTCGCCTCGTGCTGGCCAATCTGCGGCTCGTGGTCAAGATCGCCATGGAGTACCGGCGCGCCTGGGCGAATGCGCTGGACCTGATCCAGGACGGCAACCTGGGGCTGCTGGAGGCGGTGCAGCGCTTCGATCCGTACCAGGGCGTCAAGCTCTCGACCTACGCCGTCTACTGGATCCGCGCCTACATCCTCAAGTACATCCTCGACAACTTCCGCATCGTGCGGCTCGGCACCACGCGCGCCCAGCGCAAGCTCTTCTTCCGGCTGAACAAGGAGCGGCGCGCGCTCGAGCGCCAGGGCTTCGAGGCGGAGCCGAAGCTCCTGGCCGAGCGGCTGGACGTGAGCGAGTCGGACGTCGTCGACATGCAGCAGCGCCTGTCGGAGAGCGACCTGTCGATGAACGCGCCCGCGCGGCGCGACGAGAGCGGCGCCGAGCTCGGGGATTTCATCGCGGGCCGCGGCGCGACCGCGGAGCAGACCGTGGGCGACGACGAGCTGCGCCGGGTCTTCATGGAGAAGGTCGAGCGCTTCGTCGCCACGCTCGACGCGCGCGACCGCAAGCTCGTCGACGAGCGCGTGCTGGCCGACGAGCCGAAGACGCTCGCCGAGCTCGGCAAGGAGCTCGGCGTGTCGCGCGAGCGCGTGCGCCAGCTCGAGGCGCGCATCGTGGCGAAGCTGCGCGACTACCTCGAGGAGAACATGGTCGACTTCGAGTATTACGTCGCATCGAGCGGCGATGAGTGACGAGCGCGAACCGGCGCGGGTGCGCCGCCGCGTGGTGGTGCACGGGCGCGTGCAGGGCGTGTGGTTCCGCGCGTCCACCGAACAGGAGGCGCGGCGCGCCGGTCTCGGGGGCTGGGTGCGCAACTGTGCGGGCGGGAGCGTCGAGGCGGTCTTCGAGGGGGCGCCCGACGCGGTCGAGCGCCTGGTGCAGTACGTCCATCGCGGCCCGAGCGGCGCGCGCGTGGCGCGCGTCGAGGTGCACGAGGAGACGCCCCGAGGCGAGGCGCACTTCCGCGTGCGCTTCGGCGGCGAGGAGTCGCCCGCGTAGTGCAGCGCGATCGATGCGGCGCATCCCTGTCTGCCGCAGTCTGAGGCGCCCGTAGGCGCGCAGAGTGGCCCCTGGGGGCAGAAGCGCATCTCGCGCCGAATGCGGGTAAAGACCGCCGCTGGGCCTGCCGACCCCTCAGAATCATGGCGTCCGTCGGCAAGCCCATGCTCTTCGTACCGCCGCTGCCGCCCTTCCCGCTGCCCGAGAAGGGGGTGGTGGTCCTGGGGCGCAGCAGCAGCTGCCATCTGCGCCTGCACGACGTGGACACCTCGCGCCAGCACGCCGAGATCGCGTGCGACACCAGCGGCTACGTGTTGCGCGATCTGAACAGCACGAACGGCAGCTTCGTCAACGGCGAGCGCGTGGAGAAACGGCGTCTCGAGCCCGGCGACCGCATCCAGATCGGCGCGAACCTGATCGTCTTCTGCCAGCTCGACAGCGACATCGAGGCCGGCGGGGCGTTCTCCGAGGGCGATGCCAAGACGGTGATCGTGGAGCGGCCGGCGCTCGGCGAAGCCTTCCAGGGGGATCTCGCGGAGATCCCGCCTTTCGCGGTGATCCAGATCCTCGAGATGGGCCGCAACACCGGCGTGTTGAAGATCGACTCCGACGGCGCACCCGGACGCCTGTGGTTCAAACGCGGGGATCCCATCCACGCCGAGGCGAAGGACCAGATCGGATTCGACGCGGCGCTCGCGCTGGTGCACGCAAAGATCGGACGCTTCAGCTTCGAGCCCCTGGCCGACACGCCCGAGGCCACGATCCAGGCCTCGGTCACGCAGCTCCTGCTCGAGGCCTCGCGTCAGATCGACGAGGGCCTGCTCTAGCCGGTCCTGCGCATCCAGCCCCGTCCGCAGCGGCGCCAGCCTCGCGCTCAGCGACCCCCAGGCACGGCGTCGCGGCGCACGGCGTCGGGGAACTCGGAGCGGATCGAGGCCTGCACGGCGCGGTCCAGGGCGTCGGTATCCAGGCCGAGCAGCGCCTCGAGGCTGCGATCCAGCTCCTGCCCGGTCCCGATCTCGGCGAGCAGCTGCGCGCGCTGGGCGCGATCGGTGTGGGCCTCGATCCAGGCGGCGGCGGCCGCCGCCTCGAGATACGCCATGCGCGCGCCCTCGTCGTCGAGTCCGCTGAAGCTCGGCACGAGCCTGCGCAGGGGAATCCACTCACCCGCGTCCATGCGCAGGCGCAGGAGCGACCGCTCGCTGCGCGTGAGGCCGGGCTGCTGGCGCGACTCGCGCTCGGCCAGCTCGGCGAGCCCTTCGTTCAGCCAGTAGGGACGATCGCCGCCGGTGTGCTCGCGGAAGACCGCGTGCGCGTATTCGTGGAACAGCAGCGCGCGCAGCTCGCCGGCGGGATGCGCCGCGGAGACGACGTGGATGCGTCCGTCGTAGAAGCCGACGGTCTGGAAGGAGAAGCGGTGGCCGTGCGCGCGCTGGTAGGCGGCGCGCCCGTAGAACACGATGCCCATGCGCTCGGCGGGGAACGCCCCGAGGCGCGCTCCCACGCTGCCGCGCGCCTCCTCCAGGTAGCGCAGCACGGTCGGCGCGTAGCCGTCCGAGGCGCGCCCGAGATCGGAGTCGTAATACACACGAAAATGTCGCCCTTCGAGCTCGATCCACTCGGCCTCGCGCTCCGCGACCTCGGCGTCCGCCAGGCGCCGCTCGTCCTCGAGCGCGGCCAGGCGCCGCCGCGCGGAGGCGCGCCACGGCTCGAGATCCTCCCCCGCCGAGGCGAGAAAGGCGCGCAGGTGCACCTCGGCGGATTCGTAGCGCCCGCGGTGGCGATCGAGCAGGGCCAGATACCAGTGCGCCTCGGGGCGACCGGGCTGCCGGCTCAGCACCCCCTCGAGCGCCACGGCGGCGCGGGCGTTCTCGCCGCGCTCCAGGTCCGCGACGGCGCCCCGCAGCAGGCGCTGGATGCGCGCCTCGGCGTGGTCCGTGGGCCCGTCCGCGGGCGCGCGCTGCTCGACGGGTCCGAGCGGCCCCTCCCACAACGCCTCCCGTTCCGCGCGACCGTGGAGGGCCCGGGCCCCCGGCGGCACGCGCTCGGGGTCGTCCGTGAGGTGCGTGACGCCCTGCTCGTCGATCCACACGTAGGTCTCGGCCGGCAGGTCCGCGGCCAGCAGCAGCAGGCCGAGAATCGGGAGGAGCATTGCCGGGCGCACCCCGGACGTTTCGGAGGCGCGCCGCGCTGCCTTGACGCGGCGGCTCGGGCGCCCCCTCAAGGGCGCTTCAGCGCCTCGGCGGCCAGGTGGCCGAGCTCCGGCAGGATGAGCTTGCGCAGCGCCAGCTGTACGGCGCCGCGCGATCCCGGCAGCACGAACACGACCGCGCCGGCCGCGATGCCCGCCAGCGCCCGGGACAGCAGCGCCGCCGAGCCGATCTCCTCGTAGGAGAGCATGCGAAACAGCTCGCCGAAGCCGGGAATGATGCGCTCGAGCAGCGGCTCGACGCTGTCGGGTGTCACATCGCGCGGCGCCACGCCGGTGCCGCCGGTCAACACCACGGCGCGCACATCCTCCCGCGCGAGCGCCCGGCGCAGCGCCGCGACGATCGCCGCCGGCTCGTCGACCGCGATCTCGCGCGCCACCACCGGATGGCCGGCTGCCTCGAGCAGCTCGGCGACGCAGCGCCCGCCCGTGTCGTTCTCGAGCGTGCGCGTATCGCTCACGGTGATGATCGCCGTCGGAACGCGCGGCGCCGCGCCGGCCCGGTGGTGATGCGAAGCGGAAGCGGGGCTCGTCTCGCTCACGGGTGTTCGTCGACCCAGTACGCGCCGTCCGTGGCGACTTCTTTCTTCCAGATCGGCACGGTCTGCTTGAGCGTGTCGATGGC
>JAOUNA010000067.1 GCA_029881215.1 Myxococcales bacterium | reverse complement strand
GGTGACCGTGTAGGGGTTGGTGATGCCGCACGCGAAGCCGACGGCGATGCTCCAGTACATGACGAAGACTGCCGACATCGAGTCGAACCCCATCGTCAGCATCAGCGGCGTGATGACGAGGATGAACGGGATCGCCTCCTCGTACATCCCGAAGGTGGCCCCGCACGCGCCGAGCGCGAACACGATGATCGGGATGAAGGCGATGCCGAAAGAGCGCGTCCGCCGCACGATCACATGGATCCCCGCATCGATGGCGCCGGTGGCGATGACCGCGGTCATGGCGCCCGCCGACAGCAGGATCACGAACGAGCGGTCCGCCGCTTCGACGGCGCCCCGCATGAACACGGTCCACAGCTCCTGGAATCCCTGCGGCACGCTGGGCACGTGGTGGAACGAGCCCGGCACCACGATCGACCGGAGGTGCCCCATGATCTCGACCGTCGTGCGGTCGAACTCTCCGCCGGGAATCACGAAGGTCAGGAGGGAGCACAGGACGCACACGAAAAAGAGGATCACCAGCGGGCTGATGTTCCCCATCGCGGTGACGACACGTTGACGGAATGTGGGCATGGGTGTACTCGCGTGAGTGGCAGAGTTGCCGTTAGAAATCCTCGAAGAACGCCCGCGTCTTCACCTCGACCAGCAGCTCCTGGAGAACCCGGATCGCCTCGGCCGCGCGCTGCTCGTCGAACGCCGTGAGGGCCTCGACCGCCTCGGTCAGGCCGGCGCCGGCGAGGCGATTCTCGACGGCGGCCAGGGCCGGCAGGGTCTCCTTCTCGAACGAGGCCCACCGGCTCAGGACGACCTCCGCGCACGCGCGGTACCGGCAGTCGACCAGCTTCGCCAGCTCCGTGAACAGCCAGTAGGCCGACCCGGGATCGTAACGGCCGCCCGCCGTCGCATAGTGGGGCTCCACGCTCGTGATCCCCAGGTGGAAGGGCACGAACGTGCCGGTGAGCGACGTGGACATGCAGCACCACATCCGGTGAGCCACCTCCGGCGGCATGCCGCGCCGCGGCTCGAGGATGGTGCACACCTCCGTGTTCATCCGCGCCACCGTGCGGACCCCGGTGCGGAACGGGGAGCCGTCGGGTCTCGCCCGCTGGAGCGGGGTGCCCTCGAACACCTCGCGGAGCAGCTCCACGAGATCCGGCACGCCGACCTTCTTCCGCCCGCGCAACCTTTCCTCGAGCACCTCGTGCCGGTCCAGGTTGTAGCGGTCGGACTGGTTGGCCGGGTCGCCGACCGTGTCGGCGAAGCGCAGTGGGCTGTCGCTCGGCCATCCCCTCGACGCGGCATGCGCTGCGAGGCCCGGAGCGGATTTCGCTGATCCGGCGTCGTCGTCCCGGCGCGCCCCGATCCGGTAACAGTTGGCCCGCACCGACACCTCCTCGTCGCCAACCCGCTCGGCGGCCCACAGGCCGTCCCTCGCGAGCTCCACCCACCAGGCCTCGTCCGGATCCGCGATGGCGATCATCGTCCCCGAATCGCAGCTCAGGCCGTGGCGGCCCGCGAGCTCCTCCACCAGCGCGGCGCCCTGGCGGGCGGACGTGGCACGCTCCAGCGCGAGCTGGAGGAACTCGGTCCAGATGATGCCGCCGGGAATCACCTCGTACATCCGCGCTTCAGGAACGTCGCGCATCATGGCCATGTTGTTGGCCACCGCCACGCCGTGCTCGTTGATGCCGGATGTGTGGTCGCCCGGGTAGTGCTGCTTGTCGAAGATCCTGGTGACCAGGTGACGAGCGGTATGCCCGGGCTGATCGAGCGATCCGGACGAGTACAGCGGGAAGCGCTCGCCCGACGGAACATCGCGGCCGGGAACCACGGAGACCTTGTGTGCCGCGTTCCTTCCCAGCTCCTCGCTGTGCGCCAGCAGAACGTGTCCGGTGGCGCTGCGGTTGCGTCCTACGACGAGTGTGGTGCACACGGGAGCTCCTCGCCCGGGGCGCCGAAGAAGGCCTCCATCACGTCGAGATAGACCTCCACGCGCTGCGCCAGCGGTGGAGAGTCGGGAGCGTGGAGGAGATTCTCCACGGTGATCACTGGACTGCATCCGACGCGCCGCGCGAGCAGTTCGTCGATGGATCCGTCCGCGGTGTCGACGATGACCCCGTCGGCGAGGCGTTCGCCGAACCGGGTCACGCCTTCGCGGACGAGCGGCAGGCGCGAGCGGTCCAGGCAGTCCCGGACGCGGCGGCTCGCCGGATGCGCCATGGCGCCCTTCCCGGTCACGTAGATGTAGGATCCCGAACCCTCGAACTGGTAGTCCGGCGCTTCGTAGACCGGGTCCTCGTGGAGATCCAGCACCGCCGCGCCAGGCCGGATGCGGACACCGTTCATCACGAAGGCGGTGATGGCCGCCGCTTCGGGACAGGCCGGGCTCGGGCGGTGCCCGAGCAGGTGATCGCTGTCCGACACGCTCGCACCGGACGGCCCGTAGCGGATGTGATGAAGGTAGCCCCAGGGGTTGAGCAGCGGCATCAGCAGCAGCCCCAGCGAGCCGCCGCGCTCGACGAGTCTTGGAACGTAGCGCGCCATGGCCAGCGCCCCGGCAGGCTCCCGGCCGTGGATGCCGCCGATGAGGACGGCGTCAACCGGCTCCGCGTTGACGTAAGCACGGATCGGGAGACTGCCGCCGGACGGCGCCGGCTGCGTCGCGACCTCGATCTGCCGCCATCCGGCCGGCAGAAGCGGCTCGAGGGCCGAGAAGATCTCCGACAGCGGCGGGCGGCCGTCACCTGCGGACGGAGAGAGGTAACAGTCGCGAGGAAGTCCGGCGTCGGCGGTCATTCGATGGAACCCAGCGAAATCCGGATCATGGTACAGCAAGACCTGCCACGCTCACCCACGCGCCTGAGTCTGAGCAGTTCAACTGGCCATAGGAAATACTCTGCCTATCCGATTCGCTCAGCCCGTGACCGCGAATAACACGAAGCGGGGGGTTCTGGCTTCCGAGGAGGGAGCCCAGCATGGGATTTCCGTGCACGCTTCTGGAGTTTCAGGGCAGAGCAAGTTCAAGCGGGGTTGTTGCCAGATCCGATAAGTACGATTCCGTCAGATTGGAGCCGATGAGAGAATCAGACCCCGCGCTGGGCCTAGCAGAAACCCTGCTGATACTTTCCGCGCCCCCCCTTAGTGTCAACACAGTTTACACTCGGCTGCGCTTCGCCGCGGTTGCATAACCTGCTGCTCTCTCTCGTCTTTTGAGCGCCTCTCCTTATTTCGCCGATGCGAGAGCGGGAGATGGTGCCGGAGAACTTTACACTCGGCCGTTTCCCTCCAGCCTCGTGGAGTTTGTAAATGCCTGAAACAATGGGCATTTCCAAATTTGGCCCCAATATTGCTGAGCAGACTCCCCGGGAATCTCGTCGAGAATCAACAGGATGGGAAGGCATGATTCGAAATCGTGACGGCAAGAAGATCACGGCGCTTCTGCTTGGCGCAGCCTCGATGCTTGCAGTGGCGGCCCCCGCTGCCCCTGTCAGGGCAGCTTCCATCATTCTCGCTGAAGTCAGTGGTTCAAACTCTGGAAGTGGCTTGAGTTCTGGATTTGCGGGTGCCACGGAGGAGTTTGCCGTTCTCTCTCTTGCGTATGGTTTCAACTCCTTCTCTGGCGGTACGCAACCCTGGGGTCTCGACATAGATCTCCAGCTAGGGGCAGACATCCAATGGACGCTGGGGAGCTCGGGGGTCTACGATTTCAATGCGATCAACAGCGCTGATTTTCTCGGAGTTGCGAGCCGTCTGACGAACGGTGTCACCGAGGATCTCTCTGTCGGGAGGCTTCCATTCTATTCGAAGCCCGGGTCGGGGCTGTCTTTCTCGGGCTCCTTTGGCACGGGCCCAGAGGACGGGATGCTCGGGCATTCTCCGGATCTTCAAGGCTCATCCATTGATTTTATTCGATTGGTCGTTGATCGGGTCTTCATAGAAGCGACGTCCTATGACACGTACGGAACACTGGAGTGGGATCTCCAAGCCAAGTGGCAGATCTGGGGGACGGCGCCGATCCCTGAGCCCAGCGGACTCCTGCTCTTCAGCACGGGAATGCTGCTCGTCGGCCGAGCGACGCGGCGGCGGCCAGCCGCGTAGCGTTCGCATACGGCTGAGTTCCTCGGCACGCCCCGGCTTTGGTCGGGGCGTTTTCGTAGGGGGAACCGGAGGCTATCGGGACTTGCGATCCCGGGCTCAAGGGCGGCTAATGGGCAGATCTGCCCGCGTGGCGTGATTTCCTCGTCGGCTCGTGTGGTGAATCTCCGGCCGCCTGAAGAGAAGATAGGAATTACAAGCGGGGCCTTCGGCAGGTTCGAGAAGTAGGAATTCGGTCAACTCGGCGCCGCGGGAGAATCCGGCCCGCGTTGGGCCCTACAACGCTGTCGGCGAAGCGGATCAACGTCGAACGGCGCGGTTGGCGTCGAAGCAGCGCGGACCCGTGCGCGGGAGGTCCCCAGGCTCGAGCGATGGGGGCGGAGCCGCGAGGTGCTCGGGAGCGAACTGCACAGCAACGTTGCCGAGCCTCCAGGACGACACATAGACCAGCCCGTCACCAGCCACCGCAACCGCGGTTGCGCCGGCCCACCCAAACGCCACGGTCTCGACCGGGGTCGTCGGGTCCGATACGTCGACAACGCGAAGGCCCCCGGGCTCGTCCGCGACGTAGACTGTCTCCCCCTCGACTTCGATGTCCCAGTGCCCCGTGGAGAGCCGCAGGAACCCGGTGACTTGGGGCGAGACAGGATTTGAGATGTCGATAATCCAGAGGCCGGAGGACGCCGCCAGGTAGGCAATGTTGCCTCGAGCAACAATGTCCTGCTCGCTACCGGGAAGGTCTAGTGTGGCCACCAACACGGGGATCGCGGGGTCGGATATGTCGACCACGTGGAGCCCCCAGCGGTCGCCCGCCACGAAAGCATGAGTTCCTACGATGGAAAGGGCGGACGCACCAAACTCCGGGGCCTCGAGCCAACCAACTTCGACGGGTACGCTGGGATCGGAGACATCGAGCACGCGCAATCCTGTGATCTCGGCGACGTAGGCGAGTGAGCCGGCGAGTTCGATGTCGTGTGAGGTGCGGCGACTACGGATCGATCCCACGATGTGCGGCGATTCGGGATTCGAGATGTCAATCACCCGCACGCCTGTCGAGCCCAGAGCTAGGAACGCAATGTCACCGGCCAGTTCCACATCCCGCGAATGTCCGCTGCCGCCGGCGAATCCCAACGCGATCGGTTGCGTCGGATTCGAGACATCGACGATTTGAAGGCCGACGCCCTGATCCGCGAAGTAGGCGAGGCTGCCATCGAGCTTCATCTCGTAGACTCTCGCCACGTGGGGCGGGTAGCCCAGAGGCATCGGCGTTGTGGGATCCGAGATGTCGATGGTGCGCAGGCCGTCGCCAACACCCACTACCGCAAGGTCTCCGGCCACGCCGACCGCATGTGTGGTCTCGGATTCGATTGCGGCGAGTAGCCGCGGTTCTGTTGGATCCGACACGTCGAATGCGGCGAGACCGGAGTCCATTGCGGGCACGTATAGGATGTCTCCCACCAGCACCGGGCCGGCTGCGGGGACCCTCGTGTTCGAACCGATCGCGACCGGTGCCCGCGGGTTCGACACGTCTACGATCAACAAGCCCGCGCGGTAGTCGCCGATGAAGGCGAGCGAGCCTTCGACCACTATACCGATGGCGTCTCCTGGGGTGTCCAGGGCACCTATCTCGAATGGCGAAGTTGGGTCGGAGACGTCGATGATGCGCAAACCGCCTCGGTGATCTGCGAGGTAGGCGAGTCCATCGAGCACATCCACCCTGATCGCGAATCCGGGGGTATCGAGGTGAGCGATCTCAGCTGGCGCCGTGGGATCCGAGACGTCGAACACGCGCAACCCCGCCGAGTGATCCGCGACGTACGCGAAGTTGCCAACGACGCGCACACCCCGCGGGCTGAAAGCTGTATCGATCGAGCCCACGGTCACGAGCTCCGTCGGGTCGCTCGCGTCGACGATCAACAGGCCCTCGGTCCCGTCAGCCACGTACATCAGGTCGTCTACGAAATCAATCTCGTAAGGCCTCTCCATCGCGAGAAGCCCGATCGCCCGTGGCGACGCGGGGTTCGAAATGTCGATGGTGCGCACACCCGTGAGAGACTCGACCGCGAACGCAACGTCTCCGCGGATCCTGACTCCATACACCTGGCCCGGGCCGTCGAGGGCGCCCAGCGGAGTAGGCCTGTTCGGAACCGTGAGGTCGACGATCTGAAGCCCGGCACCGAACGCTGGCACGAAGGCAGTATGGCCGCGGACGAGGACACCCCAAGGCTGCCCCCTCACAGCGTGCGACGCGAGCAGCTTGGGCGCTGCGGGATGCCCGATGTGGACGACGTGCAGGCCGGCAATGGGGTCCGCGACGTAGGCGCGAGGCCAATCGACGTCGATCCCAATCGCGGACCCTGGCAGCTGGAGCTCGCCCAGAAACGCGGGGCGCGCAGGATCCCCGACGTCGATGAGTGTTAGACCGAATCTTCCGTCAGCGACGTAGGCAATGCCGTGCCGGACATGAACCGCGACGGCCGCGTCCTTTGCGCCTAGGGATCCGAGGAGCTCCGGCGCGGCCGGGTCCGAAACGTCGAGGATGCGGAGGCCTTGGCTGCCGCTCGCCACGTAGGCCAGGCCGCTGACGACGTGCACCGCCTTCGCCCACCCGGCTACTTGGGCCATAAGAACTGGATTCGCAGGATCTGAAACGTTCAGAATACGCAATCCGCCGCGGTTTTCGGACACGTACGCAATGGAGTCAACAAGCTCAACCGAAACGGCATCGTCCGATCCGCGCGAACGGCCGAGTGGTACCGGCGCCAATGGATCCGACACATCGAATATGCGAAGGCCGGAAAACCCGGCCGCGACGAACGCCAGGTCTCCACTCACTTGCACGTCATTCGCCGCGCCCCAGGTCGTAAAGGAGCTCACCTGGATCGGATGGGTCGGGTCGCAGATGTCTAGGATCGAAATGCCGTTTTCGCTGTTCGCCAGATAGGCAAGCGAGCCCTGCACCGCGACGCTGACGGCCCTGTCATTCCCCAGGGCACCGAGCTCGACCATCGCCGCTGCCGAGAAAGCCTGCAGCGCGGTGCTCATCAGCGTGCAGGCACAGGCAAGCATCCATGCGTGCAGGCGGCCCGTGAGTCGGTGCAGCACCATCGCCCCCGTCCGTGAGCGCCGATGCACAGGGCATACCGGGTGCCACCTACCGCGTCAAGATTGAGTGTGCCGCTCGGCTCAGATCTCGCCAATCAGGCCGCGCGCTGGGCCAGTTGCGGTCAGATTCGAAAAGGAGGGTCGGGCGGTGTAACGATCTGCGATGCCCCTGGTGTGCTCCCGCACACTTGGTGGCGGCCCCTTATAATCAAGATTCAGTTACTTGCAAGTGCTTGAATTTGCGCATTTGTCGGTTGTAAAGCCGGTTCGTGATTATGCTCTTTACTTCGTTCGAATTCGGAGTGCAGGATGTCATTGCGTGAGGTACAGGCGGTACAAACCTGTGCGTCATCCAATGGGCACCTCGCAGTTTCGTCTGAGTAGAGGAGGTAAAGGATGCGCAAAGGCATTCAGTTCTGGGCTTTGATTGTGGTAGTTGGGGGCATGGCAGGCGATTCGGCGCTTGCCATCACGAACGGCGCTCCGGACGGAGATGGGCATCCGAACGTGGGAACGCCCTTTTTCACTTATCGCGGATTCACGACTCAAGGGCCGGCGACCATCAATTACAACATCTGTACCGGGACACTCATTGCAGAGGACGTCTTGCTGACGGCGGGGCATTGTTTCATTGGCTCCTCGGGGACGTCGCCCAACAATCTCTGGGTAAGCTTCGATCCCGACTTCACGACGCAGGTGGTGGATTCCACTCCGCCCGCGGATCCCACTCCCAACGAACCCCGCGTCCGGGTTAGTGGCATTTTGGTGGATCCGGGGTTCACCAACGCCTCGCTCGGTGTCAACGAGCAAAACGCGGACAGCGCGGTGCTGTTTCTCGATTTGAACACCGTCGTGGGTGGGCCTCTGCCTGCACCCGCCGCATTGCCCACCGAGGGGATGCTGGCCGAAATGAGAGACAAGAATGGCCTCCATGGGCAGAGGTTTACGGCGGTGGGGTATGGCAGCACGGTGATTTTCGGCGACGGGAAGCCGTACTTCCCCGATCCATTCGAGCGCCGCGCGGCCGAGTCGGAGTACCTGGCAATGACGCCAGGCTACCTGGTGCTTTCGATGAATCCGAATACCGGCGACGGCGGTACCTGCTACGGAGATTCGGGCGGACCGAACTTCCTGCGGTTGGAGGATGGCACCGAGGTGCTTGCAGCGACAACAATTCAGGGCGATGCCGTGTGCAGGGCGACGAACGTCGTCTATAGACTCGACACCGAACGCGCGCGAATGTTCCTGGGATCGGTCATGGGTGACGCGCTGCCGTAAGCGTAAGAACGGGGAGGGTACACGGTCGTCGGCCAGGCTCCATCGGGTGGCGCTGTGTGCGACGATATGGCGCGACCCAAGGACATGGGCCGGGTGATGAAGCCCGCCCTCGAGCGCCTGGGCGCCGCTGCGGATGGCAAGCTCGTGAGCCAGGTGGTCCGCCGGCTGCTGGCGTAGCCGCGCAGCGCGGCGAGCAGCCCGATGCCCGCGGCGAGCAGAAGGGTTGCGTGGGGTTCGGGCGCGAAGCGGATTCGGAGTGAAGCGACACCTGCCACGTGATCTGGAGCGGGACTCAGCGCCCAGTGGGCGAGAAACGGCGTGACCAGCTGGAGCGTGCCCAGGCCCATCGGCGTGCGCTGGTCGTAGCCCGCCAGAGTGAAGCGCGACGCGTAGCGCCCGACGGCGTCGTACGCGTACACCGTGCCCGTGGTCCAGCGGAAGCCCGTGGCGAGGACGGGATACGCGACGCTCCGGTAGCGACCCCGCTCGAAGTAGAGCAGGTGCCGCACGACGCTGGCCGTGTAGCCGTTGGTTCTCCCAATGGCCGGGGTGATGCCGATGGCGCCGAAGCCCGTGACGATCGGCCGCGAGCCCGCCACGGGCGGCGTGAAGTAGAGATCGCGGAACAGGGTGGCCCCGCCCCGCAACCCCATGAGGCCGCCGAAACGCTCGGCGCCGGCGACGACCCGCGCCACGCCGTAGGAGGCAGGGGAGTAGGCGTGGGTGAGCGATCCGGCGCCCGCTCCGGGGCCGAAGAAGCCGGGGCCGCCCCCCGGCGTGGTGGCCACCGCGTCGTTGTAGAGGTGTCCGCTCACGAACGAGCCGAGGTAGGTGGGATAGTGGGTGGGGAACGCGCCGGAGAAGCTTCGCGCGATGGCGGCCTTCGGCAGCGTGAAGGCCGCCGGGCCGCTGCCGAACACATTGGCCGCGCCGCTCCCCGTAAGGGGTGTGCCGTTCTCGACCCGCGTCGGAGAGCAGGTCGTGCCGCCCGGGAAATAGGGGTTGCAGACGTCGTCGAAGGGGAGGTGGAAGTGTCTCGCCGTCGCACCGGCGGGTCCCGCGTTGGTGCCGATCCAGAGGATGTCGAGACTCGCCTGGAACATTGCGGGGCCCGCCTGCGCGGGCAGGCCCAGGCTCAGGCCCAGAACGAGAGTGGCAAGCATCCGCACGGTGTTTCTCCCACGGCTCTTTGCGCGCGAAGGTTCCGCTCGCTGCCCGGCGGGCAACGCAGATCCCGACTCTCGGCGCTCCCGCCGTCCATCCGCCGCAACGAGGCGGGCCCGGGCGGTTTTCCGCCCGAGCCCGCGATTCATGCGCGAGCCTTCCCAGCTGCGGTCGGGCGAGTGCTCACTTCAGGAGCTGGATTGCCTTCAGGTTGTCCGCCGCCGTCGACAGCGTTTCTGTCATCGAGTCGATGGCGCCCTGCAGCAGGGCCTGGACGTCCCCGTACTTTGCCTGTATCGACGCGAGCTCTGCCGAGTAGTCCGTGTCTCCTGTGTCCCTCTTCGCGAGCAGCGAGAAGTACTCACTGTAGAGGTCCGTGTACACCGCGAGGCGATCCGTCGCCCAGAAGAGATCGTCCCGCGTCGGATCTCTGCGGTTGATGATCATCTCCTGATAGACCTCGGGGCTCACGTTGGTGCCTTCCCACATCCCGTACACCCAGCGCAGGTACTCGAGCGCGGTATCGATGTCTCCCGCATTCAGGAGATCGATGACTGCGTCCAGCACCCAGATGTCGCTCTGGTAGTGCTCGTGCGGGAAGAGCGGCTCGACGTAGCCACCCACCGTGATGAGCTCCGAGGCCACGAGCTTCTGGGTGTCCAGCAGCATGCTGGTGGCCGTCGCGGTGTCCTCGAAGCCCCGCCCGTTGATGCGCTTCCAGACCGACTCGCCCTCTCGCTTGAATCGATCCCGCGCCGCGTAGAAGTCGCTCGTGGCGATCCCGTTTTGCGAGAGCGTCGGCCCCCACAGGGTGCCCTGCATGAGCTTCACCCACTTGGCGAAGTTGTAGGGCGCAACGTCGGAGCGATCGAGGCGCATCGCCACGACGCCGTTGGAGATGATGCTCATCGCGAGGCTCTCCGCGGAGATGCGATCCATCCTGTCCATCTGCGTGTGGTACGCGGACGGCACCGGTGGACGAGGCCTGCGGCTGCCCACGTTCATGATTCCGATCCCGTGGGATCCGAACGAGAACTGATCCGCCCAGGTGCTCGGGAGCTCCGAGTACGCGACGGACGGAACGTAGTAGCTCATGTAGGGGGCGGTGTTGTTGAAGTACGTGTCGATCGGTCGCAGCAACTTCTTGCGGAAGTTCTCCATCTCGGGCATTCCGCTGAGCGACACGCTGGTGGCGCCGATGGTTCCGCCTCCTTCCAGGTTGAAGTAGCCGAGCGTCTTGCCCGCCCACTCGGGATGCTGGTTGTGGATCGCGTTGTAGGCGCCGATCGACCAGTCGTACTCGGTGTCGGTCCAGCCCCACTCCTCGCAGCCGGTGGCCACGAACACGAGCGTGCGCGCGGGCTGGTAGCCCGAGTCGACGAGCCCCTTGGCGATGCCCAGCAGGCGCGCCACGCCCGAGCCGTCGTCGGACGCCCCGTACCAGTGCGTGTCGTAGTGGTCGGCGACGATCACCAGCTCGTCCGCGCGCGTTGTGCCCTGGATGTAGCCGATGACGTTGTAGGACGTACCCGAGAGCGCTTGGTCGGCGGTGTCGATGATCTTGACCACCACCGGATCGTCACTCGTCTCGGCCATCTCCTTGATGCGGGCGAAGTTCTTGTTGCTCACGGACACGGCCGGGATCGACATCTCGGTCTCGGCGTCGTGGGTCACGACGGAGTCCTCGATTTCGCCGTACTCGAGCCAGTGGACCACCATGCCGATGGCGCCCTGGATCCGGGCCTCCATGTGCGGAAACTGCAACCAGTACATGTCCTCTTCGCTGACGTCCACGAGGACGATCTTGCCCTCCGCGCTTCCGCCGGCCGCCTTCAGGGCGTCGTAGTCCTGCATGCGACCGAGGCCGACGTAGACGACCTCGCCGCTGAGGCCGCCATCCGGCGTGCCGTCGATGCCGGTGTAGCCGCTGGCGAGCATCACTTCCGACGCAGTCGGCGAGATCACCTGCACCGAGGCGCCCCGGGTCTCGTAGGCCTGGACCGGGAAGGGCTCCTTCACCACAGGGTCGAGGCCGATACTGATCATCTGGGTCACCAGGAAGTCGGCCCCCTGGTGCTCGGCGGCGCTGCCGCAGGTCCGGAAGGCCTGCGCGTCCTGGCGGTCGGGCAGTGGCAGCACGAAGGAGCCCATGGTGTAGGCCATGATTTCGTTCAGGGTGTACGCGTACTCGCCGACGCCGACGGCGTCGGCGAAGGCGTACTCCTCCGCCGTGAGCTGCGGTCCGCGCATGGCGCCGATGGCGAGCGCCGCGATGAGGAGCAGCCCGGCGGCCAGAATCAGTCGCGCGGTCCATGTGTGCTTTCGCATGCTGTCGATCCTCCTTGATGGGGTCCGCCCGGAGAGATCGACGCAATCACACGGACTGACGCGAGGGGCATCGCCGCGTGCGATGGGCCGCCGCTCGGCGGGCCATTTGACGTAACGATCGAAACCGGATCCATCCTACTCGTTGTGTAGATGGAGTAGGAAGTCTTTTCGGATTCGGGAGAGCTATTCTCAACACAGGTGCACCGGTGAGTGGCGTGCTTCTCCTACAACGCCAGGGGCGAATTGCCGCAACTCTGCGTCGAGATCGATGCCGGGCGCCGTCGCAGACAGGAAGGCCCGGGTGGCGCGCCGCCCGGGCCTTCGCAATCAGAAGTTCCAGCAAAACGACTCACTGCTCGGCGATCCGGAGAAGAACCTCCGGTCTTGCGAACTAGAACTGGCGCCGCCGCTTGCCCCGTTGTGTGCGGTGCAGCAACCCGAGCACTGCGGCGCCTGCCAGGACGCCGAGGCGCACTGAGGGTTCCGGTACTGGTGTCAGAGTCACTTGATCGATGTTCATGAACGCGAACCCCAGCTGATCATAAATGGGGTCACTGACCTCGACTCGCAGCTGAATGTCGTCCCAATCGAATAGCGGAAACCCTGCTGGAATTGATGGACCAACCAGGAAGTCATGGCCGCCGAAATTGGTGAAGAAGCAATAAATGCCATGAAACTCTAGATCATGGAAACCTGGAGGACCCGGCAGGATCACGCTGCCGGGTGGAACCTCAATCTGGATTCCAATCGACTCCTGGATATCGGGAAAATTCGGATAGGACTCAATTACGTCGAACACGCTGATCCAGTAGTCCTCTGCCGCCGCACCATTGCTTCCGACACTGATCCCATAGGATCCGAAGCTGATCTCCATTCCGAGAGGAGATTGGAGCGGGATCGCGTGGTCGTATTCCGCGTAGTAATAATCCGCCTCCGAATAATCTCCCGATAGAGGTACGTCGGGGTCATAGATCACGCGGAGGGTCATGCTCTCCCCACTCGACACAGCCCACATGAGGGGATAGAGCCAGCACATTCCGTCGTAAGGGCAGCCCGCAAATCTGACCGTGCCGATGATGTCCAGCTGAAGCAGCTCGCTGTGCGCAGGATTCGCAATCGAGCCACTCATCCCGAATGCGGCGAGCAATGCGATCAGAACGCGGTAGCGCTTCGCAAATCGAATCTGGATTGCGTCGTGCCGCATCGATCCACCCCGGTTGTGGGAAATCCGCGTCCCTGGGCTGGCCGATCGCTCTCGCGATTATCTCACCGCACGACATAACGCAAAATGCAAATCTACGATCCATTCACTACCGCACGCGGCTCCCCCCGGGGTTCTCATTGCAGGATTCAGCGGCGCCGATGCAAGGCGGGGCTCGCGCCGTAGGAGCGTCGCAGGACGGCTGGCTGGTTGGCGCCGCTGGGAGGGGGCGCTGCGGCCGCGGGTGCAGGGGTGGACCGAATGGACCGAGATCAGTGTCTATGCCATGTCGTCGCCGTCGGGTGTCGTCTGATCGAGCGCCCACGGAGCGTCTTCGGCCAAGAACGCGTGGTCATGCTCGAGCGACTCGTCCGACGCGGGCTTGAGCGGCGGCGCTCGGGCGGGCAGCTCGAGGCATCAACATCCAAGACGATAAACCGTTCCGTCGGTGCGTCCTCTCGTTGGGCATTGTTGAATCTCCAACTCGAGGATCTCCGACGGGCTCGGGAGGCACTACCCCCGGCTTCCCCCCGGACTCACGGCCTGGCTAGCAGACGCCACCCCCCAATGATGCTTATTTCCAGGATTACCCCGCGCCCCCAACAGCGTTCGTAATCGACCTGTTTCTAGGGCAGTTGTGACGCCCAGAGTGCGGGGCTCTAGACTGGAGGTGGGTAGGAATGGAGGGGTAACCATGCACTGGCTCACGTCTGTTCTTGTCGTCTCCTTCTGGCTGGTTGCAACCTTTCCCTTGGATGCGTTCGCTCAGATGGATGACAACACCAGCGAAGGTCCGTCTCATGGCTTGGCGACGCGCGTTGCCCGACTCGAAGCGCAAGTCGAAGCGCTGGGCGCGCAGGTAGAGGCCCTAGAGGGGGTGTTGGCACAGACCGACGCACGGGTCGAGGCCATGGAGACGGCGCTGACACAGGCGCAGACGATTCTCCAGTTCGTACGGGTCGAGGCCGGGCCGATCGACCGCCTCGCTGGGCCTCACTGGATCATCGAAGGAGCCAACGTCCACGTGCGCAGCGGTTCAGGAAGTACCGATGATGGGTGCGCGGTCGACGATTCGCATTGCGAAAACCTCACTGGTCTGGGGAACCTCGTGGTGGGCTACAACGAACCGGATCAGTCCGTCTTCCCCTTCCTCCGCACCGGGTCGCATAACCTGGTGATCGGACCAGAGCACGGATACTCGAGCTTTGGTGGGTTTGTAACGGGTCGTAGGAACCGCGTGAGCGGCCCGTTGTCGTCGATCAGTGGTGGAATTTCCAACAGGGCGATAGGTACTTTCTCGTCGGTGGGCGGAGGAAGCT
>JAOUNA010000066.1 GCA_029881215.1 Myxococcales bacterium | reverse complement strand
CAGCGGGCGCGAGAGGATGCAATCGCCCACCGCCGCCAGCGTGAAGCCGTCGCGAACACTCATCTGCAGCTCGGCAGCGACAGGCCGTCTCGGATCGAACGGGCCGTCGCTCGCGGGATCGTCCGCCGCGACGCCCGCCGCGGGGGCGAAGCCGATCAGCGCAGCCAGCAACGCGCCGCGAGGCCCGGCGGTCCTGCCCTGTCGATGGCGCATCGGCACCACACCTCCGCTCGGAGCTTCCCTCGGAACATCCGGGATGCACCCGGGAGTGACCGCGCCATCATACTCCAGACCACGAGGCGTCTGGGGCGCGATCCGGATCCGGCGGCTTCGCGCGACGGGACGCCCGGCGTGAATCCACGGGCTTCGGTGCCGCCGCTGGCGTATGCTGCTGCCGCGATCCGATGAAGCTTGCGCGCACCACCACCGCGATCTCCAGGTGCGGTCGAGCGCTGCGAGGCGCGGCAGACGCGCGCGCGCTCGGGATCGCGCGCGTCGCGATCGCGCTGGCCTGCGCCGCAGCCCCCTCGAGTGCCTCGGGACGCGTCGAGGCCTCTCCGCCGGTCTACGAGTTCAGCGTGGCAAGAGACTGGCTGCCGATGCCGGACGGCGTGCGGCTCTCGGTCACGTTCCTGAAGCCCCGCCCGCGCAGTCCGGGCGAGACCTTTCCCGTGCTCCTCGACCTCTATCCCTACCGCAAGGACGAGTATCCCGATGCCGGCCCGACCTACTTCGCGCGGCGCGGCTACATCACGGCGACGGTGGACGTGCGCGGCACCGGCTCGTCGGAGGGCGTGCTGCCGCCTCGCGAGTACTCGGAGCAGGAGCTCGACGATGCCGTCGAAGTCATCCGACTGCTCTCCGAGATGCAGGGCGCGAACGGACGCGTCGGCATGTGGGGCAAGTCATGGGGCGGCTTCAACTCGATCCAGGTCGCGATGCGGCGCCCCCCGGCCCTCGCGGCGATCCTCGCCACGGAGGCGACCGACGATCTGTTTCCGGACGACGTGCACCACATGGACGGCGCCTTCCACCTCGACCAGTTCATCCCGTTCATGGACAACGAGAACACCATCGCGCAGACCCCGGACTACCGGCTGGACGATGCCTACTTTCGCAACCGCTTCGATCAGCCCCCCTGGTTCCTGAGCTACGCGAAGCACCAGCGCGACGGGGAGTTCTGGCGCAAGAACTCGCTGCGCTGGCACACCGACCGGATCCAGATCCCGGTGTATCTGATCGGCGGACTGCTCGACGGCTATCGCGACAGCGTGCCGCGCATGCTCGCGTACCTGAAGGCTCCCGTGCGCGCCGCCATCGGCCCCTACAAGCACGACTGGCCGGACGACGGCGTGCCCGGACCGAACTACGAGTGGCGGCACGAGGCGGTCCGCTGGTGGGATCACTGGCTCAAGGACCGCGACACCGGAATGATGGAAGAGCCTCGACTGGCGCTGTTCATCCGCGAAGGACACGGGCCCGACCGGAATCTGCAGACCACGCCGGGCCACTGGATCCACGCCGAGTGGCCGATTCCGGGCGCGAGCTTTCGATCCTTCTATCCCGTCGAGGGGCGGCGGCTCGAAGCGCGCGCCGGCGCCGCGGCCCGCGAGGCGAAAGCCGCGGCGCCGAGCATCGCGTTGCTGCGCTACGTCCCGAGCTACGGCATCGCCACCGGCCTCTGGTGGGGCGAGCCCACCGGCGACATGCGACCGGACGACGCCGGCAGCCTCGTCTTCGACAGCGACATCGTCACGCAGCCATTCGAGATCGCCGGCTTCCCGCGCGTGTACCTGCGCGTGTCCGCCGATGCGCCCCTCGCGCACTGGGTCGCGCGCCTCGAGGATGTGCAGCCGGATGGCACCGTGTCGCTGGTGACGGGGAAGCTGCTGAACGGTTCGCAGCGCCGCTCGCGTCTCGAGCCCGAGGCGCTCGCGCCCGGCGCGGTCTACGACCTCGAGTTCGACCTGCACTTCACCACCTGGACCTTCCAGCCGGGCCACCGCGTGCGCCTCGCGATCTCGAACGCCCTGTTCCCGATGATCTGGCCGACGCCCCACCCGATGACGACGGCGCTGCACCTCGGCGTCGAGCAGTCGCGTATCGATCTTCCCGTGATCCCCGCTGTCGAGCGCCCGGCGCCGCCGTTCCGCCCGCCCGAGCCGCGGGATGCTCCGACGGAGGGCCGCTATTTCGAGAGCGTGCCGTGGCCGCAGGGCCACTACGTCTGGACGCGCGACCTGGTGAACGGCACCGCGAGCCTCGAGTGGAAGGGGCACGCAGACTTCGAGAATCGCGGCCGCCGGATCCAGACCTGGGAGCGCAACGCCTACGAGACCCACGACCTGCGCCCCGCGGCGTCGCGATTCTCGGGTGAGGGGGGCCGGCGCATCGTCATCGACGACCGCACGCTGGAGTTCGTCTCGACCATCGACGTCCGCTCGGACGAGAAGGACTTCCACGTGACCATCCGGCGCACGATCCGCGAGAACGGCGAGCTGATCCGGGAACGCACCTGGGCGGAGAGCATCCCGCGCGACTTCAACTGAGACAAGCGTTTCCAGCGGAGCGCGGGGGATGCGATCCGACTGGAGTCGGCGCGGCAACCGCTCTAGGATGCGGCCATGCGGCGATCGTCGGCGTCCTGGCTCGCGGCGCTCCTGCTCCAGGCCGTGATGCCAGGCGCAGTCGCCGCGAACCCCGCGATGCTGGAAGAGCACGGCGCCGAGGCGTCGGCGTGGTTTCCGAACATCGCGATCGAGCGGCGGGTCGAGATTCCGATGCGCGACGGCGTGACGCTGCGCGCGACCCTGTTCCGACCCGACGCGCCGGGGCGCTTTCCGGCGATCGTGTACCGCACACCCTACGGCCAGGAAGAGGAGGCGGCGGAGTCGGCATTTCCGCGCAACGCGGCGCGGCGCGGCTACCTCGTCTTCCTGGTCGACGTGCGCGGCCGCTACAGCTCGGACGGCGCGTTCGAGGCGTACCGCAACGAGAAGATCGACGGGTTCGACGTCATCGAGTGGGTCGCTGCGCATCCGCGCAGCAGCGGGCGGGTGGGCTCCTACGGTCAGTCCTATCCGGGCTACGTGCAGTGGCTGGCGCTCTCGCAGAGCCCGCCGCACTACGCGACCGCCGTGCCCACGATGACGCCCACCTCGAGCCACCACTTCTTCTTCCAGGGCGGCGCCTTCAACCAGACCTGGTTCGACTGGTTCGTGCCGCTGATCCTGCCGGATCTGCGCCGCCGCGCCGGCGACGCGTCGGGCCCCTGGGATGTGGAGGCGGCGTACGCGGAGTGGGTCGCGCAGCGCCGCGGGGTCTACATGCAGCGCCCCCTGCTCGGGCCGGCGCTGCTGCGGCGCTGGGCGCCCTACTACTACGAGTGGGCGAGCCACCCGGATGATTCGGCGTGGTGGCGATTCGCAGACGTGGAGCGCGACTTCCGGCGCATGCGCGTGCCGGTGCTTCTGGTCACGGGCTGGTACGACAACAACTACGGCCCCGTCGGTGCGACGCGAGGCTTCCGCGGCATGCGCAGCGAGGCGGCGACGCGCGAGGCACGCGAACACACCAAGCTGATGATCGGGCCGTGGACACACAGCAGCATCGAGGTCACGAAGACGCAGTTCGGCGCCCTCGACTTCGGCCCGAACGCCGGGCTGGACTTCGACGCGTTCCTGCTGCGCTGGTTCGACGCGCGCCTCAAGGAGGTGGACAACGGCATCGATCGAGAGCCGCCGGTTCGGCTCTTCGTGATGGGCGACAACGTCTGGCGCGACGAGAACGAGTGGCCGCCCGCCCGGGCGCAGTCGCGCTCACTCTACCTGCGCGGGGGCGGGAGCGCGGCGGCGGTCGCCGGCGACGGCCGGCTCTCGAGCGAGCTGCCGCCCGCGGGCGAGACCGGGGACGCCTACGTCTTCGATCCGAGCCGTCCCGTCTGGGACGAGGACTTCGAGCGCTCCGGAGCCTTGCCCCAGTCCGCCTTCGAGTCGCGCGACGACGTGCTCGTCTACACCGCGGAGCCGCTCGAGCGCGATCTCGAAGTCACGGGAGAGATGATCGCCGAGCTCTTCGTCTCGACCGATCGGCCGGACACCGACCTCGCCGTGCGCGTCAGCGACGTGCATCCCGACGGCACGTCCTACGCGATCAACGGACCCGAGGCCGGCTACCTGCGCCTGCGCTATCGGGAAGGACTGGACCGCCAGATCTTGATGGAGCCCGGCCGCATCGTCGCGGTGCGCATCGGCGACATGCTCACCTCGAACGTCTTCAAGAAGGGCCACCGGATCCGCTTCCAGATCAGCAGCAGCCGGGCGCCCCACTTCGACCCGAATCCGAACACGGGCGAGGAGATTGCCACGGCGACGCATCTGGTGCCGGTCCGCGTCCGCATCCACCACGACGCGGAGCATCCGTCCCGCCTGCTGCTGCCGGTGATTCCGAGAACAGCGACGCCCTAGCGCGCGGCGCCCGGCGCGCCCGACCCGACGCGAACCGCCCCAGTCGTGCAGCCGTGGATCTCACTGCGCGTCGGCCGGCGTATCGGGATCGATCCCCTCGAGGCAGGTGACCAGGCCCTTCCCCCGGCTGATCTCCGGCCCCGGCTGCGTCGGCCGGCGCACGCCCGTCACCAGCTCCGCCGACGCGCGCAGCCAGCCGACCAGGGCGCTGCCGAGCTGCATGGCATCGCGCGCGCGGGTCTGGGAGTAGAAGGTGAGCAGGCGACGCGCGTCTTCGCGCTGTCCCTTGTGGATCAACGTCTGGGCCGAGCGTTCGATCCAGGGAAGATCCGCCATGCTCGCCCGCTCGAATCCCTCGAGCATCTCGGTCACGGCCGGATGGTAGACGGCCGGCTTCTCGCACATGTAGTACAGGACCTGCTTGAAACGCCTGCCGGCGAAATCGCTCGCTTCCTGAAGCTGGAAGTCGTTGTTCAAGAAGGTCGAGGACGACCCCGCGGTGAGGTAGCGGTGCGCGCCGAACTCCACGGGAATCTGCTGCACACCCAGCCACCACGGAATGAAGGGCGCCGCCACGGATCCGGTCGGCGCGACCCAGATCCGAATCAGATCGGCGTCGAGCCCGGGGCGCAGGCTGACCACCTGCCCGTAGCCGGCGTGATCGTCGGTGATGCGCTTGTCGCGCAGCCGATCCATCAGATCCCGCTCGCTGACGGGAGCCATGTCGCGGACCGCGGCCTCGAGGGCCGCCTGGCTCATGTACGCGAAGCCACCCTCGCGCGCCGTTGCACGCTGATTTCCGTAGACCTCGAAGACGTTGAAGGGCTCGCCGCTCTTCGGGTCGTACCATCCCTGCTCGATGGCAAACTGGACGATGTTGTCGGACCCCATGAAGTCGGGGTTCTTGCGGAAGTCGCTCGGGAACTCCTCGATGTAGCCCGGATACAGCACGCGAATCGCGTCGGGACCGAGCCGCTCGGCTGCCCACAGCCCCGCGCCGCCGGCGAACTCCCAGACGACCCATCCCTCCGTCGGGTCCGCGATCATGTGCGTGTTGCCGCCGTAGGTCGAATATCCGTACTTCGCGATCAGCGCGCCGATGAGCTCGACGCCCTCGCGGGCCGTCTTCGCCCGCTCCAGCACGAGCCGGGCGAGATCGCTGTACTGCGGACCGCGCTGGGGTGTCGGGGTCATCGCGAGCAGCTCGTCGCGGCTGGGCGCCCAGACGTCGCGCACCGCCACCAGATGCTCGTTCACACCGCCGTTGGTCAACGGCGCCGGAAACCCCTCGTACTCGGTGTAGGACATCGAGAGATAGCGGGCCGTGTGCCGCACCTGGGGAATCTCGCTGAGCGCGCCCGGAATGCCGGCCGCGGCGGTGACCCCTACCACGACCGTCGCTCCGGCGGGGTGATCCCGCGCGGGAACGATCTCCAGCCAATGGCTGGAGACCTCCTCCCCCGAGCCGCCCACCATCACGACGCCGGCTTCCGTCAGGTTCTTGCCGACGTAGAAGGCGTAGCTCGCGCGGGCGGCCGGGCTGGCGGCCGCGACGGGCAGCATCAACATGAGCATGGAGGTCAGATCGCGCAGGCGCATCGGCGTCCCTCCTCCCCGCGCGCGACGATCGCGCTGAAGCTCATCCTGCTTTGCGCCGGGCCACGAAGTCGAGCAGCGCCTCGTCCACACCCGGATCGATGGCGGGCGCCTCGTACTGGGCGAGCAAACGCTTCCACACGGCGTTCGCGCGCTGCGCGGCATCCAGGGCGCCCTCGGCCTGCCACTGCTCGAAGCTGTTGTTGTCCGCGATGCTCGAGCGGTAGAAGGCGTCCTCGAAGTTCGCCTGGGTGTGAGCGCAGCCGAGGAAGTGGGCGCCGGGCCCGACCTCGCGGATGGCGTCCATCGCCTGGCCGTTCTCGCTCAGGTCCACGCCGGCCGCGAAGACCTGCAGCATGCCCACCTGGTCGGCGTCGAGCACGAACTTCTCGTACCCCATGGTCAGACCGCCCTCCAGCCAGCCGGCCGCATGCAGCATGAAGTTCACGCCCGCCAGCAGACCGTGCTGCAGGGTGTTGGCGGATTCGTAGGCGGCCTGGGCGTCCGGGATCTTCGAGGCGCACAGCCCCCCGCCGCTGCGGAAGGGCACGCCGAGCCGGCGCGCCAGCGCGGCGGCCACGTACTGCACCAGCTGCGGCTCGGGCGTGCCGAAGGTGGGAGCGCCCGACTGCATCGAGATCGAGCTCGCAAAGGCGCCGAAGATCACCGGCGCGCCGGGGCGCACGAGCTGCGCGAAGGCCATGCCGGCCAGCGCCTCGGCGAGCAGCTGGGCGCAGGTGCCGGCCGCCGTCACCGGCGACATCGCCCCGGCCAGCAGGAAGGGCGTGACGATCACCGCCTGATTGTGCCGGGCGTAGACCCGGAGCGCGCCGAGCATGGTGGCGTCCCAGGTCATCGGCGAGTTGGCGTTCACCAGGCTGGTGACGACCACGTTCTGCTCGACGAACGCGTCTCCGAAGACGAGCTGCGCCATCGCCACCGTGTCCTCGGCGCGCTCAGGGGCCGTGACCGAGCCCATGAAGGGCTTGTCGGAGTAACGTAGATGAGTGTAGATCATGTCGAGATGGCGCGTGTCGACAGGCAGGTCCACCGGCTCGCACAGCGTGCCTCCCGCGTGGTGCAGCGCCGGCGCCATGTAGGTGAGCTTCGCGAAGCTGCGAAAGTCCTCGAGGGTGGCGTAGCGGCGCCCCTCGTCGAGGCTGCGCACGAAAGGCGAGCCGTAGGCCGGCGCGAACACCGTGTGCGCTCCGCCGAGCTTCACGCTGCGCGCGGGATTGCGCGCGTGCTGCACGAACTCGGCGGGGGCAGACGCCTGGATCAGCGCGCGGCACAGCCCGCGCGGAAAGCGCACGCGGCAGCCGTCGACGTCGGCGCCGGCCTGCTTCCAGAGCGCCAGGGCTTCGGCGTCGTCGCGAAACTCGATGCCCGTCTCCTCGAGGATGATCTCCGCGTTGTTCTCGATGATCTCGAGACCCTCGGCGCCGAGCACCTCGTAGACGGGGATCTGCCGGGTCAGATAGGGCACGGCCGAGACGGCCGGGCGCGCGCGGGCCGCGCGGCGCGCCGCGCGGCCGCCGCCGGGCGCGCGCGTCCTGCGCACCTCGCTCACGTCGACCTCCAGCCCGCGCGCCCCCCACTCGACCGAAGGTCAGCGGACCGGACCCTCCGAGAGCCTCGCTCGAGATTCCCAGCTGCAATCCCGGCGCCGGGCGCCACGGCCCGGGCGCTGCCCGGCAGCGTGATCATCCGCGTCCTCCCGCGCTGCCCTGTCTGCCAGGCCCAGGCGTGCTAGGATGCTACTAATCGACATCTGATATATCAGAGACCCAACTGCAGTGCAAGAACAGACCGGCGCCCAGCCCGCTGCCGCCAACCCGAGCCAGCTCTCGGACCGCGCCTGCACCGCGCTCCGCGATCGCTTGCTGACACTCGTGATCCGATGCGCCCCATGCGAAGCGGCGTGAGAAGGGGAGGACACCATGGCACCGACCCAAGCGTCCGTCGAGGACCGCGCGCTGACGAGCCGTACGATCGAAGTGGGCCTTCGCGTGGGCCTGGTTGCAGTGCTCGTGTACGGGTGCCTAAAGATCATGGGCCCCTTCATCCACTGCATCCTCTGGGGAATCGTCCTCGCAGTCGCCGTCCAGCCCCTGTACGTGCGCATGGAGCGCGCGCTCGGCGGACGCCCCAAGCTCGCCGCCGGGCTGCTGGTGCTGGCCGCGCTCTTGCTTCTCACGGCTCCCACCGTCGCACTGACGGTGAGCCTGGTGGATACGGCCGCCAGTCTCTCCGGCGATCTCCGGGCGGGCTCTGTCGCGGTGCCGCCGCCGCCGGCGTCCGTTGCGGAGTGGCCCATCATTGGCGAGAGGCTGTACGCGGAGTGGACCGGGGCCTCGGCGAATCTCGAAGTCGCGCTGGCTCAGATCGCGCCCCAGCTCAAAGCCATCGGGCGCTGGCTGCTGACCTCGGTCGCCACGACCGGCGTGGGCATCCTCATGTTCATCCTCTCGATCGTCATTGCGGGCGTGTTCCTCGCAAACGGCCCACGCGCCGCAGCGAGCGCAATCGCGATCGCACAACGGATCGCCGGAGATCGAGGGGCGGACCTCACCACCCTCGCCGCAGCCATCGTGCAGAGTGTGACGCGAGGCATTCTGGGTGTCGCGCTGATCCAATCGCTGCTCGCCGGCATCGGCCTGCTCGCGGTGGGCGTGCCGGCCGCCGGCCTGTGGGCGCTGCTCGTGCTGCTGCTGGCCGTGGTGCAGCTGCCCTCCCTGCTCGTGCTGGGGCCGATCATCGTCTACGTGTTCTCGACGAGCTCGACGCTGGTGGCCACCGTGTTCGCGATCTGGAGCGTGTTGGTGGGACTGAGCGACAATTTCCTCAAGCCCCTCTTGCTGGGGCGCGGGGTCGACGTCCCCATGCTGGTGATCTTCATGGGCGCCATCGGAGGCTTCGTGCTCGATGGCATCATCGGCCTGTTCCTCGGCGCCGTGATGCTGGCGCTCGGCTACAAGCTCTTCGACGCGTGGCTGGGAGAGGGGGAAGCCAGCGTGGGCCCGCTTCCCCCGTCGATGCCCACGTGACGCGGGGAGGGATCGGGGGGCCGAGCGATCAGACTTCCCGAGCAAGCAGGGCGCGACGCCGCGCGAAGAGGAGCGCATAGATGACGACGTACAAGCCGATCACCATCAGTCCGATCCACTCGATGCGCAACGGCGTGAACTGGTACAGGAGAATCAGACCGAAGAGCGCAGTCCAATGGCCGACGATGTAGTTGCGCCTGCCGTAGCGCTCGACGGTGAGACCCAGATTGACGCTGTAGAGGCGAATCAGCGAATCCAGCGAGTTGATCACGAAGATCACGCCGACGAAGACCATCGGCAACTTGAAGAAACCGACCACCTCGATGCCGTTGGCGAAATAGTAATAGAGAACCGAGAACCAGACCGCGATGGGAATCGACGGAATCACCAGAAGCGCTGCCAGGAGCTGCCAGGTCTTCAGACCGCCCACGAAGCGGGAGACGAACTGGCCGATCATGATGCTCCAGGAAAACCACCAGAAGAGATAGAACGCATGGTAGTCGGTGATCGGTGCGACGAAGTGATGGAGGTGCGTGAAGTACGCGCCGATCTTCACGGCGCTGGAGGCGAAGCCGGTGATGCCCATGCCGGTCGCGAGCCACATGGCCCCGATCAGCCCGAAGAACAGCCAGGTGGAGGCGACGCTGAGCTTCCGGACGTAGCTCACCTCGGTGCTGGAGAAGACCGCGCACAGCACGGCCGCGCCAACCAGTCCGTAGCGCAACACGGGGCGGATGCCGTCCACGTAGTTCGGCAAATACCGGAAGAACAGAAAGCCCGTGAAGGCGCAGGTGCCGATGACGACGATGTTGTTGATGAATTTGACCGAGGGAATCTCGAAGAGCTGCGCGCGCGGCTCGATCACACAGAAGTAGAAGGTCGTGAGGAAGTAGAAGGCCCAGACCAGGAAGCCCCAGAAGCCGAACTCCACCGCCAGCGGGTTGGCGAAGTGGTACGACGCCTCCCGCGCGTAGACCGGAAATTCGGTGAGGGGAAGCATGATCAGCCCGACGTCGAGACCCGTCGTGAAGAGGATGGCGATGAAGGTGAACAGCGAGGTGGGCATGTCGCCCTGGCACTCCAGGTTTCCCCAGCGCACCACGATGACGAGCGACGTGAACAGGGTCACCAGGATGGCAATCGACAGAATGGTCTGCATCGCTTCCCCACACGAACCGGCGCACAGGTGATAGGCCAGGAGAAGGTCGCGAGCCATTGAGCAGGACACGATGATGAGAAGTTCTTTCGATTACGTGATCGTCGGCGGCGGATCCGCCGGCTGCGTGCTCGCCAACCGGCTGAGCGCAGACCCCGCCACGCGGGTCCTGGTGCTCGAGGCCGGGCGACCCGACTACAAGTGGGACGTGTTCATCCACATGCCCGCCGCCCTGCCCTTCCCGATCGGCAGCCGATTCTACGACTGGCGGTACCAGTCCGAGCCCGAGCCGTTCATGAACGGACGCCGCATCTACCACGCCCGCGGCAAGGTGCTGGGCGGCTCGTCGAGCATCAACGGCATGATCTTCCAGCGGGGCAATCCGATGGATTACGCCAAGTTCGCGGCGGACCCCGGCATGGAACACTGGGATTACGCGCACTGCCTGCCGTACTTCAAGCGCATGGAGACGTGCACGGCGGGCAGCGATGACTTCCGCGGCAAGGACGGTCCGCTGGTGCTCGAGCGGGGCGCGGCCGAGAACCCCCTGTTCGGGGCGTTCTTCGAGGCGGTGCAGCAGGCCGGCTATCCCCTGACGGACGACGTGAACGGCTACCGCCAGGAGGGCTTCGCGCGCTTCGACCGCAACATCCGCCGCGGGCGGCGCCACAGCGCCTCGGTCGCCTATCTGCGCCCCGTCCTGCACCGCCCGAACCTCACGGTCGTCACGCGCGCCCTGGCGACCCGGATCCGATTCGACGGCAAGCGCGCGGTCGGCGTCGACTTCGCGCGCGGCCGCAAGGCGGTTTCGGTCAACGCCGGCGAGGTGATCCTGTGCGGCGGCGCGATCAACTCCCCGCAGCTGCTCCAGCTCTCCGGCGTCGGCAACGCCGCGGAGCTGCGCGCCCTCGGCATCCAGGCACTGACGGACCTGCCGGGCGTGGGAGAGAATCTCCAGGACCACCTGGAAGTCTACGTCCAGCACGCCAGCAAGCTGCCGGTCTCGATCGCACCGGGACTGGCCCGCTGGCGCCGGCCCATCATCGGATTCCAGTGGCTGTTCCTGCGCAGGGGCCTGGGCATGAGCAACCACTTCGAAGCCGGCGGCTTCGTGCGCAGCAACGACGAGGTGGCGTACCCGAACCTGATGTTCCACTTCCTGCCCGTGGCCGTCCGCTACGACGGCTCGGCGCCCGCCCGGGGACACGGCTACCAGGTGCACGTCGGACCGATGAACTCCGACGCGCGGGGCTCGGTCAAGATCCGCTCCACGGATCCGCGCGTGCACCCGGCGCTGCGCTTCAACTACCTCTCCACGGCGCAGGACCGCCGCGAGTGGATCGAGACCGTGCGGATCGCACGCCACATTCTCGGCCAGCCCGCCTTCGAGCCCTACGACGCCGGCGAGCTCTCTCCCGGACCCGGGATCGAGAGCGACGAAGAGATCCTGAGCTGGGTGGCGCGCGACGGCGAAACCGCGCTGCACCCGTCGTGCACCGCCAAGATGGGGCGCGACCCGATGTCCGTGGTCGATCCGGAAACGATGCGCGTGCACGGTCTGGGTGGCATTCGGGTCGTCGACGCATCGGTCATGCCCTACGTGACCAACGGGAACATCTACGCTCCCGTCATGATGATCGCGGAAAGAGCCGCGGACATGATTCTCGGCAACACACCGCTCGCTCCGATCGCGGTAGACTTCCACCGAGCCTAGGTCGATTCAGCGCACCCGCGCGTCGCGCGGGATACGCGGGAGGAGTGCGGAGCATGGCGGGAGTGGAGAAGCGCGTCGCCCTGGTGACGGGCGCGGGACGCGGGATCGGGCGCGCCACCGCGGAGCTCCTGGCGGCGCGGGGCGCGCGCGTGCTGGCGGTCTCGCGCAGCGAATCCGAGCTGGCGGCGCTCGGCCTCGCGTACACGGTTGCGGATCTGGGCACGCCCGAGGGCTGCGCGCGGGCGGTGGCGGAGACCGAGCAGCAGCTCGGCCCGGTCGAGATTCTCGTGTGCAACCACGGCATCGGCTCGGCCCACGAGCGACTGATCTGGGAGCAGGATCCGGAGATCTGGGACGAGACGATGCGCATCAATCTGGACGGCCCCTTCCACCTCTCGCGGCGCGTGCTGCCCGGCATGGTCGAGCGCGGCTACGGACGCCTGGTCTACACGAGCTCGACGTCCGGCGTGGTCGCCGAGCGCGCCGGCAGCGCCTACACCAGCTCGAAGCACGGCCTGCTCGGCCTGATGCGAGCGGTGGCCCAGGACGCGGGCCCCTACGGCATCACCTCGAACGCCGTGCTGCCCGGCTGGGTGCGCACGGAGATGGCGGAACGTTCGGCGGATGCCGAAGCAGCGCAGCGCGGCGTCACGCGCGAGCAGATCTGGAAGGAACGGGAGGCCCTGTATCTACCCGGTCGCGTCCCCAGCGCCGAAGAGGTGGCCCAGACCATCGCCTTCCTGGCCTCCGAGGAGTCGAGCGGTGTCAGCGGCGAGGCCATCACGGTCGCGCTCGGAAGCATCTGGTAGACAGCGGCTGCGCACCAGCGCGCGCTAGGCGTCTCGCGGCTCGACCCGCCGGGCCGCGATCGCCAGGAAGATCGTCAACACGCCGACGCCAAACGTCACCCAGCGAATGGCGCGCACCAGGGTGTCGAAGATTCCCTCGATCCCGTAGCTCGCGTAGGCGCGCGGATCGTCGTACCAGGGCAGGAAGAAGGAGCCGAGAATCCCGACGATCGTCATGCCCGCGAAGATCCACGCCATGCGTCTCAGGTCGCCGACGCCGAGTCCGGTCCTGGGATTGATCGGGTAGTTCTCGGGGTCCTTTCTCGTCATACCGCCGTACCTGCGCTTGACGAAAATATAGACGGCCGGACCGCTGACGAGGGCGATCATCCCGCCCACGAAGTAATCGGTCCCGTTGATGAAGAGCGCCACGAAGGCGACGAGGAGTGGAGGGGTGCACATGGCGATGAAGCCCTTGGTCCCGAACGGAACCCGGAAGGGCCTCGGCAGGTCTCCCTCGCGAACGCGCAGGATGCAGGCGGAGATGAAGATCAGCGCGTACGCGGACATGAGCAGCATCATGTCCACGACCACGATCACGCCAAAGGGAAACATGCAGGCGATCAGGCTGAAGATCCCCAGGGACAGCACCGCGACATAGGGAACCCCGCGCTTCTCGCTGCAGCGCACCAGGATCTTCGGCGCCAGATGGTCGTCGGCGAGCGCGAAGAATCCCCGGGAGCCGGATGCGATGTAGGTGTTGAAGATGGAGAACTGCGCGATCACCGCGACGAATACGAAGAAGACGCCGAAGGCCGGTGCCACCTGCGTCACGACATCGCTGTAGGACAGGCCGCCTTCGGACGCCCACTCGTTCCAGCGCCCGAGCGAGGCGAGCCCGCCGATCGTCGGCAGCAGATACACCACCATGATCAGGGGCACGGTGATCAGCGTGGCTCTCGGGATGACCTGCGGGTTCTCGATCTCCCCCGCCACCGTCGACATCGACTCGTAGCCCGAATACATCCACATGCCGATGGCGATGCCGCTGCCGACGCTCTGCAGCAGCGTCCGATCCGGGGGAATGAAGGGCACGAAGGGATTCATCTGCCAGTGCGTGAAGCCGACGAGGGCGACCAGGCCGAAGGCAATCATGACCAGGACGGAGATGACCGTGCTGACCACCCCCACGTCCTTGATGCCCCGGATGTTGATGTAGGTGAAGAACACGACGACCGCCGCCTTGAAGGCGTACTCCTGCACGGCCGAGAAGTGCAAGACCGACGCCAGATAGGATCCGGCGAGCACGACGTAGATCGTGTTGTCGAAATAGATCGAGATCGTCCGCCACCAGCCCGCCTGGAATCCCCAGAACTCACCGCAGGCGCGCTGCACCCACTTGTAGTAGCCGCCCTCCTGCGGAATGGCGGAGCCGAGCTCCGAGGCCACCAGCCCCATCGGAATGCTCCAGACGAAGGGCAGCGAGATCAGCATGACGATCGTGAGCCCCGGCCCGGCCTGCGGGATCATCTCTTCGATTCCGTAGGCGCCCGCCGCGCACAGACAGAAGATCATGAAGACGATGGTGGAGGTCTTCATGTGATGCTGTCTGAGTCCTGTCTCGGCAGGATCGATCGCGGCTTCCGGTCTCTGTGATTCCATCGTTCGGGTCGGGTGCGCCTCGGCATCGGAAGAATGCGGCGCATTCTTCCGCATCGGGTGGGCGCGCGTGAGTGGGAACGGGTGAAGGAGTCCAGTTCTTAGCACGATTGGGCGC
>JAOUNA010000248.1 GCA_029881215.1 Myxococcales bacterium | reverse complement strand
TCGCCAGCCTGTCCGCTGCGCCCGCGATACAGGCGACCGCCGAGGATCAGCCCCCCGCCGACGCCCGTCGACATGGTGAGATACACCATGTCTTCGCAGCCGCGCCCCGCACCGAAGCGCCACTCGGCGAGGGCGGCCGCATTGGCGTCGTTCTCGAGAAAAGCGGGACGGCGCAGCACCTCGCCGACGAGCCGCGCCAGGGGCACGTCTTGCCAGCCGGGAAGGTTCGGTGGGTGCAGCACCTGCCCCGTGTCGCCGTCGACGGGCCCCGGTGCCGAGATGCCGACGCACGCGATGTTCGCGGGTCGCACACCCGCGTCGCGCAGCAGGCGGTGGGCGTCGGCGGCGAGCGCCGCGACGTCGCGCATGGGGTCGCCACTCGGGGCCATCGGTCGGCGTCGCCGCGCCACGATGTGCCCGTCGTCGTCCCCGATGGCGAGCGCAAGCTTGGTGCCTCCGATGTCGATGCCCAGCAGCACGCGCCAAAAACTCCTTTAGTGGCAGGTGGTTGCAGTGAAGTGGCGCGAGCATATCACACGCGGCTCAGGCTTCCTTGCGATCCGCCGATAAAAACCCCAGCCCCCGCGGTGGCCTGCGGGCGACTCTGCCGCTGGGCGAAGGAGGGTCTCGGAGTATGCGTCTCGGAATCGCGCGCGCGGTGTGGTTGGGGATGCTCCCGCTTGCGCTGGCGGGCTGCATCGTCTTCACCGATCCGCTCGGCCACCAGGACGCGCTCACGCAGGCGCAGAAGCGCTACACCGAGGCGATTCGCTGGGGATATCTCGACCGCGCGCGCGGCTACATCGATCCCGAGCGCCAGCGCGAATTCGAACAACTTGCTCCCCTCTTCGAAGCCATTCGCATCACCGATTACGAGATCGGCGAGCTCGAGCTCGACGAGGGTACGGCGGCTGTCACGGTGACCTACCGCGGCTATGCGCACGCGCAACAGGTGGAAAAGTCCTTTCGCGAGCATCAGGAATGGACGCGCGCGGGAGGGCTCTCGGGCGAGTGGCGGGTGCAATCGGATCTCTCCGAGAGCGTGATTTCCCTTCTAGGCCCGACACTATGACATGTGTGACGCGGAACATTTCATCATGAAGCGCAAGATCCTCATCGTGGACGACGCGCCCATGTTCCGCGAGTTGGAGTCGCTCTTCCTCGCGCGCAGCGGGCGCGTGCTCACCGCTGCCAGCGGCGGAGAGGCGCTCGAGATTGCGCGCCGCGAGCTGCCGGACGTGGTGGTCACCGACTACGCCATGCCCGGCATGAGCGGGGTGGTGCTGTGCCGCGAGATCAAGGCCGATCCCACGCTGCGCAGGACGCCCGTCATCGTGGTGGCGGGTCGCGACGCAGCGGAAGAGCACGAGCGCGCGGTTCGCGCCGGCGCCGACGACGTCATCGAGAAGCCGGTGAGCCGGCTCATGCTGATCCAGGCCGTGAACCGCTTCCTGCGCCTCGCCGTGCGCGGTCTGGTGCGCGTGCCGATCGATACCGACGTGCGACTCGGCCTGCGCGATTGCGAGATCTGGGGACGCGCGCAGAACATCTCCCGCGGCGGCATGTTCGTCGAGGCCGAGTTCAAGCTCGAGCCCGAGACCGAGATCGAGCTCGAATTCCAGCTGCCCGATCTTTCGATCGCCCTGTCGCCCACCGCCAAGGTGGTCTGGCGGCGCGCCGAGAGCTCGACCACGCGTCCGGGGGCAGGCCTGCGCTTCCTCAAGCTCGATCGCCTGAGCGCCCAGCGCCTCGAAGATTACGTGTACGAGCGCACCGTCAGCAGCCTCGAGCCGGATGGCCCGAGCGCGCCCACGCCGCCGCGCTAGCCGCCACGCTCCGCCTGGCAGCGGCGCGCTTACTCGTCGCGCCCGAGCTCGCTCGTCTTGTAGACATCGCTGCCGAGATCGGTCTCGTGCGAGCGACCCTTCAGGACCGCGATCGTGCGATCTCCCTGCCTGACGAGCGTCGTGCGGCGCGTGACCGCGCTGCCGGGATCGATCGTGTACACGGGATCGACGACGATCGGCGCCCCGCTGTGCTCCGACTCGATGTTGACGGTCGGCGCCTGCGGATTGCCCGTGGCGACCGCGATCGAGCGCACCCCGCGCGAGCGCTGCGCCGCGGGCGCGGCCACGGGCGCGCTGTTCAGCGCGCGCAGGTAGCGCAGCCGCGCGGCCATCCGATCCGCGTAGCGGCTCGACGCCGCGGGATCCGTCGCCGTGTAGCGCTCATAGTCGTTCAGGCTCGCTTCGCCCCGCACCTGGGCCTCCGCCGCGTAGCGCGGCGGCACCTGGTCGGCGTCGTCCGTGTACGCGTAGCCCCCGTCCTCGGTGCGCCACGCGTAGATCTCGGCGCCCACGCCCGGGGCCGCCAGCAGCCCCGTCAGGAGCGCCGCCAGCGGCAGCGCCCGAGCCTTCTGGTTCCTGGTCGACGTCCATCGCTTCTGCATGCAGCATCCTCCACGTCTACAAGTGGTCCGCCGACGTCGATTATCTCATATTTTCAGAGAGTTATAAGCTCACTGCAGCCTCGCCGGTGCGCATTTCGCCGGCAATTTGACAGCCACAGCGTGGCCCGATATAGGTTCTCGCGGTTCGTTGCGGGGTAGAGCAGTCTGGTAGCTCGTCGGGCTCATAACCCGGAGGTCGGGGGTTCGAATCCCTCCCCCGCTACCAAGACGCGAAGCGCCCGGAGTCGAGAGGCTCCGGGCGCTTCCACGTTGGAACGGCGTGCGCTGCGGCATCCATCCAGCTGGCGGCGCCGCCTGCTCGGCCGCGCGCGCGACGTGGAGAACACACCGAGGACTACGACGCAGAGGCACTCGCCGAGCACGCCGCCGCACTCGGGGCGCTGGGCTACGCGCAGGGCGAGCCCGAGAGCGGGCGCTTCGCGTCAATCCCAACTCGACCGGGGCGCTCGCCGAGCTGGCTGAGCTCAAACGGGAGCGAGGCGACCTCGACGAATCGATCCGCCTCTATCGCGAGGCACTCGCCCTGAACGACTCGACGCCCGCCCTCTACCTGGCTCTCGGTGACAGCCTGCAACGCAGTGGCCGCTATGCGGAGGCCGAGTCCGCATTCGTGCGGGTCCTCGAACTCGATCCCGACTCGTTCGAGGCCCGCTACAACCTCGGCGTCAGCTATGGCCAGCAGCAACGTTTCGACGAGGCGGTGCGCTCCTACGAGGCGGCGCTGGCGCGCGCGCCGGATCACCCCTTGGCTGTTTCGGCGCTCAACGACCTGGCCGCTCTATCCCTGGCGCGCGGGGAGCGGGACGTGGCCATCGCCCGCTTCGAACAGGCCGTGAAGGCGTCGCCCAGCCACTTCGAATCGCGCTTCAACCTCGGCGTGCAGTACCTGCAGGCGGAGCGTGTCGACGAGGGCATCGCGATGCTCGAGGAGGCGCTCGCGCTGCAGCCGAACCACGAGGCCGCCAACACGACGCTCGCAGTGTCGTATCTGCGCGTGGGGCGCAACCAGGACGCGTGCCGAGCCCTTCTGATGGTGCGGCGGCCACCGCGGAGGCTGCCCGCTATCCCGTGCTCCGCGAGATGCTCGAAAGCCCGCCGAAATCGACGCGATAGATCGAACTTGCTGCGGAGACGGCTAGTCTCCGCTCCTCCGCCGGCGCGCCCTCCGCAGCCCCACGAGTGCACCTGCGCCCGACGCGAGCAGCAGCCAGCCGGAAGGCTCGGGCACGAATTCGACCGCCCCGATGTCGCAGTGGGCTATTCCGTCGCCATCGCCGTCGAAGGGGCGCGCCTCGCCGCGCTGATCCGTGGCGGGGCAGCTCGCGTCGTCCCCGGTGTCGATGGCCGGGCTGCCGGGCAGCAGATCATGGGTGTCGGTGGGACCGCCGTTGTCGGCCAAGGGGCCCAGCATGGCGTCGGCGACGACGAGGTCCGTCCCCACCGCTGCGAA